>MUGK01000100.1 GCA_002007425.1 Chromatiales bacterium USCg_Taylor | reverse complement strand
ATACCGCTCGGATGCGAAATCTACCTCAACGCCTCGACCGACGGTCATATCTGTGTCTGAACTACCGTCAAATGACAATTGATTCACAGCCTCTCAGCGATACATCGCGTCCTGCGCCCGATCCGCGGCGATTTCCTGCTCGAAGCGATCACCCATCGCCAGGAGCTTTTCCTTGGTCACGATCAGATCGCCGCGCTGCTCGCCGTGATACTCGAAGAAGCGCGTCTCCACGATGGCATCCACCGGGCACGATTCCTCGCAGAATCCGCAGAAAATGCACTTGGTTAGATCGATGTCGTAGCGGGTCGTACGCCGGGTGCCATCGGCACGTTGTTCCGATTCAATGGTAATGGCCACCGCCGGGCACACCGCTTCGCACAGCTTGCAGGCGATGCAGCGCTCCTCCCCGTTCGGGTAGCGCCGCAAGGCATGGTGGCCGCGGAAACGCGGCGATTGCGGTGTCTTCTCCTCCGGGTACTGGACCGTGATCTTGCGACTGAAAAGGTAACGCCCCGTGAGCTTCATGCCCTTGAGCAACTCCCCCAGCAACAGGCTTCTAAAGTAGTCTTTGACCGCTGGCATAAACTTAATCGAACCAAGGTGGAACGGCGAGCATGACTAACACCGCAGCGACGACCAGCCACGCGATCGTGATCGGAATAAAGACCTTCCATCCAAGCCGCATGATCTGGTCGTAACGGTAACGCGGAAAGGTCGCGCGAAACCATAGGAACAGGAACAAAAAGATCGATGTCTTCGCGAGCAGCCACGCCATCCCCGGCACCCACGCGAACAAACCCTCCAGCAGCGGGAATCCTTGGAACGGCGACAACCAGCCGCCCAGGAACATGATGGCCGCCAAGACCGAGATCAAAATCATGTTAGTGTACTCGGCCAAGAAAAAAAGCGCGAACGACATTCCGGCATACTCGACGTGGAACCCGGCCACGATTTCCGATTCGCCTTCGGCGATGTCGAAAGGCGCGCGATTGGTCTCCGCGACGCCGGAGATAAAATAAATCACGAATAACGGCAATAATGGCAGCCAGAACCAGGTCAAAATGCCGCCGTCCTGCGCCCGCACGATGTCGCCAAGATTCAAGCTTCCGGCTGCGATCAATACGCCCACCAGCGCGAAGCCCATCGCGATTTCATAGGAGACCATTTGCGCCGCCGAACGCATCGCGCCCAGGAAGGCGTACTTGGAGTTCGAGGCCCACCCGGCAATGATGATCCCATACACGCCCATCGACGACAGCGCCAGGATATAGAGGAGCCCGGCGTTGATGTCGGCCAGCACCGTCTCAGCGGCGAATGGAACCACCGCCCAGGCGGCCAAGGCCGGCGCCAGGGCCAGGATGGGCGCCGCTAAAAACAAGAACCGGTCGGCCCCGGTCGGGATGATGACCTCTTTTAACATCAGCTTGACGACATCGGCGATCGGCTGGAGCCAGCCCCGGGGCCCGACGCGATTGGGACCGATGCGGACCTGGATGTAGCCGATAATCTTCCGCTCCGCGAAGGTCAGGTACGCCACCCCGAGCAGGAGCGGCAGGATAATGGCGACGATCTTGACGATGATCCAGGGGACCGATCCGGCGCCGCCCGTGACCTCAACCGCCGCAACTTCGAGCATCGCCGACGCCGTCGCTAAAGCCGCTGCAATGACAGCGGCGCCGTGCCGGCGTCGAGCGTTTCGAACGCCGGCTGCGCGGTGTAAATGAGCACGCAGTCATCCGGCACCCGCACATCGAGTGTCACCGACAACTCGACGGCCTCCTCGCCGTTTTGCAACCTGACGTTCGCCCCTTCGGCAAGGTCGAAGCGCCGCGCCACCCTAGGGTTAATGTGCAGGCGCCGATCACCGGCATCGGGTGTCTGTTGCAGCGCCGTGGCGCGCCGCACGAGCGGATCAACGCGGTACGCGGGCACATAGGGGATCAGATCGAGCTCCGCGGCCGCGTGCCCATCGAGGCTCAGATCGGACTCGCCTCGAGCAACGGCACCAGCCCCCGCGTCTCCGGCGCGCAGATCTTTCTCGATCTCATCCGTTGAGGCATAGTCGAAGCCCGCGAGACCCAATCGGTTCCCCAGCACCCGCAAAACCTTCCACGCCGGGCGCGACTCGCCGGGCGGCGGCACCACGGCGCCGAAGGCTTGCCATTCGCCGCTTGCATTCACCAGGGTACCGGTGTTTTCCGCATAGATCGCAACCGGCAGCATGGCATGGCCATACGCTTCGATGCGCGGCGTGCGGTAGGCGCTCAGCGACACCACGCACTCCGCGTTCCGCAGGGCGTGCATCGCTTGGGCGGGACGGCAACAATCGAGCTCCGGTTCGATGCCCAACAACACATAGGCGCGCAAGCCGGGGTCCAACATCGCCTGCGCGTGTAAGCCCGGTTGCGCGATCGGCTGCCCGAACGGACCGCGGTGAGGCACGGCTCCGGCGATCCAGGCCCCGCAGGTATTCGCGTGTTCCGCCAGGTAGCCGAGCTTCGCTCCGCAGAGATCACTGACGACAGCGGTGAGCTCGCCCAAGGAGCTGGCGCATGGGTGCGTGGCCGCGAGGTTGCCCAATAAGACTGTGGGAGCCGCGGAAGCCTTCAAGCGTTTTGCGATCGCCCGCTGAGTGTCCTCGACCTTGACACTGGCGAGCATGTCGACCACCTTGGGTTCGACCGATTTCTTCGAGCCTCCGACAAGAGCCTTGGCGATCCCGGCCAACGCCGCCACCATGCGAGCCGGCCTGACGATGAGCTTCGCGCCGATGGTGTAATTGAAATCGAAATCGACGGGATTAATTACAGCAATAAACGCCCCGCGCTGCGCCGTCTTACGCAAGCGGTGATTGGCCAGCGGTTGCTCCTTGCGCACATTTGAACCGATCAAGAGCACGGCGTCGCGGCGTTCGAGCTCCGCGAGGCTTTGGCCCAGGCCCGGATAGAGCGGTGCCCGATCCTGGTCCTTGAAATCGCTGTGTAGCAAACGGTGGTCGATGTTATTGCTGCCGAGGCCTCGTAGAAGCTTCTGCAGGAGATAACATTCTTCGGTCGTCGCGGTCGCGCTGGTCAACGCTCCGAGCTGTCCGGCGCCGTGCTTATCCACCGCGGCGCGCAAGCCGGCGGCGGCGAAGTCCAAGGCCGCATCCCAATCGACCTCACGCCACCCTCCGTCGGTCCGAATCATCGGCGCCGTCAACCGATCCGGACTGTAAAGCCCAAGGTAGCTATAGCGATCACGGTCGGAGAGCCACACCTCATTGATCGCCTCGTTTTCGCGCGGCACGACGCGCCGCACCCGGTTGTCCGAGACGTGTAGATAGAGATTCGATCCGATCGAATCGTGCGGGGCGATGCCTTCGCGTTGGCGTAGCTCCCAAGCGCGCGCGGTATACCGGAAGGGCTTGGAGGTCAGGGCGCCGACTGGGCACAGATCGATCACATTCCCCGACAGTTCCGAGACCAGTGCCTGCTCGATGTAGGTGCCGATCTGCATATCCTCGCCACGTCCCGTGGCGCCGAGCTCCCGCACGCCGGCCACCTCATCTCCGAAGCGCACGCAGCGTGTGCAGTGAATGCAGCGCGTCATGTCGGTCTGGATAAGCGCGCCGACGTTCTTATCCTGCACCACCCGCTTGCCCTCGCTGTAACGCGAGATACCCGCGCCGTAGCCCATCGCGAGATCTTGCAGCTCGCATTCCCCGCCCTGGTCGCAGATCGGGCAATCGAGGGGGTGATTGATGAGCAGAAACTCCATCGTCGACTTCTGGGCCTCCTGGGCGCGCGGCGAGCGCGTCCACACCTTCATGCCGTCCATGATCGGCGTTGCGCAGGCTGGCAGCGGTTTGGGCGCTTTCTCGACCTCGACCAGACACATCCGGCAGTTGGCGGCGATGGTAAGTTTCTTGTGGTAGCAAAACCGCGGAACATAGATGTCCGCGGCATCGGTCACCTCGATCAGCATGGCCCCCTTGCGCGCTTGCAAGGACTTGCCATCGACTTCGATCGTGACCATATCCGGACTGATCATTCTTCCCTAGGCGGCCTTGCCCGGAAGGCTCTCGGCCATGCTGCTGCCATGCTCGACATAGTACTCGAACTCATGCTGGAAATGTTTGATGAAACTTCGCACCGGCATCGCGGCGGCATCCCCGAGCGCGCAGATGGTCCGGCCTTCGATCTTCTTGGCCACATCATCGAGTCGGGCGAGATCCTCGACCCGGCCCTTGCCTTCGATGATGCGAGTCAACATGCGGTATAGCCAACCCGTCCCTTCCCGGCAGGGCGTGCACTGGCCGCAGGACTCGGCGTAGTAAAACCGTGCAATGCGCCGCAGCACCTTGACCATGCACGTGGTATCGTCCATCACGATGACTGCCCCGGATCCCAGCATCGATCCGGCCTTCGCGATCGCGTCATAATCCATCGTGAGCCCCAGCATAGTCTCTCCGGGCAGTACCGGCACCGAGGAACCCCCGGGAATCACCGCCTTGAGCCGGCGTCCCCGCCACACGCCTCCCGCGAGATCGAGCAGCACCGAGAACGGCGTGCCCAGGGGGACCTCGAAGTTGCCGGGGCGTTCGACGTGGCCGGTCACGGAGAAACACTTGGTGCCGCCGTTATTGGGTTTGCCGATGTCGGCGAACCATTGGGCGCCGTTCAGGATGATGCTCGGCACCGACGCCAACGATTCTGTGTTGTTGATCGTGGTGGGCCGGCCGTAGAGGCCATACCCCGCGGGGAACGGCGGTTTAAAGCGCGGCATGCCCTTCTTGCCCTCGAGGGACTCGAGCAACGCCGTCTCCTCGCCGCAAATATAGGCCCCTGCGCCGAGATGATTGTAGAGATCGAAATCGACTCCTGAGGCGAGGATATTCTTCCCGAGGAAACCCGCGTCATACGCCACCTTGAGCGCCTGATCGAAGCGCGCGCAGGGCTCGTCCATGAATTCGCCGCGCATATAGTTGTAGCCGACCTTCGCCCCGATCGCGTAGCCGGCGATCGCCATCCCCTCTATGAGCGCGTGCGGGTTATAGCGCAGGATGTCGCGGTCCTTGCAGGTTCCCGGTTCGCTCTCATCCGAGTTACATACGATGTAATGCGGACCGCTCGGGTTCTTGGGCATGAAGCTCCACTTGAGCCCGGTGGGAAATCCGGCGCCCCCACGGCCGCGCAGCCCGGAGGCTTTGACCTCTTCGATAATGTCTTGGGGGGAGATCTTCTCCCGCAAGATTCGTTTCCATGCCTCGTAGCCGCCGATCTGCCGATAATTCTCGAAGCTCCACGGCTGCGCAAATTCGAGGGTGCGGAAACAAACCTGATTGAAGAACGGTAAGCTCACGTGAGATCGTCCAGTATTTTGTCGACTTTGTCGTTGCTCAGGTGTTCATAGAATTTGTGGTCCACCATCATCATGGGACCGCCACAGCAGGCCGCCAGACATTCTTCTTCTTGCTTGAGATAAATGCGGCCATCCGAGGTGCTGTCACCGGTCTTGATCCCACACCGCCGCTCGATGTGCGCGACAATGTCATCCGCCCCGCGCAGCATGCAAGAGATATTCGTGCATACCGAAACACTGTGACGGCCGACGGGTTTGGTCTCGAACATCGAATAGAAGCTCGCCACCTCATAGACCGCGATCCGCGCCATCCCGAGATAGGCGGCCACGGCATCCATCAACTCGGTAGTCAGATAACCCCCGTTTTCATGCTGGACCTCGCTCAAGGCCGCCAGCACCGCCGATTGCTTGCGCTCTTGCGGATACTTCGCGACGCACGCGTCGATATGCGCGCGGGCGCGGGCGGAGATCACCCCTGCCGCGTCCCCGCTCACCGATCGACCTCCCCGAAGACGATGTCCAAGGTCCCGATCGTCGTCACCACGTCCGCCAACATATGGCCCTTGACCAGCTCGTCCATGCCCGCAAGGTGCGCAAAACCCGAGGCCCGGACCTTGACGCGGTACGGTTTATTGGCGCCATCGGAGATGAGGTAGATCCCGAACTCCCCTTTGGGATGCTCCACCGCCGCATAGATCTCGCCTTCCGGGACGCAATAGCCCTCGGTAAAGAGCTTGAAGTGATGGATCAAGGACTCCATGTCGCCCTTCATGTCCTCGCGGCGCGGCGAGACCAGCTTATAGTCCTCGATGGTGACTGGCCCTGGATTTTTCCGCAGCCAGGCGACGCATTGTTTAATAATACCGGCAGATTGGCGCATCTCCTCCACGCGCACCAGATACCGATCGTAGCAATCCCCGTTAACGCCTACCGGGATGTCGAAGTCCACGCGCTCGTATACCGCATAGGGCTGCTTCTTGCGTAAATCCCACTCGACACCCGATCCGCGCAGCATGGGCCCCGTGAAGCCGAGGGCGAGCGCTCGCTCCGGAGAGACGACAGCGATCCCGACGGTCCTCTGCTTCCAGATCCGATTGTCCGTGAGCAGCGTCTCATACTCATCGACGCAGGCCGGAAAACGCGCCGCGAAGTCATCGATAAAATCCAACAAGCTTCCTCGCCGCGCCTCGTTCAAGCGCTCGACGTCCTCCCGGCTTCGCCACTTGGAAGCTTCGTAGCGCGGCATACGCTCGGGCAGATCGCGGTAGACGCCGCCGGGACGGTAATAGGTAGCATGCATGCGCGTCCCCGAGACGGCTTCGTAGCAATCCATGAGATCCTCGCGCTCGCGGAAACAGTACAGGAAGATCGTCATGGCCCCAATATCGAGGCCGTGCGCGCCCAGCCACATCAAATGATTGAGAATGCGCGTGATCTCATCGAACAGCACGCGGATGTACTGCGCCCGGAGGGGCGGCTCGACGCCGAGCAAGCGCTCGATCGCCAGCACGTATGCGTGCTCGTTGCACATCATGGACACATAATCGAGGCGGTCCATGTAGCCGATGCTCTGATTGTAGGGCTTGCTCTCCGCGAGCTTCTCGGTGCCACGATGCAGCAGACCGATATGCGGATCGGCGCGCTCGATGACCTCGCCGTCCATCTCCAGCACCAGGCGCAAGACACCGTGGGCCGCGGGATGCTGCGGCCCGAAGTTCAAGGTCATGTTGCGGATTTCAGGCATTGCCTATAGGTATCATCTTAGGTCGGACTCGGTAGTCCGCGGCGCGGGATAGTCGCGCCGGATCACCCTCGGGACCAGCACGCGGTTCTCGATCGTGACCGGTTGATAGACGACCCGGCCCTTCGCCGGATCGTAGCGGACCTCGACATTGCCTTCGAGCGGGAAATCCTTACGAAAGGGATGACCGATGAAACCGTAGTCGGTCAAGATCCGCCGCAAGTCCGGGTGCCCCTCGAAGAGGATCCCGAAGAAATCGAAGGCCTCACGCTCGAACCAGTTCGCCGCGGCCCAGATTTCCACCACGGAATCGACCCGCGGCGGATCGCCGGGCGCATACACGCGCAGGCGCAGCCGTTGATTGCGGCTGACCGAAAGTAGGTGGTAGACGGCCGCGAACCGGGGCCGTTCGCCGAGGGCCTCTTGATACGCATTGGGGTCGACCCCGCGGCTGAAACCGGAGCGGCTCGCATCCTCGGTGCACCAGTCCGCCTGCCCGTAGGCGGCGTAGTCCACGCCACACACATCGATCAGTTGCTCGAACGCGAACCCCGGCTCGTCCCTGAGCGCCTTGCAGATCTCCAGCACATCGGCGGCGCGGATCTCGATCGTGATCTGCCCCAAGGCCACCACGCAGGAACTGAGTTTATCGCTGAATCGTTCTCTTAGGCGCGCTGTGAGCTGTTCGATCGGATTCGACATTCAGGGTTCTTAGCGGGCAATCGTATTGGTGCGCCGAATCTTGTTTTGAAGCTGGATGACCCCGAATAGCAGCGCCTCGGCCGTCGGGGGACATCCGGGCACATAGACGTCGACGGGGACGATGCGGTCACAGCCGCGCACCACCGCATAGGAATAGTGGTAGTAGCCGCCGCCGTTGGCGCACGATCCCATCGAGATCACCCAGCGCGGCTCCGCCATCTGATCGTAGACCTTGCGCAGCGCCGGGGCCATCTTGTTCACCAAGGTGCCGGCGACGATCATGACATCGGATTGCCTCGGGCTCGGCCGGAACACTACCCCGAAACGGTCCAGATCGTAGCGCGCGGCCCCGGCATGCATCATCTCGACCGCACAGCAGGCGAGCCCGAAGGTCATCGGCCAGAGCGATCCGGTGCGCGCCCAGTTGATCAGATTATCCACCGAGGTCGTCACGATCCCCTTGTCGCCGAGCGCTTCTACTCCCATTCCAGCGCCCCCTTTTTCCACTCATAGACAAACCCGATCACGAGCACGGCAAGGAAGATCATCATCGCGGAAAAACCGAGCAGCCCGATATCCTTAAGCGCCACGGCCCAGGGGAAGAGAAACGCGATCTCCAAATCGAAAATGATGAACAGGATCGCGACCAAGTAATAGCGGACGTCGAATTTCATTCTGGCGTCCTCGAATGGCTCGAACCCGCATTCGTAGGGCGAAAGCTTCTCCTCGTCGGCGCGGCGAGGCCCGAGCGCGAAGCCGACGCAGAGCGCGACGGCGCCGAAGATCAGGGCCACGATGATGAAGATGAGTACCGGTAGGTATTGCGCTAACACGTCATTTCCAGGGATGACAGCCGATCGCCGCCATCCAGGCACGGATTATACCGGATCGATCTCAAGGCGCGATAGCGGCGAGGTTTTGCAAGCAGGCTCTACGTAGTTGCTGGTGCGATGGCCTCTCTCGAATCGTATAAAGTAACTATATCATATGCCGAGAAATCTTGAGCACGCTGTCTTGTGGTTACCGCCAAAGTTACCGTCACGCGGGGCTTGTTGCCCCCCGTTTGCCGGTCACTCGACCAGCTTCCGCCGGGTTTGATCCTGTTCCCCCAGCGCCCGCGACTTCCTCCGGACGAGTCGTTTTCGCCGCGGCCCTCGGTATGTGCGACAGGACATCCAAGTCACTCTCGCACCCTCGGTCTCGCGGCGAGTGATTCCTTTTGCCGCGACCGTCC
>MUGK01000099.1 GCA_002007425.1 Chromatiales bacterium USCg_Taylor | reverse complement strand
ATCCTCCCATCATGAACAGCTACCCGCTCCTAGTTCAGGCTCATCTTGTGTTAGAAATAAGCCCCACCTTCAGGCTCATCTAGCATTGGAAGAGACTGAAGGTGGCATTACGGATTTTTTGCGTCTATCATGAGCGGCTTTTAGCAAGGGGAGAATGACATGAGCTTTGCGGAGCATTTTCAGAACGGCGAGACCTGGAAGCGAGGCGCTTACATGTTGCTGTTTGCGGTCATCTATGCCGTCGCCGAGCTCGTCGCCTGGGGGGTCGCGCTGTTCCAGTTCGGTTCAAAGCTCGTCACCGGGGACATCAATCCGCGCCTCGTGGATTTTGGCCAGCGGCTCAGTACCTATATCTATCAGCTATTGGTGTATGTGACCTTCAAGTCGGACGATAAGCCTTATCCCTTCAGCGATTGGCCCGCGGCGTAGTGACGGGTTTACTTTAAACCATTTGTCATGGAGTTTTCCGAACGGGTCCCGCCATACCCCGCGGCCGGCGCCTCACCATCCGCGCAGGTAAATCTAACGCTCGGATTTCCCGCGTTTGCGTATGCGGACCTATACGAGCCCTACCGGCTACGGGATCTGCTTGCTGTTTTCGATGATTACGTCGCGGATCGAAACCCCGCTCTGTCTACCGAGTTCGGGCGATACCGCGCCACATTGGGCGCAGGACTGCCGCCGCAAACGATATCGGATTTACTCGTGCGCATGGCGCCCTACGTCGGGGAATTTGTCGCCAAGCTCTTCGGCGTCGCGAGCGAGCGCGACCGCCAGCGTGCTGCCATACAAGAAGAACTGGACACGGTTTTTGTCTTCCGCAATGAAGTCCTGGCGCAAGCGCAAGAAAAGTTCAGGCCGGAGGATCTGATCCCCTGGGACCTCCAACAATTGCAGCGGCAAATCGAGATTCTTAAGCACATCCTCGCTCCCGGCGCCGATGCGAGCGCTCCTGAGCGGGCCCTCGCTGGCGTCGCGAGCGAGCTTTGGCGTCTGCATCAGCGCTTCGCCGCACGGACCTCTAGTAAAGAACCGGCGGACAAGCGCTTAGAGCAAGACCTGTGCGCCGTTCGCGCCCGTATCGAGGCCGACCCCGAAGCGCGGGCGACCTTTGCCGATTGCTTGACCGAAACGCGCGCGCACGCGTTCGTTCTTCTGCTGCTCGATCGCATCGAGCGCTGGAGCTTCGCCGCACGCCACGATGCGGGAATGAATGCTACGGTGGCGAATTGGGTGAGCTTCAAGCAACCAAAGAAAACCGACTTCCAGCACCTGGTCCATGCCGAGCAACTCCAACGCGACGGCTATCAGGTCCTCAGCGGACCGATGGCGCGACGCCGGCGGCGCGACGGCTTTGCTCTGACCGATCACCGCTATGACGAGCGCCACGTGCTATATGAAATAGATCACTGTATTTATTGTCACGACCGCGATACCGATTCCTGTTCCAAGGGCATGCGCAACCGCAGAGACGGGACCTACAAGATCAACCCGCTCGGGGTAATGATCGCCGGCTGCCCGCTGGAGGAGAAGATCTCCGAAATGCACGTGCTCAAGCGGCAGGGGGACAATATCGGAGCGCTCGCGCTCATCATGATCGACAACCCGATGTGTCCGGGCACGGGTCACAGGATCTGCAACGACTGCATGAAGGGATGCATCTACCAGAAGACCGAGCCCGTCAATATTCCACAGATCGAAACCAACGTCCTGACCGAGGTTTTGTTCATGCCGTGGGGGTTCGAGATCTACGGGTTACTTACACGCTGGAATCCGCTCAATGTCAAACGCCCCGTGGCCCTGCCCTATAACGGTAAGAATGTGCTCATCGCCGGCCTCGGCCCCGCCGGCTACACCTTGGCCCATTACCTTCTCAACGAGGGGTTCGGCGTGGTCGGCATCGATGGTTTGAAGATCGAGCCTCTGCCGCGAGACCTGAGCGGCGATTGGGATCGACCACCGCGGCCGGTCCGCGATTTTGGCGAGCTTTACGAGGACTTGGATACCCGCGTCATGACGGGTTTCGGCGGGGTGGCGGAATACGGCATCACCGTGCGTTGGGACAAGAACTTTCTCAAGGTCATCTATCTCACGCTCGCGCGGCGGCGGACGTTTCGCTGTTACGGTGGCATCCGTTTCGGCGGCACGCTGACGATCAACGAGGCCTGGGATCTCGGGTTTCACCATATTGCCGTCGCGAGCGGCGCCGGCAAACCCACGATTATCGAGCTTGGGAATAACCTCATGCGCGGGATCCGCAAGGCCTCGGATTTTCTCATGGCGCTACAACTGACCGGGGCCGCCAAACATTCCTCCCTTGCTAACCTTCAGGTGCGGTTGCCCGCGGGGGTCATTGGCGGCGGACTTACGGCGATCGATACGGCGACCGAGCTGCTCGCTTATTATCCGGTGCAGGTCGAGAGGGTCCTGCGCCGTTACGAAGTGCTGGCGAGGCGTTATGAAGAGCAATCCGTGCGTGCCCGCTATGACGAAGAGGAACTGCTGATCCTGGATGAATTGCTTGATCACGGACGCGCCATACGCGCCGAGCGCTCGCGCGCTCATGCGGCCGGCGAAACCCCGAATTTCCTGCCGTTGCTCGAACAATGGGGCGGTGTGACATTATTCTACCGCAAGGGTCTGCGCGACGCTCCGGCGTACAGACAGAACCACGAGGAGATCGAGAAAGCGCTGGAAGAAGGCATTGCCCTCGCGGAAGGCATGAGGCCTAGCGAGGCCATTGGCGACCGCTTCGGCCATCTGCGGGCGGTGCGTTTCGAGCGTCTGACTCCAAAGGACGGTCGCTGGATCGCCGCGGACGATGAGGTTGAAGTGCCGCTGCGCAGCCTTTTCATTGCCGCCGGCACCTCGCCTAATACGATCTATGAGAGCGAACACCCCGGCAGCTTCGAGATGGACGCCAAGGCCCACTTCTACCAACGATACGAGCCGAATGCGTGCGGCCTCGAAGCGATGCGCGATCTCACCGCGCCGAAAGTCGGCAAGCGCGCTCCCTTCACCTCGTATCAGCGGCAAGGTAGGTTTATTACTTTCTATGGGGACAACCATCCAGTGTACGCGGGGAACGTTGTCAAGGCGATGGCCAGCGCCCGTGACGGCTACCCGTACATCGTGAGATTGTTCGAACGCGAGCTGCGCCAACTCGATCCGTCCGATCAGCGCCACCGCGATCAAGCGCTGCGGGCGTTTCACGCCACGCTCGATGAGTCACTGCTCGCGACCGTGGTGGCAGTCCAGCGGCTCACGCCCACCATCATCGAGATCGTGGTCCATGCGCCGATGCAAGCGCGCAAGTTTCGTCCCGGTCAGTTTTATCGAGTTCAAAATCTCGAGACGCTCGCACCAAAGGTGGAAGGCACTGTTTTGGCCGCGGAAGGCTTGGCGCTCACCGGCGCCTCGGTGGACAAGGAGAAAGGTTTGATAGCGTTGATTGCGCTCGAGATGGGAAGCTCCTCCCGGCTCTGCCGGCTGTGGCGACCGGGGGATCCGGTCGTTGTGATGGGCGTGACCGGCGCGCCGACCGACATCCCCTCGGGTAAAACCGTCCTGCTTGCGGGCGGCGGATTGGGCAATGCGGTGCTGTTCTCGATCGGTAAAGCCTTGCGCGCGGCCGGCAACCGAGTGATTTATTTCGCCGGTTACAAGAACCACGATGATGTCTTCAAGGCGGAGGACATCGAGGCCGCGTCGGATGTGATCGTGTGGTCCGTGGATCCCGCACCCACGGCGCGGCCGATCTCGATCACGCGGCCCCAAGACAAGAGTTTCATAGGTAACATCCTCGAGGCCATGGTGGCCTATGCCAAGGGCAAGCTCGGAGATACGCCGGTCCATCTGGATGATGTCGACCATATCATCGCCATCGGTTCCGATCGCATGATGGCGGCCGTGAAAGAAGCCCGCAATGGAATACTAAAACCCTATCTGAAACCTAAGCACGTCGCCATCGGTTCGATCAACTCTCCCATGCAGTGCATGATGAAGGGCGTATGTGCGCAATGCCTGTGCAAGCACGTCGATCCCGGTAGCGGCCAGGAATATTTTGTCTATTCGTGTTACAACCAGGACCAAGAGCTCGATCGCGTCGACTTTCCGCACTTGAATGCGCGGCTGCGCCAGAACTCCGTTCAGGAAAAGCTCTCCGCTCTGTGGTTGGACTACCTGTTGGAGAAACGCGGCACCCCTAGCGTCTGAATCGCATGCAAGGCCGCGTACTGGTCATCGCCGGGTCCGATTCGAGCGGTGGGGCCGGAATTCAGGCCGACATCAGGACCATCGCGGCCCTCGGCGGTCGCGCGGCCACCGCGATCACCGCGCTAACGGCGCAAAACACGCGGTGCGTTCATGCGATCGTCGGCATCGATCCCGATTTCGTTGCCCGCCAAGCGGAGGCCGTGCTTCAAGACATCGGCGCCGACTGCATCAAGACCGGCATGCTCTACAGCGCGGAGATCATTGACGCGGTCTGCGATCTGATCGAAGCCCAAGCGCCCGGCCTACCCTGGGTGGTCGATTCGGTGCTGCTTGCGACCAGCGGCGCGCCCCTTCTCGATCCCCCGGGGATCGGGCGCCTCGTGAGACGCGTTTTCCCGCACGCGGCCGTTTTAACCCCCAATGTACCCGAGGCCGAGCGGCTCACGGGCATGCGCATTACCACGGACGAGCACATGATCGACGCCGCCAAGCGCTTGCTCGGACAAGGTCCGAAGGCGATTCTATTGAAAGGCGGTCACAGATCCGGGAATACTATCAGCGATTTTCTAGTCACCGACGCGGACCTCCAGATATTTCAACATCCTCGCATCGAAACGCCGCACTTGCGCGGCACGGGATGCACGCTGGGCTCCGCCATCGCCACCGGCTTGGCCCAAGGCATGACCATCGGCTCGGCGGTGGCGCGCGCGACGGAGTACGTGCTGTACCGGCTCAGGTTCGGCAACTCCGATGACATCAAGCTTGCACTTCGGGCAGAGCACGAGCCGGTACGGTAGATCCGGCTCCGGCTAAAGGTGCTTGGTGGAAGCGGATTGCGCCCCGCGGCGGGCCATGGCGCTACAAAACCACCGGCTCCCAACCGAGCTCATCCACGATCCGAAACAGGTCCGTGTCGCTCACGATACCGACGGGCAAACCACTCTGTTCTACGACCACACGGCGGATATGCGACTCCACCATCCTGGAGGCGCACTCTTGCAAGGACATGTCGACAGGCACGGTAACCAGAGGTTTGGTAGCGATCTCCTCCACCTTGACATGCGCCGGAGAACGATTGGCGTGAATAATCCGGCCGATGATATCTCGCTGGGTCATGATTGCCCACAGGCCGTCCCTGCCGGGTTCCACGACCACGCTGCTGATGCCGTGCTCGCGCATCAAGTGCATTACTTGATCGACGAACACCCCGGGCTTCACGGTCCTGATGTGACTCATGATGTCCGCCACCGTATGCGGCGTGCGTCCCGAGGCGCGCATTTCGACGAAAGGCTCCGCCATGCGCCGCGCCTCGCGCTCTTCTCTCCCGGATTGAACGGCCGTGAACCACTCCCTGCGCCGCGCCTCGATATCGACCTTGGCCTTGATTTGATCGATCAACGCGTCCGCGAATTGGCTCGTGGAAACTTCGGTCGCACCGTCCATCAAGCGCGCGAAATCATAGGTCACGATCTTCCGCTGAATGACTTCGGGATACGCGAAGGTAATGAGATCCGCCACCTCGTTCCAGCCGAGGTATTCGAACATCATGACGCCGCTGAACAAGAGCGAGCCAGGGTTGACCTTATCCTGGTTGGCGTATTTAGGCGCCGTGCCATGGGTGGCCTCGAACACCGCCACGAAGTCGGCCATGTTCGCGCCCGGGGCGATCCCCACCCCGCCCACCTCGGCGGCGATGGCGTCGGAGAGATAGTCGCCATTGAGGTTCGTGGTCGCAATCACGTCGAACTCGTTCGGTCGAAGCAACATCAGTTGAAACATGATATCCGCGATCCGGTCTTTGATGACCACCTTGTCCTTGGGTTGCTTTCCCCCGTAGATGCTGTAAAGATCGGCCTCGGTGATGGTCCGATCGCCGAACTCCTCGCGTGCAACCTCATAACCCCAGTTGCGGAACGCGCCTTCCGTATACTTCTGAATATTCCCTTTATGTACGAGCGTGACGCTCTCGCGATCGTGATCCAGAGCATACTGGATCGCCTTGCGAACTAGACGTTTGCTGCCAAAGGCACTGATCGGTTTGACGCCGATTCCGGAGTCATTGAAGAATTCGGCCCCCATCTCATCCTTCAGGAACCGCTCGACACGTTTGGCCTCAGTGCTCCCGGCCTGATATTCGATCCCCGCGTAAACGTCTTCGGTATTTTCGCGAAAGATCACCACATCCACGAATTCTGGCTGGCGCATAGGCGAAGGCACCCCCGGGTAATAGCGGACCGGGCGTACGCAAGCATAGAGATCCAAGTCCTGGCGCAGAGCCACGTTCAGCGAGCGAAATCCGCCCCCCACGGGTGTGGTGAGCGGTCCCTTGATCGACACGATGATCTGCTGTAACGCCTCCTTCACCTCGTCGGGGAAGACGTTGCCGTCGTATTTCTCGGCGGCCTTTCCACCCATGTAGAGCTCCATCCAATGGACCTTGCGCTTGCCGCCGTAGGCCTGCTCGATCGCCGCATCCCAAACCCGCAGACATGCCCGCATGATATCCGGACCGATACCATCACCTTCGACGTAAGCGAGGATGGGATGATCGGGGATGACGAGCCGGCCGTTCTCGATGGATAGGCGTTGACCCTGTTGCGGAAACTCGACGTGTTTATAGGCCATTTGACCGACGTCCGAATAAGCTCGGTTATGCGCGGCGATTGCTTGTTCCGGACCCCGCGCGATGCGGGACATTCTCCGCCGTCACGCCGACAATGTCCACGCTAGCGGCGATGCCCGCCGCTGTCTGACCGCGATTTCCCGGTGCTTTCCGGTGCTTTAAGGTAACGCCTTCGCGAGCGCCCTACCGGACTCGATCAAGCGCTCGATCAGGCCTTGCTGAAACACTTTGCCCAACCGCAGTTGCGTGGGCAGCGAGGCCCAGTCTCGAACGGGGGCGCTGATTTTCATTACTGTGACTGCTTGGGTAGCGACCACCGTTGCGCTACGGCGTCCCTCGGTGAGATAGCCGATCTCACCGAAACATTCGCCTTCCCTTAATACCGCGATGTCCTTGCGGTCTTTTTGGATTGCAACCTCGCCGGAAACGAGGATATAAAAGGCGGCTCCGATAGCGCCCTGCTGCAGAATGCATGCGCCCGGATAATAAGACTCCCAGACTGAGGTCTTCACAAGATCGCTCACTTCCATCGCCGAGAGGGTCTTGCAAAACTTCAAGGAACGGGCAATCCGGACCTTCTCTTCCTGCGGTAGCGCCAACTGAGGATCGTTGATCTCGTTGGCAAGCGTTTCGAGCTCGACGCCGAGATCCACCGCACGTTGATACCGAAGCGCCTGATCTTTCTGTAAACAGCGTTTGACGATGGCAGCTAAGCGTTTGGGCACCTCGGGCCGCAACGCTTCGACGGGCTCCGGATCTTTTTTTAGTATGTTATTGATCGCCACCGGTATATCTCGCGCGGCAAACGGCGTCTTTCCGGTTAGTAGCTGATAGCTCACAACCCCGAGTGAAAAGATGTCCGATTGTCCCGTGAGATCGCCTCCTCGCGCCTGCTCGGGTGACATATAGAGCGGGGATCCAAACCAGCCCATGACCTGCGTCTGATCACTGTTAGCGCGCTGCGAGATGCCGAAATCGCCCAATTTAACGACGTCGTTGGAAGTCAGCATAATATTAGCGGGTTTGATGTCGCGATGGGTGACCCCTTTGCCGTGGGCATACACCAAGGCATCAGTACACTGGCGTATCAGTTTTACTGCCTGCTCGACGGGCAACAGCGTGCTCGATTCGGTGTAGACCTTTAGGGTGCGCGCTTGCTCCACGTACTCCATCGCGATATAAGACAGACCCTGTTCGTAATTCGCGTCGTAGATCCTGAGAATGTTCGGGTGATCGAGCGCACCCGCGGTCTGGGCTTCATTGAAGAAAAGCTTTTGCTGTTGCCGTGCCTCGACATCCTCCTCGAGGGTCGCCGGTATCTTACTTACCTTAATCGCAACCGTGCGGTCGATGACCGGATCATAAGCGACGTAAACCGTGGCCATGGCGCCCTGGCCCGCGATCCCTTTGATTTGGTACTTACCGATCTTCGCCGGCAAGGCTGACATTGTACTAACGCTCCGACAAATGCAGCGCTGTTGGCGTCAACTCAACGGCGTAATCCACACCGATATTGCGGAGCGCGGCGAGGGCCTCCTCCCCCTTGGCGCCTTCGGCCACGGTCTTCGCGCCGAATAATCGGCCCAGCTCATGCGTCGATTGGACCACGGCGTGCGCCTTTGAATTATGCGTCATGTCGCTGACGAACGTTCCGCTGATTGCGACAAAGTCGACCGGAAGATCACCAAGAAGCGCATGCTTCGCAGCATTCTGGCCCAGGCATGCCAAGGAGAATCGGCAGCCGAATTCATGCACGGTGCGGATAAAATGGTGTACTGGTTCCGCATTCGCGAGTACCGTGTCCTCGGTGGCTTCAAAGCAAACCTTACCGGGCGGCACCGGATGTTCCGTCAGTAGATTCAGTACATACTCGATTAGCCCCGCGTCGTTCAATGAATCGCTTGACAGTCTAAAGACATACGCGCCCGTCTGCGCGCTATGGTTGCGATGGGCCCCCATCCACTGAATGCTTTCTCGTAACAGCAAGTGCTCCAGGATGCGAACCTTAGGGGCCAAGCGGGGCGCCTCGTATTCAAGCGGAACCGCGATGACCTCCTCCGCGCATAAAAAGCGCGGGAGGATGCGATAAAGGGCCAGGTTTTCGTCCGCCTGCAGGGCCGTGACCCGTTGCGCCGCCGCATCCTGACAGGTCGAGCTTGTATCCCCCAGCCGCATCTACCTGCTCCGCTAACGAGCGCGCGCGGTTGAGGTGCTCTTCCGCCGTCCCCCCGTGAGGCCCGAACGCGACGACGCCGATATGGGCCCGCAATTTCGAAAGCGCGCCCGTCCGTTCGATGGACACATTCGACAAGGCTTCGTGTTGAGCATGGGCTATTGCTTCCCCCTCGGTGGGATCCCTGGCCGGCAATACCCATGCGAGGCTGGTCCTGTCAAGGCGTGCCAACGTGCCCGGGGCCGGCAGCGACTGCTGCAAGAGCGTGCTTGATTGCTTGAGGATTTCATCGAAGCGTCGAGGGTCTATGCGCTCGTCTGCTTGCGGCGGCGCTTTCAAATGTACGTGAGCGAGCAAGCCTGTTACGCCTTCCGAGCACGCCATTGCCGCGCTCAACCGGTGGATAAATGCCTGCCGGTTTTCAAGGCCGGTGGTCCGGTCATGACAGGCGGCATGATGGATGTCATGAAAGACGGAATAGGTCGCAGCGCGAAGCGCCTGATCGATCGCCGTGACCTCGGTGGAACCGGCCAATTTGATCGCGCCACGCCGTAGCTGCATGGCTAACTCGTGCAGCGTAAGTGATGCCGCCTTATTTCCCTCCTTGTCCGCGAAAACGTAAAGATCATGGTTCTCACCGATCCAAGCGAGGTAACGGCGCTCGCTCGATCCATGGCGGCCGCGGAATTGAAATGCCTGGCCTACCCGGAACTGTTTCGCGTGTTCGAGCCAGATCAGCCATTCCTTGGGAAAGTCGGGGCGCACGCCGTCTATCTTCGCCTCGGTTCGCTTACCAACGTTGCCCTGTACAACGCGTGACTGCAAGAATGCCTGCTGCTCATTACACGTCTCGATCACTTGTGCAACGTTGTTCTCATAGTCACCAACCCGCTGGGCTTCGAGTGCTTGTATGTCAGCCAAGGCTTCTTGAATTGGAGCCGCGTTATTGCCACCGTCGATTCTCGCAGCAAGATGATCGATCACCTCACTTAATCTTTGCTGGTGATCCCCGCTTCGTGGTAACGCGTGTTGTAATCGGGCGAGCTCGTTGACAAACCGATAAGCCGGATGCGAAGGATCGCTCAAGAACTCCGGCTCGGACAAGGCAAGCTTATGAAGGGGTACCGCTAAGCGCTGAAGCCAGGTTGGGTTACCATTGGTTGCGGCTGCATCACCGCCGATCGAGGTGGTGAGGCGACTCACAACGTCGAGCACATACTCATCGTCCGGGTGTATTGAACGCCGGTCCGCGCCGGCCTCGATCCGGCGTTCCAGAGCAGCGACTAACCCAGCCTTGACGGTCGGGCTCTGACCCGCCCCGGCCGCGGACAGGATTAACTCCCGTTCTACCGCGGGTAATGCGGCGATCAGATCGGAAGCGTTGTAATACGGTTCGGATCCCGCGAGCGCTGGAAAGCCGCCGTGTCCTTGAGCCTGGCGACCGGGATCCTGACTTCCCTGCGGATAGGTGCCACCGGCATCTTGTCCAATCCACTGCCGGAGTTGCAGTAACTTGCCGACCGGGTTACGCGGACTCGAGTTGGGTGTTGCCCGTGTTCCCTCACCTACTACCGGCGTTACGGCAGAATGCACCCGGCGGCCCACCGTACCCTCTGGGTCCGACTGCGTGACGCACGCATCGTGGACACCCGCCCGAGCCAGGGTTTCCGGCGCGAGCGGTGATTCGCGTTGGACGCTCTGGTGTGCGGCGGGCGCCCCGTCGAGGTTGGGCAGCACATTGCGTTTTTTTAAGCATTCATTCACCCTGTCATAAAAACTACCCAGGTTCGCGAGCAGCGATGCGCTCACCGCTGGATAGGCGGCCTGACACTGCCGGGTAGTGAAATCGAGGTTGTGCAATGCATCGCCAATGAGGTTGCACAGGACTACCGGGCCGATCGGATTCGTCGTTCTATCGATCTCTGACCGAGACAGAAATGAGAATCTTCTTTGTAGTCGGTAAAGGGCGTCCTTAAACCGCAGCTCGACTCGCACGACCGCTTCGCTCAACGACAGAAAGTCCTCAAAATCGTCTTGTTTTACCAGCACTAGCTCGTTTGCGTTTCGGAGCGGGGTGATCGCCTTGGATGGAAACGCACCGAGCTGGGAGCGATCGAGAGCATCGAGCTTAAGCGCCAGCGCTTCGGCTAGCGTTGGCGCTAACCGGCCGCGGTTGTTGTGGATGAGAGATACCGCGTCGATTAGTTCGCTCTGAGCAACATTGCTCCCTGCAACCTTCGCTTGCTCAAACAGTTGCTCCTCGGCCTTCAGCAAACACTCGGTGCATATCTTAAGCGCGGGATCGGCAACGAGTGTCTTCAGCTCTTGGATGATCAGTTGCGCTTGAGTGCATTCATGTGGAGATTGTGGCTTTCCAACGCCCGGCGGCGCAACGGCCTTATCTCGGCCGGACGTTTCAATAGCCCTCTTCTCGGCGATTCTTTCGAGCGAAACCAGCGCTTCCTTGTGACTTCCAATAACGGCGATTCCGGGGCTGTCACCGACCTTCCAAGCTACGCATGCAGCCAATTCGTAGGTGACGCTGGTATCATCCAGCGCCGCAGTGAAACGCACGCTTATCGGATCTTGGGGGTGTAATTCACATGCTTGGTGTGACGGTGCACGTACATGATCGACCGCCAGCAACATCCCCTGAGAGGCTGTGAATCAATTGTCATTTGACGGTAGTTCAGACACAGATATGACCGTCGGTCGAGGCGTTGAGGTAGATTTCGCATCCGAGCGGTAT
>MUGK01000098.1 GCA_002007425.1 Chromatiales bacterium USCg_Taylor | reverse complement strand
GGACGGTCGCGGCAAAAGGAATCACTCGCCGCGAGACCGAGGGTGCGAGAGTGACTTGGATGTCCTGTCGCACATACCGAGGGCCGCGGCGAAAACGAGCTTCATTCAAGGCTGGTAGTAATGCGATCAATGCGGCCGTCTCGAGTATGCCGCCGGATCATCCGGGCCTCGAGTGCCAATATCAACATCACGGAGGCAGCGTAGTAAGTCGGTTCCGTAATCCGCAACGAGGCTGGTATTATGTATGGTGCGAGGGACCCTTCAGGAATGACTGAATCCCTCGCACCTGTTATCGGTCAACTCAGTGAGGTAAGCCCCCGGCTTTGCCGGGGGCAATTTAACTTCTGGAACACAGGGTTATCCCCGTTTACATCGAACCTGCCAATCGCGATGCCGGTGTTCTGACTGAAGGCGACGCGCTGGCCCTCTTTCCGCCGCGGGGAGATGATGTCTGAACCGCGATAAGTTCATACGCGGCTCTCTCAACCATGGGCACGCTTGTTGGAAACCTTCCATGAAGAGTTGCAAAGCGGTGAAACATCGCGCGCCGTCTATCTTTTCGATAGATAATACAGATCCGTATATGATCAGTAGCTAGGCGCTGCTTAGCTCAAACCGTTCGGTCGCGATTTGCTGAATAGTTTTGCCAATCGCTAGACAGGCTGTGGCGGCAGGTGACGGCGCATTGATGACGTTAATAACGTTGCCATTTTGTTCGATCTTGAAATCGTCGATTATTTCGCCCTCGGGGTCAAGGGCGGTAGCGCGCACACCACAACGACTCTCAACGATGTCTTCACTTTGAAGTGTAGGAATGAGTTTGCGTAGACGTTCTATAAAATAGGCTTTTGACAAAGCACTACGGTATTCGTCAATACCGAAATGCCAGTGTTTCCTGATAAATCGCCAGGTACCTAAGTAAGATAAGGCTTCGGCTGTGTCACGTAAACTAAAAGAACATTTACCGTAACCTTCACGCTTAAAGGTGAAAACAGCGTTTGGGCCGCATTCCACACCGCCGTTAATCATGCGTGTGAAATGCACGCCGAGAAAAGGAAATTTAGGATTGGGGACAGGATAGATAAGATTGCGGACTTTCATCATGCCCTTATCAGTCAGGTCATAATAGTCGCCGCGAAAACCAATAATAATGACATCCTTTATTGTTCTTTCCGCGCGAGCAACACGGTCACTCTGGAGCCCTGCACAGGTCACCAAGTAGCGAGTTCTAAAGGTATCACGATTAGTGACAATGTCAATCGAGTCGGCGTGGTGCACGAATGCTCTCATCTCAGTTTCAAGAAATATTCCGCTAGATGCAAACTGCTGTTTCAGTAGCTCAGCCAGCATGCGCGTTACGCTTGGGAAATCGATGATCCCCGTGCACCCTACGCGAATACCACCGATACCTTCGACGCACGGCTCAATCTCTTTGATTCTTTTCGAATCAATCAGCTCTGTGTCTTCCACTCCGTTAGCTTGCCCGTTGGCAAATACTGTATTCATATGGGCTAGTTCGCTTACGTCCGTAGCAACGATAATTTTGCCACAGATGTCATGCGGGATCTTATGCTCTTTGGCAAAGCGTACTAGTTCACGGCGACCTTCAACACAGTTTTTCGCTCTATGGGATCCCGGTTTGTAGTATATGCCGGAATGGATAACGCCTGAATTGCGGCCGGTCTGATGTGCCGCCAGCCTATTTTCCTTTTCGAGCAAAGCTATTTTCAGGTCAGGGTACCGGGTATTGATTTTGTACGCAGCCGCGAGACCCACGCAACCTCCGCCTACCACCACAACATCAAATTGCCGGTTTGTCATTGTTCGCTCGCTCCGAGTCGGAAGTTGTTCTGATATCGCCCAATCTTCTGGCCTCGACATGGAATCTAGCGCTGGGAAGTGTGAAGCATCGAATGCACACGAACCCCGGAGGGCTACCCGAGGACTAAAATGTCACACGAAGAAGCTACGGTGTCCACCTCTCAGAGCGCGATGGATCGTCTGAAGAAATATCTCAGGCAACAAAGTTTCCTGGAACAAGCCTGCGATGCGTGTATGCGCTGGTCAAATCGCAGGATCCTTGAGATCAGAAAGTCTGAATTTCCCGGGGTCGCGAAACGCTGGATAGGAGCGATCTAGGTCTCGAAATGTAGCTATAGGCGATTCCAAGGAACAGTGATAGCGGTAGAGCTGTGTAGTCAGGTACGGCAACCATGAGTGTTATGAACACTGTTAGAACCGCTGCTTTGAGGCCAACCTCCGCCTCCGTGTTACCTAGCTTCAACACGGGATATACAAAAATCCAAGTCGTCATAATCAATCCCACAACCCCCAAGTTAACAAGAATGGTTGAAAAAAAATCCGTTGAACGAACGTAGCCATTACCTACGCCAAACACTTGAGTAAGTAGCGAACCATTCAAAAAGAAGTCTGTCGTGTGCAGAAAAGTATCGTATCGACTAGCTCCTGAGGCACTTTGAAGAGTTAGTTTGTCTTCGACGATCTGTGAATATATATCCAGTACAATGGTGTTACCGAACAGGCCCATGGCCAATACGGTAACAAATACGATTAATGAGACGAACACGATTTTGTCGGCTGGCCCAAAATAGCAAAGGCGAACAATAAAATAAACAATGATCCCTAACATTGCGGTCGTCGACGTACTCAATAGTAGCGTTATGAAAAGCAACACGTGCGTAAAAGTACGCTTCATATGCAACGCGTATATCCAGAACGGTAAGATTGCGAACGCATACATTGAAGGCTCTCCCGCTAGACTCTTCAACCTTTGGACCGCCAGGGGCCCGAAGTGAATTGTCTGAGACCAGCTGCCCGTGTGAAGGTCGCCGAATAGATCTCCACGGTCGAAGGTTCGGTTACTCAGGAAGTCGCCACTGTCCCCGAAAATAAGAAAGTACGCCCACTCATATATCCCGTATATAGCAAACACTATGGCGCCGGTAAAAAGAAAATTGTCCCACCGTGCGCCGTACAAATGCTTCACGAAAAAAAAAGTCGATGCAGCCGCCAGAACATAAAGAGACTGGGTGAACATGGTTTTTCTCATTAATATCCGCCGATCAGCATCTAACGAATCGACCAGCGGTAAGTTCAACGGGAACTGCACAGTTTGCGAAAGACTTAGACTAAGTTGCGCGATCGCATTGAGCGCTGCGTATAGCAAAACAAACAGAATCAAGTCATAGTAAAAACGTAAAAGGATGTCTTTAGGAATCACCAGCACACTTATCGGCGGACAGATAACCGCTAGCGCAAATAAATAGCCAGGCGTCGTGCCTTGAACAGATGGTAGTAAAAGAATAGAAGTTATTGGCAATACTATCGCCCAAGCAGCGAAATAAAAATCATGTCGAGACATAGAAAATGTACCTAGCAACTCTAACGCCTATGGTGAATTGCTAATTGTCGCATATCGTGACGCTTCTGCGCAGATGGCTTGCGTCTCTTCCAACGCTGCATACGAGACGGTCGCGGCAAAAGGAATCACTCGCCGCGAGACCGAGGGTGCGAGAGTGACTTGGATGTCCTGTCGCACATACCGAGGGCCGCGGCGCAAACGAGGCTGAATTCGGGTGAGCGTACGGATATTTGCATCCGCGTGTAGGCCAGATAGCCAGATTAGGGTTTGCCATCATCCTTCGTCGATGTACTGGCCGGCCAGGAACTAAAGGCGTTCGGCCTTCGGCAGGGGCAGCCACACTTCCATGACGTCCTCGCAGAGCGGTTCGCGGCGTGCGACCCGGCAGGGGAGGGTCCTGATCGCGAGGAATAAATTTAAACCCTGAAGTGCTATGCTTAGCGTGAAGGTATTCCCATGCGCGCTCCTACACTCGATATCCTGGTAAAGCTCATGAAACCCACGGGTCGCGCCTGGCTCCTCATGGCGGCAGCCGTGAGTTTTTTCGTTGCCATTCTCCATGTGGTCATTGTCTTGATCGGTCCCTCGGCGTATAGCTTTTTCGGCGGCCAACGACTCGCCCGGCTCGTTGAGGAGCGGTTCCACTTCCCCGGTGATCCAGACCCTTTCGTTGGCTGCCGTGCATGCGCTCTTCGGTAGCTATGCGCTCGCGGGAGCAGGCATAATTCGCCGCTTGCCCTTGCTTACCGTTGCCCTTATTTGCCATCGGCGGTATGTATGCATTCCGCGGGTTAAGCGCCATCGAACAGGCGCTGCAACTTCTTCGAGATCCTGACTCACTCCCGTTTCGCGTCCTCTTCTATTCCCTGGTGTCCTTCGCCACCGGTTGCGCCTATATTGTGGGAAGCGTAAAGAGATGGGAGTGGCTCCGAGACAAGGGAGAGATCGAAGCATGAGGGGCGCTATGCTCTGATCGGCGCGCCGCCCAGTGCTAGAAAACGTGTACACGACCGGTCCACGCAGCGAGCCTGTCTATTACCTGCTTATCAATAGGCTAATTCAGAATCCGATCACAATAAGGAGTGAGACGATGAAAATGCGCATTTATCTTGGGCTTCTAACTCTCTTGGCGGGCCAACTTCTTCGGGCGGAGGTGCTGACCGTCGACCTACACAACATCGACGACCGCGGCGTGGGGACCGGCCTCGGGTCCCTGACGTTTTCGGAGCGATCAGGGGGCCTCCTGATACAACACGAGCTTGGCAGGTTGCCCCCCGGGGCTCATGGCTTTCATCTCCATGAAAATCCGAGCTGTGATCCGGGCGAGAAAGACGGCGCCGTCCAGCCCGGGTGGTCGGCCGGAAACCATTACGACCCGGCCAAGAGCGACCGTCATGAGGGCCCGCAAGGCACGGGGCATTTAGGCGACTTACCGATCCTCAACGTGGACGAGGCGGGGAGAGCAATCGGCGCGGTCACTGCCCCGCGGCTGAAGATGAGCGATCTCAAGGGGCGGGCAGTGATTATCCACGCGGGATCGGACACCTATTCCGATGAACCCGAGAAGGGCGGCGGAGGAGGTGCACGCATCGCCTGCGGCGTTATCCAGTAAACCTGCAAGGAGTCGGAAGCGCAAAACCACCGTGGTGAGTTACATAAGCTGTGTAACAACCCAGCAATAAAGGCGAGATATCGGGCCGGCTGCTGGACAACGACTGTCGTGTCCGGCCGGGAACCGTATTCGAGGGAAGTCTTGAGCTCATAGCCGCGGGTCACGTTTACCGAAAGGGTAGGGCGGTACCGATCACAGCGCGCACCGTTGCACCCCGGCATTTTTCACAGTACCGTGACGGCTTCGAACGTCTATCGAATCTCGCCAGAATTGAGGGGGAATCGTTGTGTACAAAGCACTCTTAGGTTTCGCTTGTGTACTGTTGAGCGCGAACGCTGCGGGGGCAGATGACGGGCTATGTAAAGATCGTGGATGGGAAGGGAAAATCGGGCTGGCTGGAAAAACGATTCGTCGGCACCGAAATCAGCCGGCGCGAGCGTTTGGCGAGCGTGGAACACGAGCTGGAACAACTCAAGGAACAATTCAAAGGCTCCGGATCGAAGCTCGCGGCGTATCAATCGGAATTGACCCAGTTGAAACACCAGAATCAAACGCTTGATCACGAGGCCAAGCTACGGAGCAGCGAGGTCATGCGGCTCCAAAACGAGCTCGCCGGTAAGGACCAACAAAATCAGATCAAATGGTTTCAGATCGGCGCGTTGGTGCTTGCGGCGGGTATTGTGCTGGGATTGCTGGCGCCCCACTTGACAAAACGCCGCCGCCGTAATGACGGCTGGTAGATTGCTTGAGCGCGCGAGGCGGACCCCGGTGCATCGCCGGCACGAGATCGCCTTTAGCGTGTGATCACAGCGACGATCGGCGCGTCTCGAAGCATGGATGCAAGCACGACCCGATCAAAGCGCCGCGTCAGCGCCAGGGCCCATTTGGCGACCTGACGGGCGAGCGCTTCTTGCTCGGGCTCGTCAACCATATTGATGAGGGGGACGACCGTGGCCTTGCCGATCCCTTTAAGCGCGCCTTGCTCATCGGTGAGGAGACGCGCCACATGCTCCGGGGTGATGGTCTCACCGGGTTCGGCTCCGGTCACCGCACTGATGCGATCGGCGCGATGCGCGATCGAGTCGCTAAGCCGTTCACCGATGGCGCGGGCGGAAACTATCGGCACCACCGTGGAGGGGTGCTCGGGAAGTTGCGGCTCATCGGACGCCGGGGCTTTGATCAACCTGGAACGCGCACCGTCTGCTTTAACCAGCGTTATGTCGAAGGCGCCGGCTTCATGAATGTGCGGCACCTCACTCGGCGCCAGCCCGCGTAGACGCCCGGGTTTGATGGAGGGTTGCGCGAGCGCCACGGTACGATGCATGCGCGTATGCCTCACCGCCTCGAGGAGCGTGCTGTATTCGGCGACGATCCTATGGGCGTTCAAAGCGTCCGGAAACGGCGGAATGTGTACCGTGGCGGTCACGGCGACACGGCCCGGGCATGCCGCCGCAAGCCGGTAGAGCGTGCTTTTTTTCCCGCCGGCCCCCACAAAGCAAACAATGCCGCCTTGAATGGCGAGGGCATCGACCAGCGAGATGCGAACGCCCGTCGATTTATGCATGGGTGCTTACCTGGACGGAGAGGATGCGTGGCAAATAGCTCGCGATCAGGGTCCAGTGATCGCCCGCATCCCGGCTCGCGAACAGATGTCCGCTGGAGGTCCCAAAATAAACCCCACCGGGATCGAGACCATCGGTGGCCAAGGCTTCTCGCAGCACGGTGACATAGACATGTCCTTGGGGTAAGCCGTGTGTCAGGGCCTGCCAACTGGTACCGGCATCGCGGCTGCGATAAACGCGCAGATTGGCGCCGGCCGTGGTACGCACATGGTGATTGTCCTCGGGGATCACATAGACCACGTCGGGATGTTCCGGGGCGGCCGCAATGGCATAGCCAAAATCGCTCGGTAGACCCGCGGTTATTTCAATCCAGGTGGCGCCGCGATCATCGCTCCGATAGGTGCCGTTATAGCATTGGCGGTAGAGGCGGCCGGGTAGGGTAGGGTGCACGACCAAACGGTGAATGTTATGGCCGGTCTCCGGATGCGGGCGTGGGATGTTCTCCGCGCGTACGCCGCGGTTGATCGGGATCCATGTGATCCCCTTGTCATCGGATCGAAACGCGCCGCCGGCCGAGACCGCGGCATAAACGCAATTCGAGTCACTCGGATCGCTATAAATGGAGTGGACGGCAAAGCCGCCTCGGGCCGGTTCCCAGGTGTGACGCGTCGGGTGCCGGTTGAACCCCATTAGCGGGGTCCAGCTTTCACCGCCATCGGCGCTTGAAAATAAACCGGGTGGATCGATCCCGGCATACAGACGTCCGGGCTCTTCTCGATCAGCGGCCGCGACAAACCAAACCGCATCGAGGCTTGAACGGTATTCACCCGGGCTATGGCAAGGAACAGCCGGCAACGGGCACCAACTGCGACCGCCGTCCGCGCTGCGATAGACATGGGCGCCCCAGACAGAATGGTTTGCCGCCGCGTACCCAAGACGCCGGGCTCTCGGATGCAGCCAGGCATGCGTGATCTCGTAGCCGACGATGTGGGGCCCATCCATTACCCACTGTTCCCGGTGATGATCGGAGCGCATAAAAAACAAACCCTTTTGTGTGCCCACCAAGAGCGTGATGCGGAAATTTCCCGGTCGCATTTTGCATGTTAGCCCGGCTCGCGCTGGAGGAGAGGCCGATGGTCCCCGCGGCGAGACTGCGGGGTGTTTGTTTAGTGACTTTTGATTCCAACCTTAATGACGGTTTCCCTGTTACGCTCATCGAGCGTGTGCATCTCGACAGGCCGGCGCCAAACGCAGTGGACGTATTCGAGCACCTTGCGGGCGTACTCGCTATCGAGTCCGCGTCCGTCCGCGATGGCGTCGTGCTTGAGATCCAAGGTGCCGTCGGTCCGTAACTGCGTCACTCCGATCCGCGGCGCGCCGAAATGATATCGCGGGGACAAGATCTGTTCGCGGATTGCGTTGATATCCGCATCATTGACTTTGATCTCGCCGCAGCGTTTGGCGCTATAGCTGAACAGTCCTAGCTCCGCCGCCAACTCCTCGTCAAGATAATTATGCACGAAGCTAAAATCATCTTCCTCCTGCATGATCCTGCGGGCTCTATCCAACCCGCGGTCCTCGACGAGGCGATCCCACAGCACGAACCCGAGGTGATAGGGATTGATCTGCAGCGCGATCTCGTGTTCTCCGGCGAAGGGACGAACGACGTCGGAATGGGCCCGGAGCGCGTCTAGATAATGGTCGTTCGGCAGAAAACGCGCTTCCCTGAGCAGACGCGCATGCCAATAGGACGCCCATCCTTCGTTCATGATCTGACAGGAAAATACCGGGTAGAAATAGAACGATTCCTCGCGCACCGCGAGAAAAATATCGCGTTCCCAGTCCTCCATCTCCGGGGCATAGTGCGCGATAAACCACAGTAGGTCATACTCGGGATGAGGGGGAACGGGAGCACGCACATGCTCGTGGCCTTTGACCTTCCGTGGGACCTCGCCCGGCAGCGAGGTGAATCGCTTTCGAAAGCCCGCGGCGGGAGGCGGATCCTCGGCGGGGGCATGCGCCGGATACGGCAGCCGCGACAAGGTTTGATTGTCGTCGATATGCTGTTCCAGTGCGAGCGCCGCATCGAGCACCATTTCCACCCGCTCTTGGCCATGGGCCGAGGCAGCGTTTTCGATATGGCGCGCATGCGCCGCGGCTTGCTCGACCACATGATACCCGGCTTGCTCTTGCGCACGCTGAAACAGAAGATTGTTTTTTGAAAAATCCGCATGTCCTAGCACGTGCGCGATCACCAAGGCATTTTCCTGAATCGTATTGGTGTTCGCAAGGTAGGCGCGCCCCGGATTTCCCGGGAAGACCACCTCGAAAATCTTTGAATGTCCCATGCGATGCTGAACCAACTGATAAATGTACCGCACCCCGAAGGACCAGTGCGGCATGCGCACGGGAAATCCATAGACAGCGACCTCCATCATGAAGCTCGGGGGTACCATCTCAAACTCAACGGGATAAAAATCAAGCCCCTGATCGTGCGCGAGTTGCTCCAATGGGCCGCAGTAGGAATTACGCTTCATGTTGCTAGGAAGCGCCGTGCTGTGCTTGCTGGTTGAAGAATTTTTTTATGCCGGGCCAGATATCTTCCTGCCCCCCAATTGCATAGCTCCCGACGCGTAGCCCCCGGTTTAGCAAACTCTGAAATAGGGCGCTCATCTGGGTGTCGAGGGCGTCCGACAAGGTTTGCGCGATCTCGACATAGCCGACGAAATTCCCGGCCGCGGCTACTTTCTCCAAGGCAGCCTCTGATGGCTCGCGATCCTCGATAAAATTATCGCCGTCAGAGGCGTAGAACAGATACGCGTTGTAACGGCTCGGGTGGAATCGCGTCTCCAGTATTTCCAGCACCAAAGCGAAGCCACTCGAGGCTTGGGTCCCGCCCTGGGCGGTGACTTTGAAGAACTCCTCCTCGGAAAACTCCCATGCGGCCGCGGTGTGGGCGATAAATACCGTGCTTATATTCAGGTATTGGCGCCTCAGACCTTGCAGAACCCAGAAGAAGAAAGCCTTGGCCAGCTTGCGGTCAGCCTCCTCCATACTTGAGGAGGCATCCAAAAGAAAAAATACAACGGCGTTCATTGCCGGCCTCTGGCGTTTCGCGAGTTGCCGAAAACGCAGATCCTCATTGGTGAAATCGGGCGCATCATCTTGGACCGAGCGGCGTTTGATTGCCTCTTTCAAGGTGCGCCGCCGATCCAGACGCGAGCGGGCGCCGCGCCGATCCCAGCCTTCGCGTACGAGTTGCTCATCAACCAGCGTTTCCCCGGGGCGCGGTTCAAGGTTCGGAAGCTCGAGCTCCTCCCAGAGCCAATCAACGATATCGTCAATCTTGAATTCGAGCAGCAACTGTACGCCGCCCGGTTCGTTCCCGGCTTGCCTGCCGGCGCTGTCGAAAAGTCCACGCGCCGGCCGCAAGATGTCTCCGGCCTTCACCTTACCCGGTTGCGCTTGCCCAACGCCGTTTTTTTGATCCGAGTCATTCAGGCGGAAGCGGTAATGCTCCAAAAGCTTTACCGGCACCCGCAGCGTACGGTTATCGGGACGAGAGATCACATCGGAACCGGCAATCAGCTCGGGTAGGTGTTGCTTAACGCTGTCGCGGATCTTTTCGTTGTGCCGCAGCCAGTCGCGGGCGCCGCGCGAAAACAAATCGTACCACTCCGTGTCCTTGGATTGCGGAATTCGATCGCGGTGCTCACTCTGCTTCATTGGTAGTGTAATCCCTGCCGCTTATTTCGGATTCATTCCTGAGACAACAAGGTGGTTACGTAATTCAACGCTTCTTTTGCGCTGTGCTCATCATAGCCGTATTCGTCGACTAAGCGTTGTTGCACGGCCGATATCTTTTGCTTCGCATCTTCGTCCGGACGCGTGCTCGAGGCGACAAGCCGGAGCACATCGCGCCGTTCATCGAATAAATACTGTTCGATCGCTTCGTGAAGCCGCGCGTGACTGTCGAGCGTGAACTTTTCGCCTTGCTTATATGCGACCATCGCCTTACGCACCACCTCCTGACGGAAGGACAGCTTGCCGGATTCCGAGATATTAATCTTCTCTTCCACGGCACGCTGGAACCGTTCATCGGGCGATCGGCCTTCACCCGTGATCGGATCGGTGATTTCATGGCGATCGAGCGTCGCCTCCACCTCATCGAGGTACTTCTCCAGCAAGGATTGCGCTTCTTGCTCGAAGGAGGCAAACAATGCCTTGTGCACGTCCTCCTTGACCCAGCGGTTGTAAAAATCCTTGCGCGCAACCACCAGAAAATCCGACCACTGACGTTTTTGCTTGGCGTCCATGCGGGCATCGGATTCGATGGCGTCTTTCAAGGCGAGCAGGACTTCCATGCTGGTCAGGCTGCGCGCCTCGCTTTTCGTGATCGCTTTCGAGAGGGCGTTTATCACAAATCGTGGACTGACGCCCGACATGCCTTCTTCCGGCGTCTCAGCGCGGATGCGGTCCACTTCGGCCAGGCTCACTCCGTCCACATGTTCTCCGGTATAGAGGCGTGCTTTCTTGCTGAGATCCAAACCCTCGCGCTCGGATTTATGCAAACGCGTCAAGACCGCAAAAATAGCGGCACTATCCAGGGCATGGGGGTCGAGATGCACCTCCCGAAAGTTGGGCGCCGAAGAGATTAGCTTCGTATAGATTCGGCTTTCATCTTGGTACGACAAGGTATACGGCACCTTGATGATGACCATGCGATCCAACAAGGCTTCATTTTCCCGTTCCTGCAGGAATTTTTGAAACTCCGCGAGGTTGGTGTGCGCCACAATGGTTTCATCAAGGTAAATCAACGGGAAACGGGACACCTTGACGTTCTTCTCTTGCGTTAGTGTCAGTAGTAGATAGAGAAATTCCCGCTTCACTTTAAGAATCTCGATCATCTCCAAGATCCCGCGGCTGGCGGCATAGACGGCGCCCGACCAGGACCAGGCACGCGGATCACCTTCGTCGCCGAACTTACTGACCTTGGATAGGTCGACGGAGCCTACCAAATCGGCGATATCCGCGGTGGTGGGATCATGGGGCGCATAGGTCCCGATCCCGGTTCGGCCGGCTTCCGAGATGAAAATACGCTGGACCGGGAAACGCATGAAATCGCCGGCAAACTCGTCCGCGAGGCGAACCCGGCAGAACGGACAAAGCTCTCCCGTGATCTCCACCCCGTAGGTCTCACGGAAGTTGCCCCGAAGGGTGTGCGGGATAAGGTGAAGAGGGCTCTGATCGACCGGACATCCCTTTATCGCATAGAGCGCTCCGGCATCGGTATGACTGTATTCTTCCAGGCCGCGTTTCAACAGGATCACCATCGTGGACTTGCCACCCGATGGCGGTCCTAAGAGCAGTAACAAACGGCGCCCGACCTCCGAGCCTGCACTCGCGGCCTTGAAGTAATCGGCTATGCGTTCGAGCGCATCCGTAATGCCGAAAAGCTCATCCGTAAACAGGCCGTGGGGTCTCGCGTCGCTGCCGTTCTCCCGTTCCTTGAGCCCGGTAAGGCGCACCATACTCCAAACGTACTGGTGACTATTGCGCGTAAAGCGCTCAGGCTGTTGCGGTAGAATGTGCTGAAGAAACTCTCTGAAATCTCCTTCCCAATGTTTCGCCCGGTGCTCTTGTGTGAATGCCGTCAGCGATTCGAGAAATTGTCCCCGTGGATCCGTGGTCATATGTTCTCCGAATATTCTGAAAAGCGCGTGCCTTAAAATCGAGTACCCGGTTCGTCTACTATCTCAATGGTAGTAGCAATCGTGCCCTCATTACTAGGTCGTTGTGGCGCTGAGTTAGTTCCACCGCGCATAGTTTAGTCCAGCTCGCCGAAAAGCAAGCGCCGCTCGTTAGCAATCCGTGACCAGTTCAAGGGCGCGATCAAGTTGATCGCGCGGGGTATAAAAGTGGGGTGAAAATCGAATTGCGCCGCCGCGAATCGCGCAAACGACACCCTCCGCGTGAAGTTTTCGATAGAGGGTTTCGCTCAAATGACGGCGGTGACGAAAGCTCACGATACCAGACTGGTGCGCCGGCTGTGCCGGGGAGCGCAGCTCTAAATCAGAATGTTGTATAATTGTATCAGTTAGATAGCTCGTATTATTCAACACTATTCGAGAGACGGCGGCGATGCCGATCTCGTGCAGTAGCGACAAGCTGGCCGACAAGGCATGCACTCCAAGCAGGTTCGGGCTGCCGCATTCAAACCGCCGCGCCGAATCCGCGGGCCGCCAGTCCTTGCGGTCGAAGTCGTTCGGATCCTGTGTCATGTGCCAGCCAAACTCGCTCAGCGTGATTTCCTCGCGGATGGCCGAATTGACATAGAAAAGGGCGATGCCCTCCGGTCCGAGCATCCATTTGTGAGCGTCGGCGACGACGAAATCCGCGTGACAGGCGCTCACGTCGAAATTCAACGCGCCGAGCGTTTGAATCGCGTCAACGCAAAAGAGTATCCCGTGGTTTCGGCAGTGGGTCCCAATCAAATCAAGATCAACCCGAAAACCGCTCGCATATTGCACGGAGCTGATTGCAAGCAGCCGGGTACGGCCGTCGCACGCATCGAGCAACGCCTGTTCCGGACAGGGATGACCGTGCAGCAACTCGATCTGACGCACGGCCACACCGCGCGGTTGCAGCGCTTCCCAAGGAATACGATTGCTCGGAAACTCCTCGGCTGAAATCACGATGTTGTCACCGGCGCTCCACGCGATCCCGTTGGCGACAAAGGACAGGCCCTCGGAGGTGTTTTTCAGCAACGCGATATCATCGCTGGCCGGGGCATTAATGAGCTGCCGTAGCTGCTCTCTCAATCGCCGTTCCGTTTCCAGCCAATGACTATAGTTCGAAGCACCATGGTGGACATTGTGTTCGGCGAATGCTGTTACCGCTTCGGCGGCACGCCGGGGCCAGGGCGCAACGCCCGCGTGGTTTAAATAGATGGTGGCTTTTGCGAGCGGGAATTCGTCCCGCCACAGGGAGGGATCCATTTGAGGATATACATTCGGTATAGTGCGCATAATGTGTATTATGTTAACTAGTATTTTCCTCTATCCTGGCAACTTCCGATGACAAGCCTAAGTAAACTGGCACCGTAAACGCGCCGATACCAAATTCCGAATGACTCAGGGATGCGTTATGACTGACAATAGAATTTCGTGTTTGATTTTACTTCTCTTTCTTTTCCCAAGTCTGGGTTTTGCGGCCCCGAAGTTCATGGTTGTCGGCTTGTTTAAAGACAAGGCGATCCTAGACATCAACGGCAAACAGCGTCTACTCGCCGTGGGACACCAGGCTCCCGAAGGTATTATCCTCATATCCGCCAATAGTAAGGAAGCCGTGATCGAGTTCGAGGGAAAACGCGGAACCTACGCTCTAGGCAATCGTATCGGTAGTCGCTTCGCTTCCGCAACGGCCGGCGCCACAGTGCAAATTTCGCCTAATCACATGGGAATGTATAACGTAGGCGGCGCTATCAACGGATTCGCGGTGAGTTTCATGGTTGACACCGGCGCCACGCAGGTAGCGATGAACAAACACCTCGCCCGGCGTCTTGGCATCGACTATAGGCTGATCGGAAACGAAGGCGTCAGCTCGACAGCTTCGGGAATCGTAAAATCCTTCGGGGTTACGCTCAAGAAAGTTCGGGTCGGGGACATTGAGCTTATAGATGTCCCCGCCACGGTCATCGACGGCGACTTCCCCACCGAAACCTTGCTCGGAATGTCATTCTTAAGCCGGGTCGATATGGACCGCGAGGGCCGGCTCATGGTGTTGCGAAAAGAATAGTAGGCTCGCATCGCTATTGCCCGCTGATGATGCGGGATTTTAAGAATCGTAGGAGGACGGTCGCGGCAAAAGGAATCACTCGCCGCGAGACCGAGGGTGCGAGAGTGACTTGGATGTCCTGTCGCACATACCGAGGGCCGCGGCGCAAACGCGCGTTCCATGGATTCCACCCTCCCGTTCGAGCGGCGGTTTAATTCTCGCGCACACACGCGCCCCTCCTCACCTTCACAGCGCCTTTGAGCAAGATGCTCGATGAGCTTTCGGTGGTGATCCCCATCTATGACGAGGCCGCCAATATCGCTAGCCTGCTCGGCGAGATCGAGGCTTGCCTCGATGGCCGCGTGCGCTATGAGCTGATCGTCGTGGACGACGGCAGCACCGACGATACCCTGGAACGGCTTCGGGACGTACGCCGCGAGCGGCAACTTCCCTTGCGGATCCTGCGGCATGCGTGGAACGCCGGCCAGAGCGCGGCGCTACGCAACGGCATTGCCGCGGCCCGTTGCGATTGGATCGTGACCTTGGATGGAGACGGGCAAAATGATCCGGCGGACATTCCTAATTTGCTGGCGGCCGCCGCGGCTTCGAGCAAGCGGCTTGATCTCGTCTGCGGGTACCGATTTTCGCGCCGAGATCCGGGGATCAAGCGTCTATCGTCGTGGCTCGCCAACACCGTGCGAGCGCGTCTACTCGAGGATGGGATCTCCGACGCCGGATGCGGTCTCAAGCTGCTTCGACGCCAGGCGTTTTTGAGCCTTCCGGCGTTTAACCACATGCACCCGACGAGCCATGGAAGGTCGAAGACCGAGGCGAGGAGCCCGCGATAGCCGTCCTCTAGATGGACGGCGTAGAGTCATTGAGCGAAGGCACGCGCGAGC
>MUGK01000097.1 GCA_002007425.1 Chromatiales bacterium USCg_Taylor | reverse complement strand
CACAACGCCCCCAGGCATCCCCTGAGGTCCAGGAGTCCTTCTCTCTAAGGGGGACTCTATTACCCTTTTCAGGCTCATTTTAAGATTAGAAAATACTTAGAACTCAGTTTTCGTTAAGAAGCTCGACCGCCTCGCGAAGAAGAAACCATAAGCGAAAAGACGCTACCGTTCCCGACGAGTTGCGAGACCGGAGCTAGGCAACGCTCTTGATGAAGACCTTTGAGTTGCGTTGATAGTTATACAGACCCTGCCGCGCGACGGGCAGGTCCTCGATACGCGCTTGCGCAAAGCCGCGCTCGATGAACCAATGCGCAGCGTGCGTGGTCAGCACAAACAATGTTTTGAGACCGAGGCTCCTGGCGTTGTCTTCTAGATTGAGAAACAACTGACTGCCGCGTCCCGCATCTTGGTAACTTGGGTGCACCGCAAGACACGCAAGCTCGGCCACGCTTTCACGGGGATAAGGATACAGGGCTGCGCATCCGATGATGGCCCCATCGCGCACCAGCACGGTGAAATGATCCATTTCCATCTCAAGCTTTTCCCTGGAACGCCGCACCAGCACCCCCTGGGCTTCCAGCGGCGCGATAAGCTCCACGACGCCGCCGACATCGTCGATGGTCGCCTGGCGCAGGTCATCGAAACGCGCCGCGCTCACCAGGGTCCCGATCCCGTCACGCTGGAACAACTCCAGGAGCAGCGCACCATCGGTGGCTTGGTCAATTAAATGCGTCCGGCCGACGCCGTTGCGCGAGGCGCGGATGGCGCATTCGAGCTCCGGGAGATCGCCGCCCGCGCTTCTGCGCTCGATGAGAAACTGCTGGGCTTCTTTATCCGTGAGCTGACGGACCAGCGTGCCCGATCCATCCAGAACGCCGGAAACGGCGAGCATGAAGATCAACTTGCTCGCACGCAGGCTGATCGCCACCGCCGTCGCGACCTCATCTGCATCCAGGTTAAACACCTCGCCGGTCGGTGAATAACCCACGGGCGGGATCACGACGATATCGCCCTGAGTCAATTGGGCATGGATAGCTTCCGCATCCACTCGCCGCACCTCCCCGGTATAGCGCAAATCGGTCCCATCGCGCACGCCCGAGGGCTTGGCCGTGATGAAGTTTCCCGAGGCGACGCGGATGCTGGCGTTGGCCATGGGGGAATTGGGCAGACCCAGCGACAACAGGGCTTCGATCTCGATGCGTACCGTGCCGGCAGCCTCTTTGACATAGGTGAGCGCTTGCTCATCAGTCACCCGCAGACCATTGACATAACGAATATCCGCGCCCGCGCTTTTTAGACGCGCCTCGATCTGCGGTCGTGTGCCATACACCAAGACTTGCCGGATCCCTAGGCTGTTGAGCAAGGCGATGTCATGTATCAGGTTCGGAAACCCGCGATCCAGCACCATCTCCCCGCCGAAACAGATCACGAAGGTGCGGCCGCGGTGACTGTGGATATACGGCGATACGGTGCGAAACCAGTCGACGAAATCTTGCGGGCCGGCCGGCATTGCTTTCAACCCCCGAGGCAATACTCGGCGATCAGTGCTTTGATAATCGACTGCATCGACAGCAAGCGCGCGCCGTCCACATACTCGTCCGGCTGATGCGCCTGCGCGATGTCCGCCGGTCCGCAAACGACGGTCTCTATGCCGAGCGCATTCAGGAACGGCCCCTCGGTCGCGAAACTGACCGTCCCCGCGCGCAGGCCCGTGAGCCGTTCGAGCGATTGCACGATCGCAGAGTCGCGATCGGTCTTCATGGCGCCAATCCCCGCCACTAACGGCCGCACCTCGAAGAAGAGGCCGCTCCCCGCTACGGCCCGCTCGACACGCTCGACGAGCGCCTGGTGCAGCGAGTCGAACGGCATGCCCGGCAAGGTGCGGATATCGATCTGGATCTCGCATTCGGCGCAGATCCGGTTGGGGCTGTCGCCGCCGTGGATATTACCGAGATTAAGCGTCGGCTCCGGGACCTCGAAATCATGATCCGCATAAGCCGCCTGCAGCTCTCCTCGCCATTCTATCAGGGCGCCCAGGACCCGGTACATACCGTCGATCGCGTTGTTCCCGAGCCTCGGGTTGCTCGCATGCCCGGAACGCCCGCGCAGGCGGATGGATTCTAGCGTTACGCCTTTGTGCATATATACAGGCTTAAGGGCCGTCGGCTCGCCGATGAGCGCGTAACGCCCAAGCCTCTCGCTTGAGGCCGCGACGGCGCGGATCCCGGCCATCGAGCTCTCCTCATCGGCAGTCGCGAGGATCACGAGAGGGCGGGTCAAGGCACGGAGATCCAGGGTGCCGAACGCGGCGAGGATCAAGGGAAAAAAATTCTTCATGTCGGCCGCGCCGAGACCATAGAGCTTTCCGTCCCGCTCGGTGAGCGTGAAGGGATCGGTCGACCAGGCGCCCTCATCATAGGGCACGGTATCGGTGTGCCCGGAAAGGACCAAGCCCCCTCCTCCCGGCCCGCTACGGGCGATCAGATTAAGCTTGTCGGGATGATGCCGAAGCGGCATCAGCTCGGTTTGAAAACCTAGATCCGAAAACCAATCCGCCAGGCATTCGACCATGGCGCGGTTGCCGCAGTCGAAGCGCGGATCGACGCTGCTCATCGAGGGGATCGCGATGAGCTGCGATAGCATTTGCACCAACGTAGGCAGTTGCGCCGCCATGTAACGCCGCTCAAAAGGCATTGAAAGCAAGATTGTACACGGGCCACGGGATCAAGGCATCGCACCGTTGTGATGACGGCGCCACCGCGTGTACGATCGCGGTAGCCAACGTGTCCGCGTACCGGATTCGATCGGGATATTTGCCGAGCTGAACGCCGCCGATGGCGCGCCTAGCCCCGCAGGTATCCTTTTTTCATCTTGCTTCCAATTACCCGCCGACTCGCGACATCTCGACCTTGGGTAAACCGATGCCGGCGCCGCGGCGGATCTCGGAATAGCGATCGCTGCGTCCCCGCCACACGGAGGAAATAAACGCACTGATCTCGCCGTCGTTCGCGCCCTGGCGCAATAGTTGACGGAGATCGTGCCCGCGCGTGGCGAATAAGCACGTGTAGAACGTTCCGTCGGCCGTGATCCGGCTGCGCGTGCATCCCCGGCAAAAGGGCTGGGTTACCGAAGCGATCATCCCAATCTCCCCTCCCCCGTCACGATAGCGGTAGCGGGTTGCCACTTCGCCCGGATAGTTCCGTTCGATGGGTTCGAGGGGCCACTCGTTTTCAACGACGTCGATGATTTCGCGCGCCGGGACCACGTCCTGCATGCGCCAGCCGTTGCTATCGCCGACATCCATGTATTCGATGAACCGCAGGATATGGCCCGTATGGCGGAAGTGCCCGGCCATCGCACCGATGCAATGGTCATTCATCCCGCGTTTGACCACCATGTTGACCTTGATCGGATGCAAGCCGGCCGCGACCGCGGCGTCGATTCCGTCCAGTACCCGAGCCGCCGCGATGTTGACATCGCTCATCGCCCGAAAGACGGCTTCATCGATGGCGTCTAGACTCACGGTCAATCGCTGCAACCCCGCCTGCTTCAAGTCGTCCGCCATGCGCGACAACAACGCGCCGTTGGTCGTGAGCGTCAGGTCGCGGGCACCCTCGATACGCGCAATCCCCGCGATGAGCTTCGGCAGATCGCGGCGTAATAGGGGCTCGCCTCCCGTGATCCGGATCTTTTCGATTCCAAGGGTAACAAAGACCCGCGCCAGGCGGACGATTTCTTCAAAGCTCAATAGCTCCGCGCGCGGTAAGAACGCCCAATCCCGCCCAAACACCTCCTTGGGCATGCAGTACGGGCAACGGAAGTTGCAACGGTCGGTGACCGAGATCCGCAGATCCCGCAGCGGCCGATGCAAGGCATCCGTGATCGTAACGCCGTCATGCGTTCCGCCGACGGATTGGAGGATGGTAGACATCGTTGACTAGTATACTCAACTTTGGCGGCCGAGGATGCAACGCGAGATCCCGAGCGTAGTAGGTTTTTTCACAACCTCTCACCCCAGAAGTCGCGAGGTAAGGAGACTCGGGTCCGGGTTGTCGAATACCGTATTATGCACGTCCGTGAGCGGCCCCCCGCCCGGGATCACAAGACCGTTACCGTCATATCCGATGGCCTTGAACTTCCATACGCCCCGGATTTTCTTCAAGTTGCCTACATGCTGTCCGGAATCCGAGATCACGCGGAATATCATGTCATTTACCGCTACGAGCGCTAACGCTTTCACCGTAAGGTTTTCGCCTCCACCGAGTTTTCTTCGCTGCCTCGCGTTGCTATTATGTACCGGCATTCGAAGGGCGTGTCCAAGGAACATGAGGGACCGGAAATCGGCATGCAAAACAACGCGGACAACAACCTCTAAGGAAGCTCTGCAAAAGTGTCGCGAGCAAGCCCAGATGCGTCACCGGCCGCAGGAGGCTTTCGCATGCCCGCGGAATGGGCGCCCCACCAAGCCACTTGGTTGTCGTGGCCCCATAAGCGCGAGAGCTGGCCGGGGAATTTCGCAGCCATTGAGCCCATCATGGTCAAGGTGGTGAAGGCGCTCGTGCGCAGCGAGACGGTGCGCATCAACGTGCTCGACGAATCCCACGAACGGCACGTGCGTTCACTGTGCGCGAAGATCTCAGGCGCTATCGAATTTCATCGCTTCCCTACCAACGATGCCTGGTGCCGCGACCACGGCGCGGTGTTCGTGACCCGTCCAGGCGGCGATAAGCTTGCCGCGATTGACTTCGAATACAATGCCTGGGGAGAAAAATATCCGCCTTACGATCTGGACAACGCCATCCCGGCGCGGATGGCCGAGGCACTCGCCGTCCCCTGCTATAAAGCCGATTTTATCTTGGAGGGAGGTTCGATCGACGTGAATGGCGCGGGACTGGCGCTGACCACCGAGCAATGCCTGCTTAACCCCAATCGCAATCCGCATCTAAACCGCGCCGAGATCGAGCGGCGCCTGCGCGAGTTTCTGGGCATCGAAAAGGTGCTGTGGTTGGGCAAGGGGATCCAAGGCGATGATACCGACGGTCATGTGGATGATCTCACACGCTTCGTATCCGCCGATACGGTCGTCACGGTCGTCGAGGAAGATCCGAATGACGATAACTTCGCTCCGCTCGAGGATAACCTAGTGCGGCTGAAATCGATGACGGGCCTCGACGGCCGGCCGCTGACCATCAAAACCTTACCGATGCCTGCCCCGGTTTATTATGACGGCACGCGTTTGCCGGCCAGCTATGCGAACTTTTACATCGCCAATCGGGTGGTGTTATTGCCGTTTTTTAACGATCCGATGGATGCCGCGGCGACGGACATTATTCAATCCTGCTTCCCCCGGCGTGAGATCGTAGGCATCGATTGCACCGATCTCGTTTGGGGATTGGGCGCTTTTCACTGCCTTACCCAACAAGTGCCTGCGGTGTGACCGATCGATGTGGATATATTAGCGCCGATGCCCGATGTGACGGAAACTCATCCTCGGTCCTTGGTCTTAGCATCGTCGTCACCTTACCGGAAGGCTTTGCTGCAGCGCCTCGGCTTGCCCTTTTTCATCCGCGTCCCCGATGTGGATGAATCCCCTGCGCCGGGCGAGGATCCGAGCGATCTGGCGTTACGGCTTGCGAGAATAAAAGCGCAAGCGGTCCTACCGCATTATCCAAAGGCATTGATTATCGGGTCCGATCAGATCGCCATCTGCGGCGGCCGTCTACTAGGGAAACCGGGCCACTTTGCGGCAGCGTGCGAGCAACTTATAGCGCTGAGCGGACGCTGTGTGCGTTTCTTGACGGGAGTGGCTTTATTAAACACCGAAACCCGCCGTATGCAAGTCGCCTGCATCCCCTTTGACGTGCATTTCCGCATCTTGCACGAGGAGCAGATACGACGCTATCTCTGGGCCGAACAACCGTTTGGGTGCACCGGCAGTTTCAAATCCGAGGGGCTCGGCATCGCATTGGTAGAAAAGATGGAAGGCGAGGACCCGACCGCGCTCATTGGCCTACCGCTTATTCAGCTGGTCGGCATGCTGCGCAACGAGGGGATTGATGTCCTCGCGCCCGAGGGTGGTTGAAACCTCGACGCTGCGCCGGCACGCCGGCTTGACCAGCAGCATGTGCACGTCGCCGAGCACGCGCTCGGCGAAACCGCCCTCGCAGTAGCACAGGTAAAACCCCCACAGCCGGATAAAGGCATCGGAATAACCGAGCGCCCGCACCGCGTCAATGCGAGCGTGCAGGTTTTCGCGCCAGCGCCGCAGCGTGGTGGCGTAGTGCGGGCCGATGTCTTCGAGGTGAAACAGCTTCAGATCGCTCGCCTGCGTCATCGCCTGGTTCAGCACGGTGATCGACGGGATGCAGCTGCCCGGGAACACGTAGCGCTTGATGAAATCCACTTCATCGCGCGCTCCTTGGTAGCGCTGGTCGGCGATGGTGATCGACTGCAACAGCATCTGGCCGTCCGGTTTCAGCAGCCGGCCGCATTGGCGAAAAAACGTGTCGTACTGATCGTAGCCGATAGCCTCGATCATCTCGATCGACGCCAGTTTGTCGTATGCGCCGCGCAGGTCGCGATAGTCCTCGAGCAGCAGGGTAATGCGATCCCGCAGGCCGGCGGCATGGATGCGCTCGCGCGCCAGCTCGTACTGCTGGCGCGAGATCGTGGTAGTGGTGACGCGGCAGCCATAGCGGCTGGCCGCGTGCAGGGCGAACCCGCCCCAGCCGGTACCGATTTCGAGCAGGTGATCGGTCGGTTGCAGATCGAGCTTGCGGCAGATGCGTTCGAGTTTTGCCACCGAGGCCGCGTGCAGGCTGGTGTGCGCGTGCTCGAACATGGCGCAGGAGTACATCATCGTCTCGTCCAGGAACAGCCGGAAGAAATCGTTGCCGAGGTCGTAGTGCGCGGCGATGTTGCGGCGCGCGCCGGCGCGCGTGTTGCGGCTCAGCCAATGCAGGATTTTCTGCACCGGCGCGGTGAGCCGTGCCAGACCGGTTTCCATGCCGTCCAGCACGTCGCGGTTGTGGATCAGGATACGCACCAGGTTCGTCAGGTCGCTCGCGCCCCAATAACCCTGCATATACGCCTCGCCGGCGCCGACGGAGCCGCCGAAGGCGATATCGGCGTAGAAGCGCGCATCGCGCACGTTGACCGTGACCTCGAGCGGGCACAGATCGCAGGCCTGTCCGAACCGGGAGGTATCGTCTGCATCGATGATGATAAGCTTGCCGTGTTGCAGGCGTTCGAGCCGCGTCAGCACCGCGCGGCGGGCGAGCCCGTCGAGAAACAGCGGCTTGGGTGTGGAGCCGGGGGCGATACGATCGGCAGCGGTGAGGGTTCTCACAAAGGTTTTTCTCGTGCCTCGGTGCAGACGTGGTTGACGGCGAGCTTGCGCGGGTGGGTGTGGATCGGTACGCGTTTTAAAAACAGACGTAGCGCTTCCCAGTAAATACCGGCGATTACTTTTGCCGTCATGAGCGGGAACAGCAGCAGGGCGCGCGCCAGCGCGGCGCCGCTGAGCGCGCGTTGTTCCAGCGCCAGCATTGCGTCGAACAGGGAGACGCCATCGCGCCGGATCTGCATGTGCGCGCTTAGATAAGCGCGCGGTTTTGTGAAGCGTCAGTCGTAGTTCAGATCCATCGCCATGAACGGTGAGACGTGAAGGCGTTTGTCGAAGCGGAAATGCAGCACGCGCTGATCGGGGTCGACCGGCAGCACATAGGCGTGACGCTCGCCCCACGGCGTATTCGTGATTTCGGCGACGACGGTGTCGACGCGCTCGCCGGTTTCGTCGAAGCAGTAATAGAAGCTCACCGGGTTCATGCAGTGACCGCAGTAGCGCAGGTGTGTGAGCAGGCGCACCGGGCCGCGCGGCCGGCGGCCGGTCGCCTGTTCGACGCGATCGAGCACCGCCTGCTTGAGGGGGACGCGCGCATCGCCCAGGTAGTCGGCGCGGCGAAACCACGCGAGCGCCGGCCGGCGCGTGGACCACAGCCAGCGACCGCGAAACACCGTATCGAGCTCGTCGAGATCGAGGTAAAGCATGAACAGGCGGTAGCGAAACGCGTGCGCCCGCGGCGCGTAGCGCCGGTGTCTAACCCAGCCTTCGTAAAGGCAGCTGTACATGGCCAAACCTCGCGCGGAAGTGGTCGAGGGCGGCGAGCGCGCTGACGACGCCGTCCTCGTGAAAGCCGAAGCGCCAGTACGCGCCGCAATAGTAAGTGCGCTCGACGCCGTTCACGGTTTTGTGAAGCGCTTGCGCCGCGACCCCTGCGCGCGTGTACAGCGGATGATCGTAGGTCAGGCGCTGGATGATTTTCGCCGGGTCGATGGCGTCGCTGTTGTTCAGCGTGACGCAAAAGGTGACCGGCGCGTCGAGCCGCTGCAGGATGTTCATGTTGTAGGTTACGCTGGCGCCTGCGCGCGCCTGCGGCCGGAGGGCGTAGTTCCATGCCGCCCACGCGCGCGGCCGGCGCGGCAGCAGGCGCGTGTCCGTGTGCAGTACCACGTCATTGCGCTGATACGGAATCGCACCGAGTGCTTCGCGTTCCAGGCGGTTCGGCGTCTCCAGCAGCCGCAGCGCCTGATCGCTGTGACAGGCGAGGAAGGCGGCATCGAAACGTTCGGCCTCGGCGCCGGCCGCTTGCAGCATCACGTGGGTGGGATAGCGACGTAGCAAGACCACCGGAGAATTCAAGCGAATACGATCGGCAAACGCCGCGGTCAGCTTGCGCACGTACGCGCGCGACCCGCCGCGGATCGTGCGCCACGTCGGACGGTCGTTGACCGACAGCATGCCGTGGTTGTGCAGGAAGCGCACGAAATAGTGCGCGGGGAAAGCGAGCATCTGTGCCGGATCGGTTGACCAGATGGCGGCGCCCATGGGTACGATGTACCCGTCGCGGAACTCGGGCGAATAGCCGTGCCGGGAAAGATAATCGCCCAGACCGATGTCGGTGCCGTCGCCGCCGAGCAACATCGGCGCTTCGCGATTGAAACGCACGATATCGCGCAGCATGCGCCAGAATGCGGGACGCACCAGGTTGCGCCGCTGCGCGAACAGGCCGTCGAGCGAGGTGCCGTTGTACTCGAGGTCGTGCTGCTGGCAGCGCAGCGAAAAGCTCATCGAGCTTTCCTGGTGTTCGACGCCGAGTTGGCCGAGCAGCTCGATGAAGTTCGGATAGGTCCAGTCGTTGAATACGATGAAGCCGGTATCCACCGCGAACCGGCGCTCACCCACGATGACGTCGTGCGTATGCGTATGACCGCCGATGTGGCTCGCCGCCTCGAACACGGTAACGTCGTGTTCGCGTTGCAAGTGGTAGGCAACAACGTTGCCGGCGATGCCGCTGCCGACGATGGCTATTTTCATGCGTGCTTTTTTTCATCGATGAGGCGGCTGCTGCGGATGTGCGCCGGTACCGTGCGCAGATCCCAGATCAGGCCGGTGGCCGCGAGCAGGCGCAGGACGTAATACGTCAGATCCACCTCCCACCAGTAGAAACCTTGGCGCGTGGAGCCGGGGAAATGGTGGTGGTTGTTATGCCAGCCTTCGCCGAAGGTGAGCAGCGCCAGCCAGAGATTATTGCGGCTGTCGTCGCGCGTGGCGTAGCGCCGCGTTCCCAAGCGATGCGCGAGCGAGTTGATGGTGAATGTGATCTGGTACAGCGCCACCGTGGAGATGGCGAATCCCCAGACGAGCAGCTGCAGTCCGTTAGTGCCGAGGGCGGGCGCGGCCGACGTCAGCCACTCGCCGGTCACGTAGAGCGACACCGCGAACAGCAGCGGCACGACCGCGTCGTAGCGATCGAGGAAGCGAAGCTCCGGATAGCGCGCCAGGTCCGGCACGGCTTCGATGCGCGTGCGGTAATTTTCGCGCGCCAGGAACCAGCCCATGTGGCTCCACAGCAGACCGTGCTGGCGCGGCGAGTGGCTGTCCGGCGCTTCGTCGGAGTGCGCGTGATGATGACGGTGTTGCGCCGCCCACCACAACGGCCCGCGCTGCGCCGCGGTCGCGCCCAACACGGCGAATGCGAGTTGAGCGGCACGCGAGGTGCGAAATGCGCGATGCGAGAAGTAGCGGTGGTAGAAGCCGGTGACGGCCAGCATGCGGATCGCATACAGCGCCGCCGCGACAGCAACGGCGAACGGACTCCAACCCACCCAGATCACGCTGACGCAAAGGGTGTGAATCGCGAGGAAGGGCACGATACGCAACCAGTCGATGCGCCGCGCTTCGTCTGGAGTCGGAGAGGGTTCGGATGCGGCGTCGAACCAGCAGCGTAGCGTGCCGCCGATGGAGCCGACGCTGAAACCGGTGCGCCTCTTCAGTTCCATTTTTGCGGCACACGTTGGATATTGCCGACGTCGTAGCCGGCGCGCGCGATGAGAGCGATGAGACGCTCATAGTCGTCTTCCGGAATGCCAGGTGTGCGTGCCATGATCCAGACGTAATCGCGTTTCTCGCGTGCGACGATGGTTTGGGTGTAGTCGGCGTTCAGGTAAACGATGCGGTAGTCGGATTTGATCGGCCACACGAATTGCATCCCCCAGATGGCGTTGCTTCGTGTATCTATTACGTATCCGGTCGGCCGGTAGATTTTGGTTTCGCCGTCGAAGCCGTTTTTCCGGAAAGTAAAGGTGGTCGCGATGCTGCCGTCGGCATTGAGCCGGTAGGATTCGACCGGATTGTGAGCGTTGTTTTCGATGAACGTGGGGATGTTGGCGATCACGTACCAGTCGCCCATGAAGCGCGCGAGATCCACCTGCGGCACGGTCGGCAGCGGCGGGTATGCCGTCGTTTGGCAAGCGGTGAGCGCGAACAAAGCGAGCAAGGCCTTCAGGATTGAATATCGAGACATCCCATTCTCCGGTCGTGTTACAGACGGTAACGCAACCGTTTTCCGTCGGCCGTGATCGAGTCGAGCGCCAGCCAGTCGCCGGTGGGCGAGTACCAGAGCTCGATATCGAGATCGCGTGCGCTCAGCCGATAGCGCCGGGCCGGTGTCACCTGGCCGCGCACGGCGATGGTGTCCGGACCGAGCGCTTGCACCCGCACGTCGAGGTATTCGCCGTTCTGCGCGTTCAGCAGTCGTGTCTGTTTGAGAAAATCCGGATTCCAGTAGGCGAAGCTCATGACACAGGGCGGGAGCAGCGTTTGCGTCGCATCGGTATCGACGCGAAGTCCGCTGGCGATGAGGGCGCCGCGCACACGGTAGGTTTTACCATTGTCGTCGGTCGTGGTGTCGATGCGCGCGAGACAATCGCCGCGCCATCGTTCGCGCGCTTCGTGCGCGTATCGGTAAGCGTCGATAAACAGGAATTTCACGTTGAAGCGCGCTTCGCTCAGTAGCTCGCGCTCGGGCCCGCTTTGCGTAAGCGCGAAACGGTGATAACCGATCTCGTTGTCGCCGAGATAGGCGGTGAAGTCCCACTCACGTGCCGTCGCGTTCGCGTGGGCCGCGTACAAGTTGGAGACGAGACTGAGCGCCAGGATGAGCGCGCGCGAGTTCATTTGGGCGGTCCCGGGAAGAAGGCATTGGTGCGGGTGATGTAATCGCGATACCCGGGCCGCCGTTGCGAGATGTCTTTTTCCAGCAGCACTACGCCCGAGACGTTGAGCAGCAGGAACGACATCAACAGCGGCGAGACGATGGACCACCAGCCGCCGGCCGCGAGCGCGATGAGGTAGAAACCCCACCATACGCAGAATTCACCGAAGTAATTCGGGTGGCGCGTATAACGCCAGAGCCCGGTGTCGAGCACCCGGCCACGATGGGTCGGATCGGCCTTGAAGCGTGCGAGCTGCCAATCGGCAAGCGATTCAAACGTCACGCCGAATATTGCTATTGGCACGCCCACGATGTCGAGCAGGTTGAGCGGAGCATTACCGGCAACGGCGGCCAGTAGCGGCAGCGAGATGATCCAGGCGAGCAAACCCTGCAGACCAAATACCAGATAGAGGCTTTTGAACGTGAAGCCGGGCTCATTGCGTGCGCGGATTTGCCG
>MUGK01000096.1 GCA_002007425.1 Chromatiales bacterium USCg_Taylor | reverse complement strand
TGATCGATGAAAGCGAAAATAGTTCACTCATTATGCAAGGCTCAATAAGTCGTAGCGAGAGAGGGCAGCACCGCAAGTATGCCTTCCCCTTTTCAGATCTGCGTAACCCGCTATCTCCGGGGAATTGAACACTGCGCTATGGATGTTACGACACTCCGCTCTCTGCTGGGCCAAGCCGCGAATCGCCGATCACACCTCGCCTGAGGTCGATCGGATCTCATCGATCAGCTTCAAGGAAATTGGATCACCGGGTTGCGATGTTCCCAGCAACCACGCCATGATGTCTTGGTCGGCTTGGTCGAGTAGCTCGGCGAAGCGAAGTTGATCGGTTTCGGCAAGCTGGTGGTAGCGGCGATCGAGAAATCGCTGGAGAATAATATCCAGTTCCCGCATCCCGCGCCGGCAACGCCATTGGAGCCGGTTGATCGAAGTCACGGACTTAACGGAGTCTCACAGCGCTCGCGTTAGCAGCAATTTCTTGATCTCCCCGATCGCCTTCGCCGGGTTGAGGCCCTTGGGGCAGGCCTTGGTGCAGTTCATGATCGTATGGCAGCGGTACAGCCGATACGGATCTTCGAGCGCATCGAGGCGCTCGCCCGTGTTTTCGTCGCGGCTGTCGACGATCCAGCGGTAGGCCTGAAGCAGAATAGCGGGCCCGAGATAACGATCACCGCTCCACCAATAACTCGGACAACTCGTCGAGCAACAGGCGCAGAGAATACATTCATACAGCCCGTCAAGTTGGGCGCGGTCTTCCTTGGTTTGCAAGCGCTCGCGGGTGGGCGGCGGTGTGTCCGCCTGTAACCAGGGTTTGATCGAGGCGTACTGGGCATAAAAATGCGTCATATCGGGCACCAGATCCTTGATCACCGGCAGGTGCGGCAGGGGATAGACGGAAACGTCTATCTCGGCGTCATCGATGGCCTTGGTGCATGCTAAGGTGTTTGATCCATCGATATTCATCGCGCACGAGCCACACACGCCCTCGCGGCAGGAGCGCCGGAAGGTCAGCGTGGCATCGAGCTCATTCTTGATGTAGATAAGAGCATCCAGCACCATCGGGCCGCAGCGGGTCAGATCGATATCGAAACTATCCAATTGCGGCGGCTTACTGGCATCTGGATCATAGCGGTACACCTTAAACCGTTTGACCCGCCGCGCGCCGGTCGGCGCGGTTAAATGTTTTCCCGCCTCGATATTCTCAAGGATTGGCAATTTCATGGCACGCATCGCTGTCCCTCGCCGATCAGGTTGTTGATATCGTCAGTACACGCGCGCTTTTGGCTGAACGACCTCGACTTCATCCGTGAGGGTACGCAGGTGCACCGGCCGGTAGTCGAAGCGCGCCTCGCCGCCATCATCGAGCCAGGTCAACGTGTGCTTGAGCCAGTTTTCATCGTCGCGTCGAGGATAATCCTCGCGCGCATGCGCGCCGCGGCTCTCGGTGCGGTTATGAGCTGCGCCGATACTCACCATCGCCTGTCCCAGCAAATTATCAAGCTCCAAGGTTTCCACCAGATCGGTGTTCCAGATGAGGGACCGATCCGATACCCGCACTTCGGAAAAGGACTCTCGGATGGATTTGAATTTGTGAATTCCCTCGCCGAGCAGTTCCGCGCTCCTAAAAACCGCCGCGTGGTTCTGCATCACGCGTTGCATGTCCAGCCTGATCTTCGCGGTCGGGTGCGATCCTTGCGCGTGACGCAGTCGATCGAAGCGGGTCAGTACGGCTTCGGTGATTCCCTCGGGCAGCGGCTTGTGAGCCTGCCCGGGTTGAATATGGGCCGCGCAGTAGTTGGCCGCCGCGCGTCCGAACACGATGAGATCGAGCAGCGAATTGGACCCCAGCCGATTCGCGCCGTGGACGGAGACGCAAGCGCACTCGCCGATGGCCATGAGACCCGGCACGACCGCATCCGGATCGCCGTCCCTGAGCGTCACGACCTGGCCGTGATAGTTGGTCGGGATCCCGCCCATGTTGTAGTGCGCAGTGGGGATGACCGGTATCGGTTGCTTAGTGACATCCACCCCCGCGAAGATCCGCGCCGACTCCGCAATGCCGGGCAAACGCTCGTGGATGACTTCCGCTCCCAAGTGCTCCAGGTGCAAGAAGATATGATCCCGTTCCGGCCCCACCCCGCGCCCTTCCCGGATCTCGATGGTCATGGAACGGCTGACGATGTCTCGCGAGGCCAGATCCTTGGCGTTCGGCGCATAACGCTCCATGAACCGTTCGCCTTTTGAATTGGTGAGATAGCCGCCTTCGCCGCGCGAGCCTTCGGTGATCAAACAACCGGATCCGTAGATCCCGGTCGGATGAAACTGGATAAATTCCATGTCCTGGAGCGGTAATCCCGCGCGCAGCACCATGGCGTTGCCGTCACCGGTGCAGGTATGGGCGGAGGTGCACGAGAAGTAGGCGCGTCCGTAACCCCCGGTGGCGAGCACCGCGGTGTGGGCATGAAAGCGGTGCAGCGTGCCGTCATCGAGATTCCAGGCCAGGACCCCGCGGCAGACTCCCTCGTCGTCCATGAGGAGGTCCAAAGCAAAATACTCGACGAAGAACTCCGCGTTGTGCTTCAGCGCTTGCTGATACAAAGTATGCAGGATGGCGTGCCCGGTGCGATCGGCCGCGGCACAGGTACGCTGGGCAACCCCTTCGCCGTAATGCGTGGTCATCCCCCCGAAGGGACGCTGGTAGATTTTGCCGTCTTCGGTGCGGGAGAACGGAACGCCATAGTGCTCGAGCTCGATAACCGCCGGTACGGCCTCGCGGCACATGTATTCGATCGCATCCTGATCCCCTAACCAGTCAGAGCCCTTGATCGTGTCGTACATATGCCAACGCCAGTCGTCGGGCCCCATATTGCCGAGCGCGGCGCTCATGCCGCCTTGCGCCGCGACGGTATGGCTACGGGTCGGAAACACCTTGGTGATACACGCGGTCGTCAACCCCTTTAGCGCCATGCCGAAGGTGGCCCGCAAGCCGGCGCCGCCGGCGCCGACCACGACGATATCGTACTGGTGTTCGACAATGGGATAGGCTGGCGCCAAGTTACGTCCCCCCCACCGCGATGCGTAGAATCGCAATGCTGGCCACGAGAACGAGCGCCGAGATTATGAACTGGATCCCCACCAAGACGGCGACTTTCAGTCCCTCATTGTGCACATAGTCTTCAATGACCACCTGTACGCCGAGGAGGGCGTGGTAGAACAGAGACACGACGAGCAGGATGAGAAACGCGGCCACGATCGGGGATCGGATCCAGGTGACGACGGCGTCGTAATCCGCGCCGATCATGGTGATGATTGAGGCTGCAAACCAGAGCGATAAGGGGATTAGAGCGACGGCGGTGATTCGCTGCCACCACCAGTGGCTAACCCCGGTCTTCGCGGATCCCAAACCACGGGCTCGCCCGAGCGGGGTCTTCAAGCTCACGCGGGACCTCCAGAGAAAAGGATTCCGATGAACCAGGTGATGACCGTCAGCACGACCGTAAGAATGATCACGATATGTCCCGAGGTGTCCACGGTTTTCAGCTCAAAGCCATAGCCCGCATCCCAGAACAGATGACGTACGCCGTTACAGAGGTGGAAATACAAGGCGAACGAGCAAAAAAACAGGCCCAACAATCCGTACCAGGTACCCAGCAGCGCTTGTGCTTCGAGATAGGCGGTCTCGCCGCTCGCGATCGCAACCAGCCAATAAACGAGCAGCACCGACCCTAGCGTGAGGAACACACCGGTCAGGCGATGCGTGATCGACAAGATTGCGGCGAACGGAAGCCGGTAAATCTGTAGGTGCGGCGAGAGGGGACGGTGCGCCATGCGTTGATTGCTTTATGGAGCCGCTAGGACGTTTATCGTTCGCGACGGGTGATCGTCGCACGAGGGTTGCGAATGAGAGCGATAAGCTCTAAAAATCAATACAGCGCCCGCGCCGCTCCCAATCGCCGTAACGTGTCGGTTCCGGTCCCCCGGGCCCACCGATCTCCTTGGGTCTCCCGTTTTCCTGTTTCACGGGTGCTAAGGGTTGCGGGTTTTTAATGTCCATGCGTCTACGCTTATCTTGCTTTCTCATCGATCGCCCCCACCGCGGCACACTTGCTGCGACGCTATCTTACTTATTGGATCCGACTAATGATATTTTTGAAACGCGATACATTGCAAGCCTTGGCGCTTCGTGCGCGTATTATCCGATGATTTCCGCCACACGGCCCGCGAGTTTTACCGCGCCCATCCACCTCCGCGCCGGCGCTTCCCGGCGTCTCGCCTTGGGCATCCTGCTCGCGCACGGCGGGGCGGCGGCGATCGCGATGACGGTAGCCCTGCCGGGCTGGTTCAAGCTAGCCCTAGGCGGCGCGCTCTTGATGAGCTTCTGGTGGTCGCGGTATTGGCATATCCTGCACCGCGGTGATGCGATTACCGAGGCTGTGTTGTACACCGACGGCTCATGGCTGGTCACCACGGCCGAGCGAGGCACGATCCCGGCGGTGCTGGCGTCCGATAGCTTCGCGCAGCCGTGGCTGACAGCGTTGCTGTTCACCTTTGAGGACGGTAGGCGGCGAACGCTGTTGCTGCTCCCGGACAATACCGAGGCCGATGCGTTTCGCCGCCTGCGCGTGCGGCTAAAATTCTGGTCGCTTCGTCCCTCGTAGTTGCATTGCATGCGTAGGTCCTGGCGACCCGTACTCACCCGCACTTCGACTCCCCGCAGTTGAGGCACGTCAAGCAGTCGTCCATCTGCACCATGGCCTTGGTGTGGCATTTCGCGCACAGCTCGGCGTCGCCGGGAAATTCATCCGCAGCGGATGGTCCACTCAGTTGTTGTGAGCGCTGATACTCGGCGCGCTTCTCGTCGATGAGTTTTTTCTGATGCGCATCGGGCTTGTTGTCCTTGAGCAAGCCGATCATCCGCAAGTGGCTTTCGAGCACGTCCCCGATCTCGGCGACTAGCGAGGGCATGAAGCGCCCGCCTTTCTTGAAATAACCCCCTTTCGGATCGAACACCGAACGCAGCTCTTCGACCAGGAAAGTAACATCGCCGCCCTTGCGGAAGACGGCGGATACGATGCGGGTGAGCGCGACGATCCACTGGAAATGATCCATGTTCTTGGAGTTGATGAAAAGCTCGAAAGGCCGCCTCAGCTCGTGCGCCGTGCCTTCGTTTAGCACGATGTCGTTGATGGTCACATAGAGCGCGTGCTCGGAAAGCGGGGTTTTGATCTTGTAGGTCGAGCCCAGCAGCATCTCGGGGCGCTCGACCTTCTCATGCATCTGGATCACATTATCCTGCGGCTCTGCCGCGGCCGAGGTTTCGGCAGTGACGACGCTGTATTTGACGATGCGCTGGTCGAATTTCTTAGTCATGGGCTGAAGTCCTCGCTCACTAGAATTTACCATAGTAGCCTTCTTTGAGGGCGTCAAAAAGGTTGGCGGCCGTGTGGATCTCACCGTCGTACTCGATGTCCTCGTTGCCCTTGGCTTCCTCGACGGTGCCGTCCTCCAGAATAAAGCGATAGAGGGTGTTTTCAAGATCCTGATCCTTGACCAAGACCCCCTGGAAGGCTTGCGGATTGAAACGAAAGGTCGTGCAGCCCTTGAGACCCTGCTCGTAGGCATAGAGATAGATGTCTTTGAAATCCTCGAAGGGGAAATCGGTGGGTATGTTCGCGGTCTTCGAGATCGAGGAATCGATCCAGCGCTGCGCCGCCGCCTGGATGTCGACATGCTGGCGCGGGGTGATGGTCTCGGCGGTGACGAAGTAATCCGGTAACGGCGCCGCGGACGGCCCGGCGCTGGGCTTGGCATCGGGGTCTACGAAATGGCGATAGGCGAGGAGCTCAAACGAATACACGTCGATCTTTTCTTTGCTCTTGCGCCGCTCGCGGATGACGTTGCGTGCATAATGGTGTGCGAAACTCGGCTCGATCCCATTGCTGGCGTTATTGGCCAACGAGAGCGAGATGGTGCCGGTCGGTGCGATGGAGCTATGATGGGTGAAGCGCGCCCCCGTCTCGGCGAGCGCGTTAACGAGATCGGGCGCCAGTTCGGCCACGCGCTGCATATAGCGGCTGTAGCGCGCGTGCAAGACTTTGCCCTTGACCACATCGCCAGCCTTGTAACCGTCGCGAGTCATCTCCGGGCGATGCTGCAGCATCGCGGCCGTGACGGTAATCTCTTCTTCCATGATAGGCGCCGGGCCCTTCTCGCGGGCGAGATCCAAGGCCATCTCCCAACCGGCCAAGGCCATCTCGCGGGTGACCTGCTCGGTGAAGGCGATCGAGTCCGGCTCGCCGTACTTCATGCGCAGCATCGTGAGCGTCGAGCCGAGTCCAAGGTACCCCATGCCGTGACGACGTTTGCGCAGGATCTCCTCGCGCTGCGTTTCCAAGGGAAGGCCATTGATTTCGACCACGTTGTCGAGCATGCGCGTGAACACCTGTACGACTTTACGGTATTCCGCCCAATCAAAGCGCGCTTGGCCGGTGAAGGGATCGCACACGAACTTGGTGAGATTGATCGATCCGAGCAGACAGGATCCATAGGGTGGTAGCGGCTGCTCGCCGCACGGATTGGTCGCCCGGATGGTCTCGCAAAACCAGTTATTGTTGAGATCGTTGACCCGATCGATCAAGATGAAACCGGGCTCGGCATAGTCATAGGTCGAGGCCATGATCATATTCCACAGATGCCGGGCGCGAAGGGTCTTGTAGATCTTGCAGGCGACTTGCCCCTCGCTGTTGCTGAGATAGCCTTCCGTCACCGGCCATGCGCGCCAGATCACCTTTTTAGAGTCATTGAGGTCTAAATCCTCGGTTTCCAGCTCCGCTTGCTTGAGCGGAAAGGCGAGTGGCCAGAGGCCGTTGGCCTTGACGGCCTGCATGAAGGCATCGGTGATGAGCAATGAAAGGTTGAATTGCCGCAGCCGCCCGTCCTCGCGCTTGGCGCGAACGAAGTCCTTGACGTCCGGGTGCCCGACATCGAAAGTCGCCATCTGGGCGCCGCGCCGACCCCCGGCGGACAACACCGTAAAGCACATCTTGTCGTAGATATCCATGAACGAGAGCGGACCCGAGGTATACGCGCCGGCGCCCGAGACATAGGTGCCCTTCGGACGCAAGGTGGAGAACTCGTAGCCGATACCGCAGCCGGACTTGAGGGTCATACCGGCTTCGTGGACTTTGCCGAGAATGTCGTCCATCGAATCGCGGATGGCGCCTGATACCGTGCAGTTGATGGTGGAAGTGGCGGGTTTATAAGCGCGGGCGCCCGCGTTCGAGACGATGCGGCCCGCCGGAATGGCACCGTGGCGCAGCGCCCACAGAAACTCGCCGTACCAGCGCTCGCGGATCGAAGGCGTCGCCTCGACCTCCGCAAGCGCCAGCGCGATCCGCTGATAGCTGTCGTCCATCGTCGCATCAATGGCGGTTCCGTCTTTCTTTTTTAAGCGGTATTTCCGGTCCCAGATGTCCAGCGAAGCGGCTTGGTAAGGAACCTCCGCGGCCGCCTCGGAAATTAGCTTGATCGACGCTTTATTCATGCTTCCCCCTTTTGTTGATGGTGTTCGGACTCATCCGGTCGTGAATACACAATATATTGCGTTTTTATAAACTTTACAACCCAATATTATGTGTATTAACCGGACAGGGGCTTAAGCTCCCGAACGCACCCGCTCAACGAGGGACTCCTGTGCCTAACTGCACGCCCCCAACTTCGCCAAGGTTTCCATGGGTCAACATTTCCTCTGCGTGTCTTAGCGTCTGTTCGGAGATGTTGATGCCCCCGAGCATGCGCGCGAGCTCCTGTATCCGCCCTTGACCGTGAAGTTTGGCGACCGCGACGGAGGTGGTTTCTTGACCGCTATGTTTTGTGATCGAGTAGTGGTGGTGCCCGAGGGACGCCATTTGGGGTAGATGCGTCACACACAGGACTTGCCGATGCTGCGCCAATTGCCGCAAATGACGGCCGACGATCTCAGCGACCGCACCGCCGATTCCGGCATCGACTTCGTCGAAAATCAGCGTCGGGACTTCCTTCGCAGTGGCGTCCAGGACTCGGATGGCCAAACTGATTCTGGACAGCTCCCCGCCCGATGCGACCTTCTCCAGCGGGCGCGGGGGCTGGCCGGGGTTAGTGGTGACTTGGAATTCGATGCGATCTTGCCCGTTGGCGGCGGCATCCTCCAAGGCGTCCAGGCGGACAACGAACTCGCCGCGCGGCATGCCGAGTGTGCGCATCGTGGCCGCGATTCTCCGCGCCAGCCGCGGCGCGTACTGCGCTCGAAGCTCCCGCAACCCGGCGGCGGCGCACTGGTAGGCGCTCCGCAGTGTGTCTTGCGCCTCTTTAAGCTCATTCAAGCGCGCCTCGCTTCCTTGGATGACAGCTAAGCGTGCCCTAAGCTCCGCGAGCTGCGCGAGGAGTTGGGCGATGGGGATCCGATGCTTACGCGCCACCTCGGCAAGCGCAGCTATACGCGCTTCGACGTGTTGCAGCCGCCCGGGATTTTGGTCGAGCGTCCCGAGGTAGCGATTGAGCGTCACGCCGGCCTCCTCGATGTGGATCGCCGCCGTGGCGAGCAGATCGACGACCCCCTCCAGACGTTCGTCGAGCGCGGCGGCCGCGCGGATCTCGCGCGCGGATCGGCTGATCAAGTCATGGGCATTGTCATTGTCCTCGCGTAACGCCAGCAAGGCATACCGGCAGCCGGCGACGATCTGTGAGAGATTAGCGAGTGCGTGTGCTCGCGCTCCAGCTCCGGCAGTTCCTGGGCAGTAAAGCTAAGCATCTCGATCTCATGGATCTGATAATCCAAAAGCGCGCTGTCGGCCTCGCGATCGTGGCCTTGCGGCTGCTCAAGGCGCAGCAGCTCACCGCTGATTTGTTTCCATTCTCGGAACGCACGAGCCGTTTCCGAGGACGCGGCCGTGGCGCCGGAAAAGCCGTCGAGTATGGCGAGTTGAATCTCACGACGCAGCAATGACTGGTGCGCGTGCTGCCCGTGAATGTCGATCAGGATCTCCCCGACCTCTTGCAGGGTGCGGGCGGGGACCGCGATACCGTTAATGAAGGCGCGCGTGCGTCCGTCGGCGCTCAATTGGCGCGTGATCGTGCACTCGTGATCGCTCGCTTCGAGATCCCGCGCCGCCAGCAGAGCACGGGCTTGCGCGGACAGATCGAATACCGCCGTGACCGAAGCCCGCGGGCGCCCGGCCCGGATCAGGCTTGGATCGGCACGCTCGCCTAGAATCAGCCCAATCGCATCGATCAC
>MUGK01000095.1 GCA_002007425.1 Chromatiales bacterium USCg_Taylor | reverse complement strand
ACGAGAAGCACATCCCCTCCTGGCCTTCGTGCAGCTTGCACGCGCGCGGGCATACATCGCATTGGACGCGCCCGTCGTCAAGGCGGTGCCAATAATGTGTGGCGTGATACGACTCCGTTGACTGCATGTAGCAATTCTAGTCCTTCGGATGGCTTTTCGCTTCTGTCCGCGTTGCGCCGAGCCGATGACGATCATCGCATTCGTTGCCGAGAGGACCTCAAATCAGCGCAGCCGCACGCCCAAGCGCGTGAGGATGTCGAAGATGGGGGATTGGAAACGGAACTTCCCCAGGTCGTGCAGAGCAACACGGTCAACGACCACCGACAAACTTTCTAAGCCACCTGATCCTCTAGGGCGTCGGCAATGTAGCCTGCTCCTTCAACCACTCCTCCAGGACCTGCTTCGGAACCAACACCCTGCCACCCACCTTCAGCCGCGGCGGTCCTTCCCCACGCTTCCACCAACGGTGCAGCGTGTCGTGGCTTACCCCAAGCATTTTCGCCACCTCAACCGGTGAGTAGGCAACGCGTGAACCGGTACAGTTGTTCATGGACTTCTCCTTATTTCAGATACCGCTGTAAGAAATAGGATACAATGATAAGAATTTATACGCAATTGTCTTTGACATTGAGAATTATTCTAGGATATTCTTCGCACCGATAGGAAATTATATGCAATTACTGGGAAGCGGTCATAATCGTTCTCATACGCGGGCTACGACGAAGGAAGCTCGGCGTATTAGTGGTGGGAAGAGCAACGTCCCATAGCAAAGGTACAAAAAGCGAGATAGAAGATACGTATAAGATAAGGAGATAACCGTGCACAAGCAGAACCACAATCACAGGCAGTATCAGGTCAGCCGATTGGATACCCACCCTTCTCCTGAAGGCTGGGAGTTACAGCGCGTGGTGGTGCGGGATGGAATTTCGTTCAACTTCTCCCCTCTGGTTTATACCACGGAGAAGGAGGCACTGGAGGGGGTAAAAGATGGGTGTGTGCTGGAAGTTAGAAGCGCCTGAGACGGCAAGAGTAAAAGTCGATCCATGAGCATCAAATATCTGTTATATACACGTGACCGCGTCGTGGGGTGGACTGACCAAGAGCGAGGTTTGACGGGGATACATGTTGAATACGGCCTAAGGGATGGGAAGGGTCTATTGCATACCTCAGGTATCGGCCGGTTAGAGCTGGCGAGCCGCTACCCCAGAACGCACGTTGCAGAGCTTAAGCATTGGGATTCGTAAAACGGCCAGCCCAGACGAGGCTACCCCCAGGTGCGAAGGCCAAAATGAGTACGTGACCTGCACGCCGACTTCGGGGGGGCGCACCCTCATGTCATCCCCCGTATGTAGCAACTGCTCCTTGGTGAGGACCTCGTCGCCTCGCTTCTAGTAATGCCTCCCGAAGATCCCTGTCATTAGGATGGCCTCTGTCGGGGCATGCCTCCTCGCAGAAGCCACAGTAAACGCGCTTGAACAAGTCGATGTCGTATTGTGAAGTGCGCCGAGTTGCGTCTGCCCGCTACTCGGACTCCATCGTAATGGCCGCTGGCGCATGGCTCCGCGTTTACTCCTCGATGAGGCACTCTTATAATTTCACCCGTCATGGGCTTGGGCTTCTCCCTCGGTACGGCGCGGAGAGCGTGCGAAACCTGTTCTGAGAAACCCCTCTTGGAAGAGGGCTGAGGGGAAAGAACGGTTAAGGCCTTATTCATGCCATGGCCGGAACCGAGACAACAAGCCTTGGAAATTCTCACAGGGGAGAGCTAATCGATGCGCTTTTATCTCCACGTCCTAAAAACATTCGCAATTTTAGCGGGCGGTTTCGTCGTAGGATGCGGCAGTGGAATTAAGGGCGATGACAACGCTGCGGGAGCGCCGGCCGCTGGTTCGATCGTCACCCTCGATCAAGGCTGGAGCGCCGATATACAGCAGCGCTTCTGGTTCACTGATCAAGGGAGTCAGATCCTCCCCTATAGCTGGCTCTTGGCATTGGAACAGGCGGGAAGCCAGTTATCGTTCCGCACGGACGCGAATATCGAGCGCCTAGGCTACTTTCCCGAACGGCCGTCGAAATATAATCCCGACGGCTTGCCGATAGGATTCGCCAAGACGCGCGATCCGGCGAGCGGGGAGCATTGGATGGGGCCGACCTGCGCCGCCTGTCATACGGGGCAAGTCAAGTACCGCGGTAAAATCATACGTGTGGATGGCGGGCCGACCCTGGGCGATTTCACCGCGCTCCTCGATGATCTCGTGGCCGCGCTCCGCGCCACCGCTAGTGACGAGGCGAAGTTTCAGCGCTTCGCCGCGCAGGTCGCCGGAGGGTCGCAGCAAGCGATCGCGGAGCTTCGCCGGAGCCTCAATGCCCGGCTCGAGGCGCTGATCGAGCGCATCAAACTCAATCTGCCTCCCAGTCCCCCTGGACACGGTCGTGTCGACGCTATCGGGAATATATTCAACGAAGCGTTTGTGCGTGTCTTAGGCATACCGGAAAACAAGGTACCCCCGAGCGCGCCGGTGTCTTACCCATTGATCTGGGATACGCCGCAACACGATGTCGTGCAATGGAACGGCAGCGCTCCCAACGCCGGAATCGGTTCCCTGTTGCGCAATATCGGAGAAGTATTGGGTGTCTTCGGCAACGTCACCGTGACCGGCTCGCCATTGCCCAAGGGGTTTAAATCGTCGATCAACGTCACGAATCTAGGGAAGCTCGAAGGTTGGTTACAGGATCTGTGGTCGCCGCAATGGCCGGTTACCTTGCTGACGCCGATCGATACCGGCAAAGCCGAACGCGGCAAGGTGCATTACCAGCAAAACTGCGTGAGCTGTCACGCGCCCATCGAACGGGCAAACCGCAAACGGAGAGTTAACGCGGTCATGACCCGCCTCGCGGACATCGGCACGGATCCGGCGATGGCTACCAATGCGATCCAGCGCACCGCCAAGACCGGTGTCTTGCAAGGTACACGCGAAATGATCCTGTTCGGCGACCGCTTGGGACCGGTGGCGCCGGGCACCAAACTGGGGCCCGTCATCGCGGCCGGGGTGGCGCTGGGGCAACCCGTTCAAGCGATCGAAGCCGGGTTTAGCGAATATTTAAAGGTAAGAAAAGCCACACCCTTCGATCCCCTGTCTTATAAAGCGCGGCCGCTCAACGGGATCTGGGCGACGGCTCCTTATCTACACAACGGATCGGTGCCGAGCTTGTGGCAGCTCCTGCAACCCAGCGCGCAGCGAGACCAGGTGTTCCATGTGGGCAGCTACGAATTTGACCCGCTACACGTCGGGTTCGCGAGCGGGCCGGACACCGGAGGCTCCCGTTACGACACGCGGTTGTCGGGTAACAGTAATTCCGGCCATGACTATGGCGTGACGCTCAGTGACAGCCAGAAATGGGAGCTGCTGGAATATCTGAAAACAGGCCGTAGCGTAAAAAGATGGGATCGATGTACTTTAGATGGAGCTTTATGGCCCAGGACCCGAGCATCGGGATGAGTGCTCTCGCGATCAGGCGAACGATGGCCTCCACGGGCGCGCGCAGCGCGCGGAATACCCACACGCCCCGGCCGAGCTTTCGACTGTAGCGATTCAGCCCCCACATTATCACCATCAGCAGGACAAGGCCCAGGGAGAACCTCACATCGATCAGGATCCAGACGAGCGCGAGAAGCGTTAGGAGGGCGAGCACCGCTAACGCCTCCTTTGCCCAGCCGGGCAGGAGCAAGTGGAATAGCTTGAGAAACTGATAGGACGCCACTTTGAGTTGCTTGAGATAGGCCTCGTTGGGCCGTTCCATCCAGGGCTTAATTTTGAGGAAACCCCACGCAGGTGGCGCCAGATCCGCGGGCCTTGGGGTCCCACCCGGCCGGCCGGCCACCGCCGCAGCCAGGCTGTTGAGTTCGGAGTCACTCATCAGATACCCGTCCGCCATGAGCGTGCAGGCCTCGACCTCGGTGAACGAGTCGAGATCGGTTCGGATCCCCGAAACGAGATCCTGGACCCGGTCATCGACATGAAAGTCGGGGGCCGAGATCGCAGGTCGCAGGACCTCCTGCGAGGGATCCGCGGGCTGCCCGTCGGGTCCCAGCCAGGCGATGGCACGAGTGGTCAGTCCCGCCCGGAGATGCATGAAGGCGATGCGCGATCGGTCGGTGGGGCCCCACAGACGGAAAAGCTGCTCTTCGCGCACGCGGTCCTGGGAGATCGAGGCCGCGCGGCCCAAGACCGCATCGAAGTGCGTAGCGGGCTCATCTATCTCTTCCATTTGGGCCGAGGCATCGCTCACGATGAAGTGGGTGCAGGCTTCGTCCAGGAGACCCTGGATCCCCTGGTTGTCGTGGACACCGCCATCGACCAACTGCACGCGGATCTCGTCTCCCGTCTCGGGATCACGGTACAGGCCACTGATCGCGAGCGGGTGAAAGATCCCCGGCACACACGCGGAGGCGGCTACGGCGTGGCCTAGGGTAAAGTCTTGTTGGTAGGGCGGGATGTCGGTGTAGGACAGCGGCCGGCGCAAGCGGATCGCCTTCTTGTCTATTTCTCTTGCTAGGGCGTTGTCGCGCGGCGGTTCCCCCATGCGCGATGCGGTAAAGCGCCAGTTACGGCCGGAGTTGAGCGTGGTCGCATTGACAAGCAGAATAGGGACCTTAGCGCTTCTACCGTGGTTGTCGCGCTCGGGGTGAAACGCCGGATTGGCTCCTTTAGGCTGAATCTTGACCTCGCGTATCTTGATTGGGGGTTCTAGGCCGGGCAGGACACCTTGATAGAGGCGATCGTTGTACAGCTCCGCAATACGGTCGCTGCGCGAATAGTCCGGCCGTCTTATCTTGAAGTTCGCGGCCGGATCCGTGAAGGTGCTCATGCGAAGATTGGTTTGAACGGCCGCGAAGAAATCGCGCTCGATGTCCTCGACCAAGCGCTGATAGTGGCCATCGGTCAGGTCGGAGTCCGCATCCGATTCCAGCAACCGCTTCAGGTGCAGATAGTAAAGCGCCCCGATGATCGAGCCGCCCGAGACCGTTGAGATCACCTCTACCCGCCGCAGCAACCCCTGCATCGCCATCTGGGCTAGAACACCCAGGTGAAAGAAAGACGCGCGAAAACCGCCCCCCGAGAGTGCGAGACCTAGCTTCACGCGTCCGTTAGCCGTCCCCCGTTCTGCTACTGTAGCCATATGCCCCCCTGCACTGCGCCGCCGCAACCCCTGTCCGCACAGGTCCCCTCCCGCGCTTGCCCCCTAATGCAAATGCTGGACGGGCGGCGATCGATTCCCCCATTATGTCCAGGCGACAATGTGCGGTCAATACACATAGCTATATGATTAACGCACGCGAATGAGTTGGGCCTCCGTCTTTGAAAAAAGCGCACCTTAGCGCAAGGCGGCGACGAGATAGATCATCCCGGCGAGCGAAATCACGGCCGAGCCGTAGCGTTGCACCAGCCGCTCGTTACGGTTTGCGCCTCGGGCCGCGCGCCGCAGCAAGCGCAGCCCGCAGAAGGCTGGCAACACCACGGTTTGATGCCCGATCTCGACACCCACGCTGAAGGCCGCGATAGCCAAGACGGCGCCGGCCCCGCCGAGGCTCGCCATCGCCTCCAGTAATCCGCCGGCGAAGCCCAAGCCGTGGAAGAGCCCGAAAACAAACGCCACGAGCGCCCGGCTCCAGCCTCTGGTTTGCCGCGGCCAAAAGAGGTTCTGCGCCGCGACGACGACGATACTCGCGGCGATCATCGGCTCAACGATGGCCGCCGGCAGCCGAAACAGATCGAACGCCGCCAGGGCGAGCGTCAGGGTGTGGGCGAGCGTGAAGGCGCCGATCACTTTGACCAAGTCCCAAAGGCTCACGACCGCCAGCACCAAAGCGCCGACAAAGAGCAGGTGATCGTAGCCGCTGAGGATGTGGGTGATCCCGTGGCGCACGAAGGCCGCGGCCATCCGCGCTTGGCCAAGCCCCGGCCCGCCCGCCGTCCAGTCCTGCTCGAAATCGAATTCGAGCGGTTCCTTCGATGTCAACAATAGCCCCTCGGCCGGTGGCTGCCCCTGCTGGGAAATGCGCACCAGATAGCTCGCTTCCCACGGATTGCCCGGCGCGAACTCAAACTCGCGCAGCACGTCCTGCCGCAACTCGAGCCGCGCGGGCGCGTCTCCCGTCAGCCGATACTCGAGTGTGTAAGCCGGACGCACCGCTTGATCGAGAACCTTGAGCACGCGCCCCTCAAGCGCGCGCCCATCGGCCCTGATCTGGAGATGCGCGAGTAGATAGGCGCCGTGGTGGCGCACCGCTTCCGGATACGTAATGCCTTCTTGCCCGCCGAAGGCCGCGGCCACGAGCACTTCCTCGCGCGACACGGTCGCCCGCAGCTCGATGCGGCCCGGAAGAATCTCGATCTCGAGCGCGCCTTGCGCCACTGGATGCGCCCCGGCGATGCGCGTGGCGAATAGCGCCAACACGAGCAGGCAATAGCGCGCCCAATCGCCCCATCCGAGCCGATGCACCTCAACGATGCACATGGAAGGCTTCGTAACGCGGGTTCACTTCGGCCGCCCGTTTCAAAAACTGCTTACCCTCGCCGGTGCGGCCTGCGGCGAGGTGGATCATCGCCGCATGGAAAAACAGGTGTGCATCTTTCACGCGGGCTGCGAGCGCTTGCTTGATTTCATCGAGGGATTCGGCGATCCGGCCGGCGCGATACAGCGCCCAGGCAAGCGCTTCCCGGGTCGCGTAATTCCGCCGCAGATCGAGATCCCGGCGCGCCCATTTCACCGCCTCGGCGCCGTCCTCGCGTACATCGGCGTAAAACCAAGCGAGGTGGTGAAAGTAATGTACCTCGCGGCGCCGCGCCGATGCGAGATAAGCGGCGAGCGCTTGCTCGTGCCACGGCCGCGCTTGCTCGGGTTGGCCCATCAAGGCATAGAGATCGCCCACTGCTTGTTGGAGCTCCGGCCGCGGCGAGCGCGCGACGACGCTCTGGTAGCGCGCGATTGCTTCGCCGTATTTCCGCTGCGCCCCGAGGAGCTCCGCCATGTGATCCTCGATCAGCCAGTAGCCGGAATAGGCCTTATCGGCGTGCCGGTAGTGCGCCCAGGCTTCTTCGTGGCGCCCTTGCCTTAAATCCAGCAATCCCCTTTGCACTTCCACCCAGGCATAGGAGCGCATTTCTTTGGCTGTAATTTCGTCCTGAGCTTCCCGATATAACCGATCCGCGGCCAGAGGATCGCCGATCTTTGATTCCAGATAGGCCAGGCGCGCCAGGTTGTCCCAGGTACGCTCGGCTTGTATCACGCTTTCGTAGCCTTGTCTTGCATGCGCGTACTTTCCTTGTTGCAAGTCTATATTGGTTCTTAGCACTTGGGCTCGCGGGCTCGCGGCGAGGGAGGAAAGCCGATCGAGATCATGCCTGACCTCATCGAGCCGGTGAAACGTGTAATTAAGATTGGCCCTGACAAGATAGAGATCATCGGAGGCGCCAAGTGTGTGAATGGCGTTTTCGGTTTCCGTTTCCGCCACGTTGAAATCATCAAAGCGGCCGGTGAGCGAAGCCTTAAGATAATGCAGATAGACCAGCGTTAATGCCCCTTCCGCGGATCCGCTGAGAGCGCTGGCCTTGGTGCTCAAGATGTCATTTTCTATCTTGGCTAATTCAAGTTCATAGTCGGTGGGTGTTTTAATCAGAAAGCTGGCCGCAACAACAGCTAGGGTAGCGGCAGCGACTAGAATCAAAGCGGCCATAAAGAGCCGCGTTGGAAACGTATTCATTGTCCCGGTGACGCCCGGCCTTACGCCCGCTGGCGGCGCGTTACCCCGCTCCGAGTTGTTCGCGCTTGATCCGATACAGGGCAGAGATGTCCTCCGCCCCATAACCTCGGTCGATGAGCCGCTGGTAATTTTCCAGAGTTAAATCCACGATCGGCAGCGGCGGGCCGCCCATCGCCCGGCAGATCGCAAGGTCCTTATGATGGAGCGCGACTTTAAAGCCGGGTTCAAAGCAGCCCGCAACCATGGTCTTGCCGCGGTGACTCAGGTACCAGTTCGCGGCCGCTCCTTGGCTCACGACGTCGATTACTTTCGTGAGGTCCAGTCCCATGGACTCACCGAAGGCGAGGGCCTCAGTCACCGCCTGGTTGATCCCCGCGGCCATGATTTGATTGACCGCCTTGGTCGCTTGACCGGAACCGCTGGGGCCCATGTGGACGATGGTTGTGGCAAGGGTGGCTAGGGCCGGCCGAACGTGTTCCAGAACCCTCTCCTCACCGCCGACCATCATGGCCAGGCGCCCGTTTCGCACGCCCTCCACGCCTCCGGAGACTGGACAATCGAGAAATGCCGCCCCCTTGGGTTTAAGCGCCGCCGCCATCGCACGCGCGGTAGCGGCGCTAACGGTGGAGGTGTCGGCCACCGCACCGCCCGGCCGAACGCCGGGCAGCAAGGCATTGATCACCTCCTCCAGATCCGAATCGCACGACACCGCTGTGAGCACGAGGTCCACCCCCGCCGCGAGCTCTGCCGGACTCTCGGCCATGGCCACACCCGTCTCCCGAGACAGGGCTTGCGCCCGCGAGCGGGTTCGATTCCAGACGGCCCGTAGAAAGCCCGCGAGGTGCAGATTCATGGCCATCGACGCGCCCATCGCGCCTAGCCCGATCACTCCAACCTTCATCATCGTGATTTATCCTCCCTCTCGCCCATGCTGGTAATGATCGACGATGACGCGGGCGATACAGCAGGTCAAGCGCTTGGCTGTCGGAATATCCAGAAACTCGTTGGGTCCATGGGCATTCGATCCCGGACCTAGCACGCCGGTAATGAGGAATTGCGCGTGGGGATAGCGCTCGCCCAGCATGGCCATGAAGGGGATGGTGCCGCCTTCACCCATGTACACCGCCGGTTTCTCAAAAAAGATCCGCGAGGCGGCATCGATTGCGTTCTCAAGCCACTCGGCGAGGGGCGGCGCATTCCAACCCGTGGCGGACCAATCCGGGGTAAAAGTCACGTTGGCATCATAGGGCGGGGCCGATTGCAATAACTGTTTGAGCGCGTGCGAGGCTGCCACGGCGTCGCACGTCGGCGGCAGCCGCAGAGAGACCTTGACCGAGGTCGCGGGGCGCAGAACATTGCCGGCCTGACGGAGGGGCGGGAAGCCCTCGGCGCCGACGACCGCAAGCGCCGGCCGCCAGGTACGGTTAAGAATCAGCGCCAGCGGCTCCGCCGCCGCGGCACGCGTGTTCCCGCTGAACGGGAACTTGGCGTGGACTCGCGAGTTGAGGACTTGCGCGGCGCGGCGCGCCTGCTCGATGCGCTCTTCGGGAATGTCAACGCTAAAGTCGGGAGGCAGGATGGCGCCGGTCTCGGCATCTTCCAAGCGGTTGAGGATTTGCCGCAAAATGCGAAAGCTCGAGGGGACAATGCCGCTCGCGTCGCCCGAATGCACCCCTTCGGTGAGGACCTCGACCTTGAGCACCCCGCCGATGAGGCCCCGCAAAGAGGTCGTGCACCACAAGCGCTCGTAATCACCGCAGCCGGAATCGAGACAGATGACGAGATCAGGTTTACCGATGCGATCGGAGAGAAAATCAATATAGTGCGGCAGGTCAAAGCTACCGCTCTCCTCGCAGGCTTCGATGATGACGACAGAGCGCGCATGCTTGAGCCCTTGGGCTTGTATTCCCGCAAGCGCGGTGAGTGCGGAAAAAAGCGCGTAGCCGTCGTCCGCGGCGCCGCGGCCGTAGAGACGCTCCCCCTCTAACACCGGCTGCCACGGGCCCAGGCCCGCGCGCCAGCCGCTCGTCTCCGGCTGCTTATCCAAGTGACCGTACAGAAGGATCGTGCCGGCGCCCGCACCGGGAATTTCCATATACAACAGCGGCGTGCGCCCCGGCAAGCGTACGGCCTCGACTTCCATATCTTGAAGGGCCTGGCAACGGGCCCAGCGTTCAAACTGGGCCACGGCCTCGTCCATATACCCGTGGGCTTGCCAATCGGCGTCAAAGGCCGGGGATTTATTGGGGATGCGGATGTATTCGGTGATCTCGGGAATAACCGATTGAGCCCAGACGGTCGCGACGAAATCGCCCAAACGCACATTATCCATACGCTAGAGTGTAGCGGGTTTAAAGCCAGTACACACAGATGAACAGGAACAACCACACGACATCAACGACGTGCCAATACCAAGCGACGCCTTAACAGGTCGCGAGAGGTTGTCTGGAAATGTGCTCACTCGCGCGCCGCTTTAATCTTCGCGGGTTGAACGAGATCGCCGCTAGCGTTGGTCTTGCCCGCGGCATCTTGCCTAGCGGCCAGGAGCGCCTTTTGCTCGCTAATCCATTGCCTATAGTCTTGCTCGTTCTTGGCCTCGACGACGATCGGCATGAAGGCGTGTCCACGGCCGCATAGCTCGGCGCATTGCCCGCGATAGGTGCCGGGTTTATCGATCCTCACCCAGCCTTCATTTATAAAACCCGGGGTCGCGTCTTGCTTCCAGCCGAAGTCGGGAACCCACCAACCGTGCAACACATCCGCGGCCGTGATTAGAAATCGTACCTTTTTGCCCACCGGTAACACCAACGGGTTATCCACTTCCTGCAGATAATGCTCTGCCTTCGCTTCGCCCTTGTCGATCTGCCCGCTTGGGGTTTTCAAACTACTGACGAATTTGATCCCATCCTCGAGGTACTCATACTGCCACTTCCACTGGCAACCCGTCACTTTAATCGTGACCTCCGCTTCCGAGGTGTCGTACATCGCGATCATGGCCTTGGTTGCGGGCACCGCCATCAGCACGAGGATCAGGAATGGGACCACGGTCCACAGCACCTCTACCAGGGTGTTTTCGTGGAACTGCACCGCCACCGCGCCCTTGGATTTTCGGTGCGCAAAGATGGAGTAAAACATAACGCCATAGAGCAAGGCCGCGGTCACCACGCAGATCCCGAGGATCAGCATGTGCAGGTCATAGACCGTATGCGAGATCGGCGTCACGCCCTGCGGCATGCTGTGCGTGAAATCCGCCCGTGCGATCCCTGACCAAGGGAATAATGCCATCGGCATAAGCCACGCCGGTCGCCTAATCTGCATTAATCTCTTGCTCCTCGATACGAAGGGGTTGCGTGTGCATTCTCAAGCCCAAATCAGACTCAGGACAATCCCGTGGCCTCCCGGGCCGAACGCCGACGAAAAAACGGCACGCCCGGCTGGTCGTGGATCTGCATGATCGCTCGGGTCAGGTAGCCGCGCCATCGGATCGTACCTAAGGGCGTTCTGCCTGTTCAAGTGATGCTGACGCCCGGCGCGACGCTTTGGCTGGGGCCTCCACTACTCGCTTAACACCCTACGCACGTCCGCTACGAATCGCTCGAAAATAGCATTCGGGTCCCATAGTCCGGACGCGGATTGATGAAACATCTGCTTGCGAAGACCAACGGGTAATTCGATTTGCACCCCTCGCCCCGAGCGTCCGCGATTGCAGATATTGGTCTTCCCAGTGCCTTGGCGCGTGGGGCTCGGATCCTCGGCCGCGGCGAAGCCCGATGCGTCGAGCGCGGAAATTATGCGCGCGCGCAGCGCGCTATCCAAGCCCCCGAGATAAACCACGCGCTCCGATCCGCCGGCGCCGTGGATAGTTACGACGGTGCGTACACGCTGGACGGCGGCTAAGGCGCGCGGCTCATCGAATTTATCGCTGGTGATATGGAGAGAGTAGTTACGGCGCGGTTTGATCCCTTCAAAACAATAATACGTGTGCTCGTTGCCGGCGATCGCCTCGGCGATGGGCAGCGTGCCGCGCTCGATGCGCCCGCCGTGCGGGGCGACCACGGCAAACGGAGAATCCGCAAGCCGAAGGTGCACACGGTAGTCCCGCCCTTCGACTTCGGACGCACGGAGCTCAGCGTAGCTTCCATACCTGTCCACGCCCGCCAGGCCTTTGGCGCCGCCGCCTCCTCCGGCCGTGAGATCTCGCTAAAACGGAATATCGTCGTCAAGATCGGCGGCGACCGCCGGGCTTGCCGGAGACGCGGAAGGCGCCGGGGCCCGCTCGCTCGGAGGTTCGTTCTCGAAGGGCACCGTACCCGCGCCACGCGCGCCCAGCATCTGCATCTCGTTCGCGATGATCTCGGTCGTGTACCGGTCATGGCCGTCCTTGTCCTGCCACTTCTTGGTCTGTATCCGCCCTTCGACGAAGATCTGCGAGCCTTTGTGCAGGTATTCCTTGACGATGTCCGCCAGCTTGCCGAAGAACACCACGCGATGCCACTCGGTGCGTTCTTGGCTCTCCCCGGTCTCACGGTCGCGCCAGGTTTCATTGGTCGCCAAGCGGACATTGGCCACGGCTTGGCCGCTCGGCATGAACCGCACCTCGGGTTCGGCACCGAGATTACCGATGAGAATCACCTTGTTAATACCTCGAGCCATGCATTAGCCTCCTATAGTCGCTTTTGCGCCCATTCACACTTCTAAGATAACATTAAACGTAAGATTTAGAATATCTGGGGGACCCATGCTAGAACCCGTTAAAAATCCCGCCTCGGAGACCGCCGGGCAGTGGCTCTACGCGGCTTCACCGCGCCGGCGCAGTGTCGCTGTTACGGTGGGATCGGTCATCATCGGAGGCGGCGCGCCGGTGGTGGTGCAGTCTATGACCAATACGGACACCGACTGGATCGTGGTGCGCGTCACCGTCAATACCGAGGATGCAGCCCGCCAAGTGGGCCGCATCCGCGGGATGCTGGATGCCTCCGGCTGCCACGTGCCGCTCATCGGTGACTTCCATTACAACGGCCATCTCTTGTTAACGAAATATCCTGATTGCGCCCAGGCCTTGGCCAAGTACCGTATAAATCCGGGTAACGTCGGCTTCGGGCCCAAGCGCGATCCACAGTTCAGCGTCATGATCGAGGCGGCGCTCCAGTACGGCAAGCCCGTCCGGATAGGCGTGAATTGGGGCAGCTTGGACGGAGCCTTGCTAACCCGCCTCATGGACGAAAACGCCGGGCTGGCGCGGCCGCGGGATGCGCGGGAAGTCACCCGGGAGGCTTTGATCGTCTCCGCCCTTGACAGCGCCCGGCGCGCCGAAGCGCTTGGGCTTGGCCGGGATCATATCGTGCTCTCCTGTAAGGTCAGCGGTGTACAGGATTTGATCGCCGTGTACACGGAGCTCGCTCGGCGCTGCGATTACGCGTTGCATCTGGGTCTGACGGAGGCGGGGATGGGCTCGAAGGGAATCGTGGCCTCGACCGCGGCCTTGGCGATGTTACTTCAGCAAGGGGTCGGCGATACGATCCGCGTCTCGCTCACGCCCGAACCGGGGGGTGAGCGAAGCACCGAAGTGGTCGTGGCGCAAGAGATTCTGCAAACCATGGGCTTGCGTTCGTTCACACCGCTGGTGACCGCCTGTCCCGGCTGCGGGCGCACGACGAGCACCGTTTTTCAGGAGTTGGCAGAGAAGATCCAGTCCTATGTCCGCGCTCAAATGCCCGTCTGGCGGGAAAAGTACTCGGGGGTGGAAGACATGAGCTTGGCGGTCATGGGCTGCGTGGTCAACGGACCCGGAGAGAGCAAGCACGCCAACATCGGGATCAGCCTTCCCGGTACCGGCGAGGCCCCCGCGGCGCCGGTCTTCATCGATGGGCAGAAAGCCTTGACCCTGCGCGGGGAGAGGATCGCCGAGGAATTCCAGCAGTTGGTGGATGACTATGTCCAGAGGACGTACAGCGTGAAGCTATAGGTGCGAGCCGAAACGCATGTCCCGTTAGAATGCAAATGTAACTCACATCAGAGTGGCCGAGGGAGGGGTGGGCGATGTCTGAGTTGATACGGCGGCTGCAAGGCGAGCATGATAATTTTTCCAAGCTCTTAGCCTTGCTCCATGCGGAGATCGAGACCCTTGACCGCGGGGAGAACGGCAATTTTCGTTTAATGACGGACATCATGGACTACATGGCCGTCTATCCGGATGTGGCCCATCATCCTTTGGAAGACCGAATCTTTACCCGGCTCGCGCAACTCGATCCGGGTAGTAGCGATCTGGTCGATGAGATCATCGCGGAGCATGAGCGCTTGCGGCACATGGGGAAGGTCTTCTCCGATCTGGTGCGAGGCGTGGTCGGCGGAGGGATCACCTCCGTGGATAAGCTCAGCACGCTGGGACACGAATACGTCGCGCTTACCCGCGCACATTCCGCGCGCGAGCAGAGCGACATATTTCCAAGGTTAATCACGGTGCTGAGCGATGAAGATTGGACAGAACTGACGGCGGCCGCCGCGGCGAGCGAGGATCCGCTCTTTGGCGGCATCGTGGATCGGAGCTACGAGGAGATCCTGGCGCAGATAGAACGCCGGCGATGATCGATCGCCGCGTGCCCCGTTCAGGGAGCCTACCCCCCTTGAAGCAGCTCGGGTTGCTCGCATCCCATCGCGGGAGCAACATGCAGGCAGTCATCGATGCTTGCAACAGCGGACGCTTAGCGGCCGAGCCCCGCGTGGTCATCAGCAACAACGGGGATGCGGAAGCCTTGGTACGGGCGCGCCGCGAGCACATTCCGGATTACCATCTGAGCCTGCGAACTCACTCCGATCCGGTGGCGCTCGATACGGAAATTTTGACGGCATTGACGCGCCACCAGGCCGGACTCGTGATATTGACAGGGTACATGAAACGGCTCGGTCCCCGGGTGCTCGGGCACTATCAAGGGCGGGTGATCAACATCCATCCCGCCTTATTGCCCCGCTTCGGCGGGCAGGGCATGTACGCGGATCGCGTGCACGCGGCGGTCTTGGCGGCGGGTGAGACGGAGACCGGGGTGAGCATTCATCTGGTGGATGCCGAATACGATTGCGGACCGATCCTCGCCCAGTGCCGGATACCAGTTGAGCGTGGCGATACGGTCAAGACGCTTGCCGAGCGGGTCTTGGCCTGCGAGCATCGCTTCTTGGTGGCGACGCTCGAGCGAATTTTATCGGGCGCTCTGCCTCTGCCCTAGCTCTCGGCATCGATCCCCTCGCCGATGCACGTCGCGTAACACCACGATATGAAAGTACCTGTCTTGATGAAACTGCCAGGCATCTCGCCGATGCAGCCGCCAGCACGAAACACCACGATGGGCCTCGCCGTTGGCGCCATCGGCGTGGTCTACGGCGATATCGGCACCAGTCCCTTATATACGATCCGAGAAGTGTTTAATGGCCCGCACGGGATCGCGGTCACGCACGGCAACGTACTCGGGATCTTGTCTCTCATCGTCTGGGCCTTGCTAATCGTGGTCTCGCTCAAATACGTGGTGCTTATCCTGCAGGCCGACAACAACGGCGAGGGGGGGATTATGGCGCTGATGGCCCTGGTCAGGCGCACGGTGCCGCGCGAATCGCGGCCGGTCGGGTTACTGATGTTGCTCGGGCTCTTCGGCGCGGCGCTGTTTTACGGCGACGGCATCATCACGCCGGCCATCTCGGTGTTGAGCGCCGTGGAGGGTCTCGAGGTCGGGACACCCGCGCTCGCGCCCTACGTGATCCCGATCACTCTGGCCGTGCTCTGCACTCTCTTTATGTTTCAGCGCCGGGGCACGGCGCGCGTGGCGGCGGCCTTCAGCCCCATCATGTGCGTTTGGTTTTTGAGCCTCGCGGCGCTTGGGGCGATGGCGATCATCGACGAGCCCCGGGTGCTTCTGGCGCTCAATCCCGTCTATGGCATCCAATTTTTCGCCGACCACCCGCGCGACGCATTTTTAGCGTTGGGCGCCGTGGTGCTGGCCATCACGGGCGGGGAGGCCTTGTATGCCGATCTCGGGCATTTCGGCAAACGCCCCATCCGCCTCGCGTGGTTCGGGTTTGTGCTGCCCGCCCTCCTTATCAACTACTTCGGTCAAGGCGCGTTGCTCCTGCGCGATCCCGGCGCCGCCCAAAACCCGTTTTATCTCTTGGCGCCTTCTTGGGCGCTCTATCCGCTGGTGACATTGGCGACGGCCGCCGCCGTGATCGCCTCTCAAGCCGTCATCTCGGGAGCGTTTTCGATCACCCGCCAGGCGATGCAGCTCGGCTATTGCCCGCGGTTACGGGTCATGCACACCTCGGCAGCCGCGATGGGCCAGATCTATCTTCCGGCGATTAACTGGGGATTGCTGATCGGGACCGTGGGCTTGGTGCTCGGCTTCGAATCGTCGAGCGATTTGGCGGCGGCCTATGGCATCGCGGTCACCGGCACCATGGCCATCGATACCGTGCTGGCCTTCGTTGTGATCCGGGGTTTATGGGGATGGAGTTGGCTGACCACGGTCATCGGCGCCGTGTTCTTCATCAGCATCGATCTCGCGTTTTTCGCCGCCAACTCGCTCAAAATCTTCCAAGGAGGGTGGGTCCCCATCGTGATAGCGGCGGGTGTGTTCATCCTGCTCGCCACCTGGAAACGGGGGCGGGCGGTGCTCGCCGACCGCCTGCGCGAGGAAGCCATCGCCCTCGAATCGGTGCTCTACGGTTTCGCCGAGGGCGCTCCACACCGCGTACCCGGTACCGCCGTGTTTCTCACGGCCAATCGCGAAGGCGCTCCCCATGCCTTACTGCACAATCTGGCGCACAACAAGGTCCTTCACGAACGGGTGGTGTTCTTGACCGTGATCACGGAGGACATTCCCTGGGTCGCCGAGGATCGCCGCCTGGAGGTTCTGCCGCTTGCGAACAATTTTTACCGTATCATTGTCCGCTACGGATTCCAGGACGACCCCGATATCCCCAAAGCCTTGGCGCGGTGCCGTCCCTTGGGCCTCGAGTTCAATCAGCTCGAAACCTCATTTTTCTTGAGTCGCGAGACCATGATCCCCACGGTGAGGCCGGGCATGGCGCGCTGGCGGGAAAAGCTTTTCATCACGATGTCGCGCAACGCGGCGAGCGCGATGGATTTCTTCAAGATCCCGACGAACCGGGTGATTGAGTTGGGGACGCAGATCGAGATCTAAGTGGAGGACTGCGCAGCTCGCGCAGCGCCCAAATAGCCATCGTCAGGAGCAGCAGCGCCCCCGTCTGATGCGCCAGGGCGAGGGGTAGCGGCACGACGAAGACGAGGGTCGAGATGCCGAGCGTGAACTGCAAAGCGGCGGCGCCCAGGAGCCAGTGGCAGGCCCGGCGAGTGCGTGCCGGGAGGGCCGAGCGGCGCGCCGCGAGCCAAAGGAGACCGACGGCGAGCAAGCTCGCGAGGGCCAGAACGCGGTGCATAAACTGCACGGTGATGAGGTTCTCGAAGAGGTTTCGATAGAACGGCTGCATGAGCCAAAGTCCTTCGGGGATCCACTGGCCTTGCATGAGCGGAAAGGTGTTGTAGGCGAATCCGGCGTCGAGTCCGGCCACGAAGCCGCCCGAGACCAGGGTAGCGAATACGAGACAGAGGACGGCGAAGCAATAACGAGGTAACGTTCCTTCAGCCGCAATCCGGGGGCGCAAGAGGCCCAACGCCACCCACAGCATGTAGCCATAGATAAACGCAGCCAGACCCAGATGGGCGCTCAAGCGATATTGGCTGACGTCGGGCCGGTCCACGAGGCCGCTTTTCACCATATACCAGCCGAGAGCACCCTGAAGCCCGCCGAGCGCGAATAGGATGGCGAGCTTGGGAATGAGCGCGCGTCCAATTCGTTCGCGGAGCGCGAAATAAAGGCACGGCACGAGGAACGCGATGCCGATGAGCCGCCCCCAGAGCCGGTGCAGGTATTCCAACCAAAATATGGATTTGAACTCGGCTAGCGTCATCCCCCGATTGAGTTTTTGGTATTCGGGATAGCGTTGGTATTGAGCGAAGGCATCCTCCCACGCGGGCGCGCTGAGCGGCGGTACGATGCCGGTGAGCGGCTGCCATTCGACGATCGAGAGCCCCGCGTGCTTGAGCCGCGTGACGCCGCCGAGCAGCACCATGATGGCGACCAGGGCGCAGCATGTGAATAGCCACAGCGCGATGGGCCGGGCGCTCGCGGGCTCCGGTGTAAAGGGCGCGCCGGACGCACTCGCGGCGCCCCGTGTATTTTGTCCCATAAGCACGTATGCTACTGTCGTTCGTTCCAAGGACGCCATTATCCACGACACGTCCGCCCCCGCAAAACCGATCGCTCCCCGCACGCGTGAAGAAGGCTATACCGATACAATTGGCACTTTTTCTAGGGGCCGGCGCGGTGGGGTACTACTTGCGCCCCGTAACGACCCAGCCTCAAAGCCTCGGCACGGTGCCGGCTCCGTTGAGCAGCCCGCGGTCGCGGTGGTGACCTCGGGCGTGCGCAAGGGCCCCGCCAACCAACGCGTCGAGAGCGTCGCTACGCTGCTCGCCGATGAGGCGGTCGTCATCCGCTCGGAGATCGACGGCCGGGTCGGGGTGCTCGATGTTCAAGAAGGCCAGCCGATCGGCAAAGGCCACGTTTTAGTCACGCTCGATCCCGCCGAATACCGGGCCGAGGTCGATCAGCGTGAAGCCGGCCTGGAGCTCGGGGAATTGAAATTCAAACGCGCCCGCGATCTGCTCGCCAAGCGGGTGATGAGCAAGCAAGAATACGACGAGATGGACGCGGCCCTCAAGGAGGCGCGCGCCGCTCTCGCCTTGGCCCGGGCGCGCTTGAACAAGACCGTACTGCGCGCGCCTTTCAGCGGCATCCTCGGTCTGCGGCAGATCAGTCCCGGCGATTATGTCAAGAAGAGCCGGGATCTGGTCAACCTTGAGGCCATCGATCCCATCAAGATCGATCTCCGCATCCCGGAGCGCCACGCCGCTCAGGTGCGGCCAAGCCAGCGGATCCTCGTTCAAGTCGAAGCCGCAACACCGGTAGGTTGTTTCGGGAATTCGCCTTGGCGGTATCCGCGGCCGTGATCGTCTCGGGGTTCGTGGCCTTGACCTTGACGCCGATGATGTGCTCCAAGATGCTCGTGGCCCGGTCGGCGCACGGCTGGATATATACTCTGTCCGATCGTTGGTTAGCGAGTCTGACGCGCGCCTATCGGGAGCTCCTGGCGGCGGCGCTCAGCCACCCGTGGCTGGTGTTGTGCGGGGCGCTTGCCGTCGCGGCCATGAGCGTGGTGCTGTTCACCGAGCTCAAATCCGAGCTCGCGCCGATTGAGGATCGATCCATTATCATCGCTAGCGTCAGCGCCCCGGAAGGGGCTACGATGGCCTACACCGACCGCTATGCGCGACGGATCGAGCACATCCTCAGCGAGATTCCCGAGGTGAAGGGGTATTTCATGGTCGTGGCCCCGGGTCTGCAGCGGCCCAATCCGGTCAACTCGGCCTTGGCTTTTATTAACCTCAAGCCGTGGTCGGTACGCACGCTAGGCCAGCAGGAAATTGCGGCGGCACTCCAGCCTAAGCTCTTTTCCTTGCCTGGCGTCCTGGCGTTCCCGAGCAATCCCCCATCGCTCGGTCAAAGCTTTGCCAGCCGGCCGGTGCAATTCGTGGTGCAGGCGAATTCCTATGCCGAGCTGCAAACCTTGGTGGATGCACTCGTCAACAAAGGGCAGCGGTTTCCTGGGCTCGTGAATCTTGACGTTGATCTTAAGCTTAACAAGCCTCAGTTGCGGATAGCGGTCAACCGCGACAAGGCGGCGGACGTCGGCGTCGAGGTAGCGGAGATCGGCCGCACGCTCGAAACTCTCCTCGGCGGCCGCCAGGTCACGCGCTTCAAGCGGGAGGGCGAACAGTACGACGTCATCGTGAAAGTCGCGCATGCCGAGCGTCGAACGCCGGACGATCTGACATCGATCTATGTGCGCGGCGGAGCCGGCCAGTTGGTGCAGCTTGACAATGTGGTTGCCGTGACGGAGACCGTCGCTCCGGTGGCGCTCAATCACTTCAATCGGCTGCGCGCGGCAATCATAAGCGCCGGCATAGCTCCCGGATATTCATTAGGTGATGGGCTACGGTTCCTGGAAGAAACGGCCAAGGAAGTTTTGCCGCCGGCGGCACGTACCGATCTTGACGGGCAATCACGGGAGTTTCGTGAGTCCAGCACGACCTTGTCTACGACCTTTGCCTTGGCGCTAATATTCATCTACCTCGTCTTGGCGGCGCAATTCGAGAGCTTTAGCGACCCCTTGATCATCCTCTTGACCGTACCGCTTGCTGTCGCCGGCGCGCTGTTGGCACTGAAGGCCTCCGGCGGCACGCTCAATGTGTATAGCCAGATCGGATTGGTGATGTTGGTCGGGCTTATCACCAAGAACGGTATCTTGATCGTAGAGTTCGCTAACCAGCTTCAGGGCCGGGGGCACGCTAGGCTCGATGCCGTGATTGAGGCGGCGGGGTTGCGGTTACGGCCGATCCTGATGACCACCTGCGCGATGATCCTCGGCGCCGCACCCTTGGCTCTGGCGGTAGGCGCCGGCGCTGAGAGCCGCCAACCCATCGGCTGGGTTATCGTCGGCGGTTTGTCGCTCGGCACCCTGCTGACCTTGTTCGTGATCCCGACGGCCTATACGCTGCTCGCCCGCCAGCGCTCCACGCCCGCCGTCGAAACCGTGTTCGACGCGGAGGCCAGGGCCGCACTACCTCGCTAGGACAAAACGCGAGTGCGCCACAGCGAAGCTATCACCCACCTGCACCCGATGCTCGACGGTGAATTGCCCGGATGCGGTCCGGGGAGGTAATGTCAGCTCGGTTAGCGCGGTATTGAGGCCTGCCCTTGCGTATCGATTGTCGATACCTTCTCGCCCGATTTTCCGGCCGTTTCTCAGCAGCACCCATGTGGCTTTCACATGCGACGAGCCATGGAAGGTCGAAGACCGAGGCGAGGAGCCCGCGATAGCCGTCCTCTAGATGGACGGCGTAGAGTCATTGAGCGAAGGCACGCGCGAGC
>MUGK01000094.1 GCA_002007425.1 Chromatiales bacterium USCg_Taylor | reverse complement strand
CCGCTCGGATGCGAAATCTACCTCAACGCCTCGACCGACGGTCATATCTGTGTCTGAACTACCGTCAAATGACAATTGATTCACAGCCTCTCAGTGCTTATCAAAGGCGGTCTTGGTTGAACAGAATCGGCGTTTCCTTCGCACCGGCGGTGTGAGCGTGGGCAATCGCGGTCACGGATTCCATCCGGCGTTTGTCGATCGCGAGACCGGCACGGTCTACATTGCCCGCTTCACTGATGGACGCCCCGCCCCGATGCATATCCTCGATGGGTTGCCCGCAAAACTTGTGGTCGAGCGGCTTCCGTCAGGGCATGTCGCGACTGTCAAAGGCTCGATCGAGGCCGGATTCGTTAAGGATGGAAATTTTATCACTCGTGAAGAAGCCGCCGCCGCAGTCGACGGTTGAACAGGAGGTATTCCTATGGACCGCGAACTTCTAGGCTTGTTGTTTTTGGCGTTTGTGCCTGGTATGGTGATTGTCGTTGTAGGGACGGTTACCGCAATACGGAAATACGGCGCCGTTTTTCTGTGGTGTCTGCGGTTGGAACCAGTGCGCGACAGGCTCGCCGCGCTACTACGCGACATGCAAGCACCCCAACCCGTGCCCGTCGACGTGCAGCGCGACGCTATCATAGATATCAAACCGGCCGCCCATGTCGCCGCTACTTGCGGAAAAACTAATTCGGTCCCGCCGAACGATCCATTCCTTCGGGCGTGAGTCGCCGCCGCGAGAGCTTATTCTGCGCGCCATTGATCTCGCGCGTTGGGCACCGAATCACCGGCTTACCGCGCCATGGCGTTTTTACCTCTTGGGACCCGCGACCGCCGATGCGATCTGCCGCTTAAACGCGGAGCTGACCTCCCAAGCTAAGGGTGCTCAAGCGGGGCAGGCCAAGCTCAGGCGCTGGCGCGAGATTCCTGGTTGGCTGGTACTCACCTGCAAAAATTCCGACGATCCCATCCGTGCCCGTGAAGATTATGCGGCCTGTTGTTGCGCACTTCAAAACATGTGCCTGTATCTGTGGAGCGAAGGTATCGGGTTTAAATGGAACACGGGCGCCGTCACCCGCGCCTCCGGCTTCTTCGACTTGATCTCGGTAAACCCGGCGTTGGAAACCGTGGTTGCCCTGGTATGGTTCGGATACCCGGCCGAGATCCCGAGCACCGCTCGCAAACCCGCCTCCGAATCTCTTATCGATCTCCCTTAACGCTCTTATCCTGCCGCGCCAGCCCGAGGCGCGATGCCGCGGACGACCGCTACGCCGGTTCCCCCGTGAGAAGAATCGGGCCCTGCATATGGATATGCCCGACCGACGGTGCGCGTCAAAAATGCCGAAAACCGTGAAACCGCGGAACGAACGCTGTGCCGCGAGGATGGATAAAACGCAATCCTCCCCGCTTCTGGATCTGACCGATGCGAGTAATCGAAACCCCGCTGAGATCCGGTCCCAGCTTATCGACGTGGATCTCTGGGACGGTGAAACATAGCTCATAATCTTCCCCACCGCCGAGCGCCAATTCCCATTGTCGAGGAAGCTCCGGCAGCGCCTGTAACGCGCTGGAGCGCGGGAGGCGATCGAGCTCGATCACGGCCCCGACGGCATTCGCGGCGAGGATGTGGCCGAGATCGGCCGCTAGGCCATCGGATACGTCGATGGCGCTCGATGCAAGGCCACGCAGCGCGACGCCCTGCGCAACGCGCGGCACCGGTCTGTGCAGGCGTGTCCGCAGGTAGTGCGTGTAAGGAGCAATTTCGATGTGCGAGCCGCCCCGCGCCTCTAGAGCGAGCGCGGCATCCCCCAAGGAACCGGTGACAAAAATCGCATCGCCCGGTTGCGCGCCGATGCGCCTGAGAGCGCCGCCTTCGGGAAGAATCCCGTGGGCGGTCACCGAAACCGTGAGTGGCCCGCGGGAAATGTTACCTCCGACCAAATCGAGCGCGTGCCGGCTGGCCAGGTGAAAAAATCCGCCGGAAAAACGCTCAAGCCATGTCTCATCTGCCTGGGGCAGTGTCAGCGCGAGAGTGGCGCAGAGCGGCTCGGCGCCCATCGCGGCCAGGTCGCTCAGGCTGACAGCCAACGCTTTGTAACCAATCGCTTCGGGCTCGGCGTCATCGGAAAAGTGCGTTCCCGCCACCAGGGTGTCGACCGTGATCGCGAGGTCTCGGCAACCCGGAACACGCAGGATGGCGGCATCGTCACCGACCCCGATGACCACCTCGGGGCGATCCGGTAGCCTTGGGCGGAAATAGCGGTCAATGATCTCGAATTCCGAGAGCGCCATGAGGCAGGTTAAGCCGGCCGTACGCGGAGTTTTGCGTGGGCAGGCTAGCCGCGCGACAGCGCGCGCATCTCAGCCGATCTGGATGTTCCCACCACCTTGTCGAGCACGCCGTTGACATACTTATGGGCTTGTTCGGCGCCAAACATCTTGGTCAATTCGATGGCTTCGTTGATGACCACACGCCAGGGTATTTCAGGGCTATATCTCAGTTCGTACGCGCCGATCAGGAGGATCCCGCGTTCTATCGGATCGAGCTCCTGAAACGGGCGATCGAGAGCGTCCTGTAAATCGGATTGTAATTCGTGTACGTGCGCCGGGATTTCACGCGTCAGTGTCGAAAAGTAATCCATGTCCACGTTCACCAGCTCGCGCTCGGCGACAAATTCCTTAATAATATCGCGCGGATCGTGTCCCGCCAGTTGCCATTGATAAAGGGCCTGCACGGCGCAGCGCCGGGCGCGCACGCGGCCGCGGATAGGGGTAATCATAGGCGTAATTTCCGCATGAGCGAGATCATTTCGATTGCGGTCAGCGCGGCATCGGCTCCGCGGTTCCCTGCCTTGCCGCCGGCCCGCTCGATAGCCTGCTCGACAGTCTCGACCGTCAAAACGCCGAACACAACCGGAATACCGGCGCCGAGGCTGACCTCGGCCAGCCCGTTGGCACAGCCCGCGGCGATGTGCTCAAAATGAGTCGTGGCTCCGCGGATGATGGCGCCCAGCGCAATGATCGCATCGAACTTAGCGCTTGCCGCCATGGTCTTGGCAATGAGCGGCGTCTCCCATGCCCCGGGGACGTTCACGAGAGTGATATCGCGCTCCGGAACCCCGTGGCGGCGCAACGTCTCCACGCATCCGCTTACCAGGTTTTCAACAATAAAGGCGTTAAACCGGCTCGCGATGATCCCGAATCGCGCCGGCGGATCCAAAAGTGCCTGGCCGGCGATGGTGATGATATCACCCATAACGTGTACCCGCGCGATCATTAATTCACGTATTCTACGACTTCCAAGCCGAAACCGGAGAGCGAGTGGATGCGCTTAGGCGCACTCAGGACCCGCATCTTGCCCACGCCGAGGTCCGCGAGGATCTGTGCCCCCAGGCCGATCGTGCGTAGATTATCCGGCTTGTGGCGGCTCCCACGTGATTCGGCCGCGCTTTGCTCCTCGAAGCTATCGATCTGACGGATGAGATCCGCCGCCTCGATTTGGTTGCAGAGGATGACGACGACACCGCTCGATTCCCGCGCGATGCGCATGAGCACGTCGCGCAAGCGCCAGCCGCATTCCTCCCGCAGGCTCCCGGTTAAATCACAAAGCGGATTGTTGATATGCACACGAACTAGCGTCGGTTGCTGTGCGTCGATGGGGTCTTTGACCAGCGCGAAGTGCAGGTTCTTGCCGATTTGGTCTTGAAAGGCTACGAGCCGAAATTCTCCGAACTCGGTTGTCAACGCGCTCTCAGCGACCCGATCGACGGTCTTCTCGTGTGATCGGAGATGGTTCCGATCTGCAAGCCGTGCTGCTCGGCGATCAGTTCGAGATCGGGCCGCCGGGCCATAGTGCCATCGTCTTTTAAAATCTCAACGATCACCGCGGCGGGTTCGAAACCCGCGAGGCGGGCGAGATCGCAACCGGCCTCCGTATGCCCGGCGCGGGTCAAAACGCTACCGGATTGGGCCATAAGTGGAAGCACATGGCCGGGTTGAACGAGATCGTCGGGTTTGGCGTCCGGCGCCACGGCGGTGCGTATTGTCAAGGCACGATCCGCGGCCGAGATCCCCGTGGTTACGCCGCGGGCGGCTTCGATCGATACCGTGAAATTGGTGGTGTGGCGGTAGTAGGTATCGCGTACCATCAGGGAGAGGTTGAGCTGTTGGCAACGCTCCTTAGTGAGGGTCAAGCAGATGAGCCCGCGCCCATGGCGCGCCATGAAATTGATGTCCTCGGGCCGGACGCAACTGGCCGCGATCAAGAAATCGCCTTCGTTCTCGCGGTCCTCGTCATCCATGATGATGACCATTTTGCCGTGGCGGATTTCGTCGATGATCTGTTCAGTGGCCTGTATCGGCATCGGTGATCCAAGAGCGGCGCGTTCCGAATCGCCGGCGGGTCAGCTTACCTTTATTGTACCGAAGTGTAGGTCATGAGGCGTTCGACATAACGCGCAATGAGGTCGACTTCGATATTAACGGCCATCCCGGCGCGATAGTCGGCGGCAACGGTCGCCTGGAGCGTATACGGAATAAGCATAACATCGAATTCGGCGCCCGCGGCATCGTTGACGGTGAGGCTCACGCCGTCCACGGCAACGGAACCCTTGCGGCTCAGGTATTTCGTTAACGCTTCCGGTATGCCGATTCGAAGCCGAACCGTGGATCCATCCTGAATGCGATCCGTAATCGCGCCCATGCCATCCACGTGACCGGTCACGATGTGGCCGCCGAGGAGCCCACTCAGGGCGAGGGCTTTCTCCAGGTTAACCCGGGCGCGTGGCCGGAGGCTCCCTAGCGTCGTTCGAGCGAGTGTCTCTTGCGATAAGTCCATGTCGATACGGCGGTCATGATAGCTGAGCACCGTGAGGCAGCATCCGTTTACCGCCAGGCTATCACCGCTTTGTAGGCCGCTCAGGCCGAGGCTCCCCGGATCGAGCGCGAGGCGGGTGGTGCCGTGACCGGATTGCAACGCAATGACGTGTCCTAGCGCTTGGATGATTCCAGTAAACATGGGGACGATGATGGCTCGCGACTCAGAGCTTGTGGCGATAGTTTACCCGCGCTATCACCCGCAAATCAGGTCCTAGGACGCGGGTGTCGAGGATCGACAGTTCGAGACATTCTGCCATCGTTGCGATCGTGTCGAGGCGCGCCATCGGCAGCGCTTCACTTCCCATCAGCTTGGGGGCGATATAGACAACGATCTCATCGACGAGACGGGCTTGCAGTAAGGCGCCGTTGAGGGTGGGCCCCGCTTCGACCAGGATCTCATTGAACTCCAGCCTTCCGAGATGGTTGAGCACCGATTCGAGATCGAGGTGCTCTCCACGCATCGCGCTCGCAATGATCTCGGTGCCGTTGGCAATGCCCGTCGCGGACTTATCCCGCTCGCTGTTCCCCGTAAGAACCAGAATGCGGCCCGGTTCGGACAGCATCTTCGCAGTCCCCGGAAACCGCAACCTGGAGTCCAGAACAACGCGCACGGGTTGGCGGAATTCCGCCGGTCGGAAAGGGCTTCGCACCGTGAGCACGGGATCATCTGCCAGCACCGTGCCGATGCCGGTCATGACAGCGCTGCTTTGCGCCCTTAAACGCTGCACGTCAGCGCGCGCCGGACCGGACGTGATCCATTGGCTGGCGCCGGAGTGGAGCGCGACTCGGCCATCGATGCTGATCGCGATCTTGGAGGTCACAAAAGGCAGGCCGTGTTGCATGCGTTTGATGAACCCGCGGTTCAGCGCGACTGCCTGCTCCGCCAGCACGCCGGTCTGCACAAGTATTCCGGCTTGCTTTAAGGCGAGCAAACCGTGGCCGTTAACCCGCGGGTTGGGATCGAGCGTCGCGGCGACGACGCGCGCGGCGCCGGCTCGAATCAGCGCCTCCGTGCACGCGGGCGTTTTACCATGGTAGCAGCACGGTTCCAGATTGACATAACAGGTCGCGCCCCGCGCGCGTTCTCCCGCGGCCTTGAGGGCCAGCACTTCCGCATGGGCTTCTCCCGCAAACCGATGCCAACCCTCGCCGACGATAAGACCGTGGTGCGCAAGGACACAGCCAACCCGGGGATTGGGATGGGCTGTGCACAGGCCGCGGTGCGCCAATGACAGGGCGCGCGCCATGAACCGATAGTCCTCCGCGGAGAAATCAGGCACGAGGCTCTAACTCGCGGGATGCTTCCCGAGACGTTCGATCTCGTCGACGAAAGCTTGGACGTCTTGGAAGCTCCGGTACACGGATGCGAAGCGCACGAAGGCGACGCGGTCCAGGGACCGCAACTGTTCCATGACCAGATCCCCGATAAGCCGCGAGGCCACCTCCCGCTCGCCGCCGGAGCGCAAGCTTCGTTTGATCTCGGCGAGGGCATGCTCGATGCGCTCGCTCGGCACCGGGCGCTTTTCGAGAGCGCGCAGCAGACCGGTGCGAAGCTTCTCCTCTCTAAAGGGTTCCCGGCGCTCATCGGACTTGATAACGCGCGGCAGGTTCAACTCCGCAGCTTCGTAAGTCGTAAATCGTTCTTGGCAAGCCGTGCATTCGCGTCTGCGCCGGATCTGATCGCCGTCACCCACGAGCCGGGAATCGATGACGCGGGTCTCGGGCTCAGTACAGAACGGGCAACGCACGCTACAGCCTTCCGCGAGCGGGGCGAGCGCTCCCTCTACCTGCCGCTAATTTCGCGACGCGTACGCCACCCGCGGAAAGTGAGGCCGCGTCTAGTTGCCGTAGACGGGGAAACGTCGGCATAACTCAGCAATCTCCCCTTTAATGCGCGCGATTACCGCGTCGCTCTTGATGTTCTCGATGATCTCACAAATCCAAGCGGCGACCTGAGCACACTCGACTTGTTTGAATCCGCGCGTCGTCACCGCCGGAGAGCCAATGCGGATCCCGCTGGTAACGAACGGGGGCTGCGGATCGTTCGGCACGGCGTTCTTGTTCACCGTGATGTGGGCGCGGCCCAATGCCGCATCCAGCTCTTTCCCGGTGAGCCCCTTAGCGACGAGGTCGATCAAGAACAGGTGATTGTCGGTGCCACCGGAAACTACCTTGACGCCGCGCTGCAAGAACACCTGCACCATGGTTTTTGCGTTCTTGATGACCTGTTCGGCGTAGGCCTTGAACTCCGGTTCCATCGCCTCCTTGAAGGCGATGGCCTTGGCGGCGATGACGTGCATGAGCGGCCCCCCCTGATAAGCGGGGAAAACCATAAAGTTGATCTTCTTTTCGATCTCGGGGTTATCGCGGCCCATGATGAGACCCGCGCGCGGGCCGCGCAGCGTCTTATGGGTTGTGGTCGTGGTGATATCGGCAATATTCATCGGGCTCGGGTAGAGGCCCGCGGCCACGAGACCTGCCACATGGGCGATGTCGGAAACCAGGTAGGCGCCGACTTGATCGGCGATATCCCGAAAACGTTGCCAGTCGATGAACCGCGAATAAGCCGAGAATCCGGTCATCACGAGCTTCGGTTTGTGCTCGAGCGCGAGGCGTTCCGCTTGGTCGTAATCGATCACTCCGGTTTCGGTATTCAAACCGTACTGCACGGCCTTGAATATTCGACCCGACACATTGACGCTGGCGCCGTGGGTTAAGTGCCCGCCGTGGGCGAGACTCATACCCATAATCGTGTCGCCGGGAGTCAAGAGCGCGAGATACACCGCCCCGTTGGCCTGCGATCCGGAATGCGGCTGCACGTTGGCAAAGCCGGCGCCGAACAACTGCTTGGCGCGGTCTATGGCAAGCTGTTCCACGATATCGACATACTCGCAACCCCCGTAGTAGCGTTTACCGGGGTAGCCTTCCGCGTACTTATTCGTCAGCACCGAACCTTGGGCCTGTAACACCCGCGGGCTGGTATAGTTTTCGGAAGCGATAAGCTCGATGTGATCTTCCTGCCGGCGGCGTTCGCCCTCCATAGCATTCCAGATCGCATCATCGTAACCGGCAATAGTCATATCTCTCTTAAACATAGCAAGACTCCGTGGGCTGCGAGCCCAAGAGATTATCAAATAAGTTTAAGCCTGAGAACCTGGAAGATCCGCGTGGCAGGGCATTGCGGTGTTCTTCCCGCCGCGGGTATCTTACTCAGTAACTAGATCTGGGGCTAGGATGCAGACAAAAGGGCGGTGGCTGGGGCTGGGGTGGTTCCGCGAGAAACAACAAAGGTGGAATTGCTGCCCTCAGCGTCCTTGCGAAGGGCAGCAATTCCGGACCGTTTAGCGGTTACTGCGCGCTCTTGGGCATACTGACGCCAAGACTCTCGCGGTTCATCTCGACTGTCTTCTCGCCAATGCCTTGGACCATCACCAGGTCGTCCACGGACTTGAACGGCCCGTGCTTTTCCCGATACGCGACGATCGCTTCGGCCTTGACCGGCCCTATGCCTTGGAGTGCGTTTGCCAAGGTTGCGGCGTCCGCACTGTTGATATCAACAGACTCTCCGGCAAAGACAAGGGCATTGAACAGGAACAGAGAAGCAACCAATAGTTTTTTCAGCATAGGACTTCCTTCCAATAGTAAAGTGGGATTTCGGTGGATGCTTCGCAAACAGCGTCGATATCGGAAGCGCGGACCGCGTAATTTCTGCTGCGCGTGCCGCCCGGTAGCCGCTGTTGCGAAGCGTTTTTACCTGCTGGATTGGCGCCGTAAGACTGTTGGACGGTCGCGAGGCGCTTACCGCAGGCGGCTAACTTAGCGTATAGCGAAGCGAAATCTATAGGGGCTAAATCGGCGCATCGTCAATAAAAAGCACCGAATGCGACTCGTATCACAGAGCCTCGATTCGAGCGTGCGGAATCGGAGTCGCATGCAGGCCGTATCTTGGACCGGTACCGGTGTTACATGGTGAAAGTCAGGCCGTCTATCAACGCCCCCGAGAGCAACATGCTTGTCGTGGAACGCCACTCGTAAGTCCCAGGATCGATGATAAGTTGACGCTCGGCAGTGAGCCCGGCCAGTCCGTCGCCCAAGAGATGATAGAGGGTTTCATCCATGCGCATCGTAGTGATCGGGGCCTGGAGCGTTCCGCCCTCGACCCAGAAGCACGCGAATCGCGTCGTAGCGGTCACGCGGCAGTCGTGACGATCGGAGAAATTGCAATACCAAAGGTTGCTGATATAAAGTCCCGTTTCAAGTTCTTCCAGGAGATCCGAGGACATAGGGAGCCGCCCGCTTTCCATGACCAGCGACATGGGCGTTTCGGTTTCGGCGTTGAGTGCAATACCGAATTCGGCGGCGCTGCGTTGATCGGCGAGACAATCGACAGAACGGCCGCTTTCGATCAGGCATACCGCGTGGGGTTTTGGAAAACCCGAGGACGTAAATTGTGGATTTAGACCCCGCGCATGCTCCTCCACGAGCGTGACGCTCGGATGCAGTGCCTTCTCATGGCGCATGAGTTTGATTAACGGTGTGTGCTGGGTGCGCAAGCTTTTCAAGCTAAATCCTCCCCAACCCGCCAGTCCAAGGATTTCGCCGAGAGCCTGAGGTGCAAGGAAAGCGCGATAGCGCCCCGGCGCGAGCGCCTTGGGCGGTCTGTATAACACCTCGAGGTGCTCCCGGACCCGCCCAACCGCGCGCCGCAAATCCTCGCTCTGCCAGGCCTGACCCGCGTAGCCGAGCTTAACGGATTGTCCGTTATCGACATGGCAACTGCTATCCAAATGGAAGCTACCGGTAGAAAACCAATTGGTCTGCCCGAGGCTATTTGCAAACCCTCGATACAGGGTCCCGTTGGCCCACAGGCCCACGAGATCGAGCCCGTCCGCCGCCGCCAGGATTTCCGTGAGCGCGTGTTCACTGTCCGGTAAGTCAAAGTGGCGATTATCCTCGGTGCTGCATACGGCGGTGGCATAGAGCAAATAGGGATCATCGTGGACGAAATCGAGTTGTAACCGCAGCTCGGAAAACAGCTTCTCCAAGCGCGAACGGTTGTGCGTGAGATCGTGGGTCAGGGTGCAGGCGCCCTGAGTCTGGCGCCGGTCCCGGATCAAACACACGCGCAGCTCACTGTGCAATACGTGACCGGCCTGCCGCATCCGTCCGCGGCTCAGACGCACGAAATCCGAATCTTCGCCCAAGAAGTTCAGTAAACAGACTTCATCCGTCCGCGTGAGCGTGGCCGCCATGGCACGCACGGATTCGAATTGCCCGCGCGGGTCATGCATTCGAGAAGACATCGACGTCGCGGAAGACACAGGCGGGCACTGCGTGCCCGACATGGATGGTCTGGTTCGGTTCGCCTTTCCCGCAGGTCGAGAGCCCCATTACCCGCCAGGTGCCAGCATCGCCCACCGCGCGAAGGTTGCGCCAGAAGGTCGCGGAAGTGCCGCGATAATTGGGATTTTTTACCAGGCCTTTTACCTCTCCGTCCTTAATCACCCACCCACACTCGCAGCCGAACTGAAACTTGTTTCGCTGGTCATCGATGGACCAAGAGCGATTGGTGTCCATCATGATCCCGTGTTCGATGCCCCGCACCAGCGCCTCAATCGGGCTCATGCCAGGCTCGATATTGAGATTGCCCATCCGATCGATCGGCGGGCGGTGCCAGTGTTCGGCGCGCGTGCATGCGACACCGGCGATCCGGGCTCGAGTCTGTGACGCATGACCACCGAGAGGCCGTTCGAGGATACCCGCCCGGATCAAGTACTGGCGTTCCGCTGCGCTGCCCTCGTCATCGAAGGCGTAGCTCGCAAACTGCTCCGGGCAAGCGGGGTCGAAGGTCACGTTTAATAACTCGGATCCGTAACGGTAGTGGCCGAACATGTCCAAGGTGACGAAGCTCCCACCCGCATAATTGCGCTCGTCCCCGAGGATGCGATCAAGCTCGATCGGGTGGCCGATGCTCTCGTGGAGCTGCAGGATCATTTGACCCGGCAACAGGAGCAGGTCCATGCGGGCGGCGGGGCAATTAGGGGCTTCGAGGAGCAGGAGCGCCTCTTCGGCGATCCGCGCGGGCAGGCTAAAGAACCCCAGCTTCTCGAGTTGTTCGAGGCCGCCTTGGCGGCCGCAGTCCGCCCCGAAGCTACGGCGTTGTGTATCGACACCGTTACTTGCCACGGCGACCAATTCCGGGATCAGGTCAGTCCATTCTTGCTCGATCTTACCGCCCAGGCTCGTGCACAGGACCGTGCGCGTGTGGCGCAGCCGAACGCTCGCCTGCCAATCGACGATTCTCTCGTGGCATTTTATCTTCCGGGCAGTCTCCATCAGGGCGGCGATGAGATCAGCGAGAACATCGCTTTGCCAGGGTCGCGCCGCGGTATAGACGCCGCGCCAATCGACCCGCGGTAGGTTTTGTGCCTCAAAGAGCGCCCGGGGAGCCGATGCACGGGCCCATTCGCGGGCTTCCAGAGCGGCCGTTCGCAGCCCCTCCCGGCTGAGATCGCAGGTGGCCCCATAGCCCGCGCCCTCGCCTTCAAGCACCGTGATAAAGGCGCCGGATCGCAGGCGTCTGAGCGTAGGTTCGAGCACATTTTGCCGCACCTGGATGATCTGTTCCTCGCTCTCGGTCCAGCGTAGCGACCAGTAATCGACCGGTGGCATGGTGTCGGCGAAGAGTTCGGGTAGTGGGCTGTTCATGCTATTGGCGCACCGGCAAACGAGGCATTCCAGCCTTGGCGTAGGGAACGATGATGGTGAAGAGGACGCTGAGGTCCTCAGAATACCCTGCGGCTAGGCCGCCACATCATCGGCGAATGCGACGCTCATTTCAACGGGTCTACCCGTGTAATACCCTTGTGCATAGTCGATCTCGAAGTGTGCCAGCAGATTGTATACCGCGGCGCTCTCGACGTGCTCGGCGACAGTTTTCTTCCCGAAGGCTTTCGCGATCTGACTCATGGCTTTTACCAGGGCTTGATCGTCGGGACGATCGGCTAGCCCGCGTATGAACGATCCGTCGATCTTGACATACTCCATAGGCAGCTCTTTCAGGTAATAAAAAGAGGAAAATCCGCGCCCGAAATCATCGAGCGCGAACGCGCACCCGAGGTTCCGGATCGATTCGATCAGGCGCCGCGCGCTGCCGAGATCGGCGACCGCGGCGGTTTCCGTCATTTCCAGAATGATCTGTTTCGGGTCCAGGTGGTCTCATAGAGCAATCGCTGCACGAAGGGCAGGAGCTCGGGATCGTTGAACGCGTGCGCCGAGAGATTGATGGAGAAGGAGATCTGGCGTCCATGGCGCTTAAGGATAGCCAAGCTCCGCATCGCATCCGAGAGCACCAGGCGGTCGATGGCGTGGATTAAACCCGCCCGCTCGGCGACCTCGATAAAGTTCGCGGGGCTGATGAGGCTACCATCATCGCCGCGCATCCGCACCAAGACCTCGTAATGACAGGTGATGCCTGTACGGATGTCCACGATCGGTTGCACGAAGAGCACGAACAGCTTCTCGGCGAGTGCATTTTCGACCCGTTCCTTCCACAGCACACGCTCTTGCATCAGACGATGCCCCTGATCTTCGAACGAAAATACATGCGAGCGTCCGCGCCCGGTTTCCTTGGCCTGATACATGGCCAAATCCGCGTGGGTAAGCAGGTCTTTAACGTTAGATCCATGTTGGGGAAACAACGCGATGCCGATGCTCGCGGACACCTTGTGGAGCTTACTGCCGAAGCGAAATTCGGCGTTCTTGATATGCTCCAAGATTTTTCTTGCAACCTGGCTCGCCTCTTGCGCCTCCGCCCGGCCCAGGATAATCGCGAATTCGTCTCCCCCGAGGCGGCCGATGACATCGATTTCTCTCAGTACCTGAGGCAGAGATCCCCCCAGGTCTTCCAATAGGCGGTCGCCGGCGGGATGGCCGCTGGTATCGTTGACGTATTTGAATTGGTCGAGGTCGAAGAATATCAGGGCGCCGCTATGCTCGTAGCGCTTGGCGCGCGCAATGGCTTCCTCCAGCTCTTCTTGCAGCCGGCGGCGGTTGAAGAGACCGGTGAGCGGGTCGTGGTCGGCAAGCCAAGCGAGCCGTATTTCGGCCCGCTTGCGCGCGGTGATGTCCATTCCGACCGAGAGAATCATGGGATCGTCGCGCGATAGTCCCTTGAGCCGTGAGTGGTGCCACACCACTTGTAAGGTAGAATCGTCCTTACAGCGCAGATCGCATT
>MUGK01000093.1 GCA_002007425.1 Chromatiales bacterium USCg_Taylor | reverse complement strand
GTTGGTCGGCGCGCAGCGCCGGGGCCACAGCCTTTAGAACGGGAGATGAGCATCGATAGGATCACAGGCTTTGATAGCCGCAATCGTGACGGCGCTAAGCGCGCGCCAACCAACGGAGCGCGAGTTGTCTCACGTCAAGTTGTCCGGCGCTACGCGCCGTCCAACTCTCGTTCGAGCGGCACCGCGGCGCTGCGCTTGCGGCTTCGCCCCTATGACTCGGTCGAAAGACTTCGTCGTTCTCCCTCGTCAAGGGGCGCCGCTCAACTCGCGCTCCGTTAGACCGCGTTCGATGTCGCGCACGAGGAAAGGGACGGAGGATACGAATGAAAGTCTTTATCAGCTGGTCTGGCGACAGAAGCAGAGCCGTTGCCGATGTCTTGCGTCGCTGGTTTCCTAGCGTCCTTCAAGCCGTCCGTCCCTATTTCAGCCCTGACGACGTTGCCAAGGGTGCAAGGTGGTCCGCAGAAATTGCTAAGGAACTCGAGGCAAGTCGGATTGGACTCCTCGTGATAACACCAGAGAATCAGGAAGCACCGTGGCTGCTGTTCGAAGCGGGTGCACTAGCCAAGAACCTGGAACGGTCGAAGGTGTGTCCCATCCTTTTCGGGGCAATGGAGCCCACCGCGAGCAACTGGTGTCCTGGCTCGCCGAACTGGGGGTTCCCGCGCCTCCCGTGCGAACCCTGCCGATCTGGGAGGTCGTCCCCGACCTTGTAGTGGAGGGTCCGATTCCCGGCCTCGCGGAACAGGTTCGCGCCCTGCACCGTCGCTTCTACAGCTCAAGAGTCATCCCGAAGCCAGCAACAGCCAAATGACCCCAACCGCGCCTAACCAAGGCGCTGCAGCAGACCGCGGGGGCATGTTCGCTTTCCGGGATTCGCAGTTCACCGAGTCCCCGCGGCTGCTGAGCTTGGTCGTTTAGGCGTGCCCAAGGAGAACGGACGTGACCTCATTCACTAAAGGACTGTGGCACCCTACTGAGAGGGGCGTATTGATGCCGAGTGGCAGTGTATTGGAGGGCTCGAGTACAAATAAGACCAACTTTCTCCACGTAAAGTCGAGAGCGAAGGAGATTGAGGACTTGTACGCAAGCGCCGGCTTGGCCATGTCGCCCACATGTGGCCTCGCTCAACTGATTGAGAACGCCAAGACCCTTGCGGATCGGTGCTTGAACAACCAGACGGCCGACTCCTCGATGATCGACGTGTTCTACGCGCTCCATCTCGACCGACTTGCTGACGCAATCCTTTCTTTGCGGGATGTTCCCGGCAAGGAGAAGTATCTGAACGCGTTGACGTCTGGCGAGCTACGGCCCGTGGATAGGATCACAGGCTTTGATAGCCGCGATCGTGACGGCGCTAAGCGCGCCAACCAACGGAGCGCGGGCTTGCCACGCCAGCCTCTGGGGCTATGGTTAGCTCGTGGTCAACGACCGGCTACGCCGCGTCGCGTGTAAAAATGGTAGCTATTGACTCCGAGGACCCCGCTTTATTCGGGGGCGCCAATCGGGGCGGCGAGGGTCTCGATGTAGGCTTGGGATCGCTGCACCGAAACAGGTAAAGTAGACCTTGCGCACGGCATCGGAGCGGCCTAAGAAGTTCCTGACCTCGCGTAAGGCGATCGCCGCGGCCTCACGGATCGGATACCCGTAGACCCCGCAGCTAATTGCGGGAAACGCGATCGTGGCGAGGCCGTACTCGGGATCGAGGCTCTGTTGGTAGCACGAGGCCAGTAAGTCCGCCTCGCCATGGGGACCGCCTCGCCAGACCGGACCGACGGTGTGAATAACGAAACGCGCCGGCAGGCGGTAGCCTTTAGTGATCTTAGCGGAGCCTGTTGCGCATCCCCCGAGCGTGCGGCACTCCGCGAGCAACTCCGGTCCCGCCGCCCGGTGAATCGCGCCGTCCACACCGCCGCCGCCGAGGAGCGAGGTGTTGGCCGCATTGACGATGACATCCACCTTGAGGGTGGTGATGTCGGCGGTGACGGCCTCGATGGCGGTCATCGTTGCAGCCTATGCGCAACGCATCCCAGCGGGCGCCGAATGGCGCGACCACGCGTGTGCGTTGGCTCCAAGCGGGCGATATGAAACAGCGCCTCGCCTTCGTTGACGAGCGGTAATTTAGTGCACCCTACGATGATGCCGACAGCGGGTGTTTTAACCGCCGCTTCACGTTCGCCGAAGGGATCGGCCACGATCCCGAGAAGCTGGTTCTTTTTTACACGTGCGCCGAGACAGGCCACGGTACGTAGGATACCGCTCTGGGGCGCGCGTACCCATACGCTCGATCCGGCCGTGTACGGCTTTGGCCGACGGCCACTCTGGCGCCGCCCTGATAACATACCGAGGGCCCGCATCACGGCGAGCACGCCTTCAAATCCCGTTTGGATCGCGGTCTCGTCGAAGCGCAAGGCTTCGCCTGCTTCGTAGACGATGACCGGGATCCCGCGCTGCGCCAGCGCCTTACGCATGGAACCTTCGACCAGAGCGGTATTGACAATGACCGTTGATGCAAAGGCGCGCGCCATCCGCAAGGTTTCAGGATCGCCGATACAAGCGCGAATTTGCGGGAGGTTATCGCGGTGAATGGCCCCGGTGTGGAGATCGATACCGTGGGTGCACAGCCCGGCGATTTCGCGGAAAAAGACATCGGCGAGCCGCGCCGCCAAGGATCCCTGCTCCGAACCCGGAAAACAACGGTTGAGATCGCGCCGATCCGGTAGGTAGCGCGATTGATTGATGAACCCATAGATGTTCACGACGGGCACGGCCAGCAGGGTTCCTTTCAAGCGCATCAGATCTGGAACGTCCAGGACCCGCCGGATGATCTCCACGCCGTTAATCTCGTCCCCATGGATCGCCGCGCACACAAAGAGCCTGGGACCGCTTTGGCGGCCGTGGATGACCCGGACCGGAATCGTCAGCGCGGTATGGGTATAGAGACGCGGGATCGGTAGGTCGATGAGCTGGCGCTGACCGGCGGCAACGTCGATTCCGCCGCAGCGGATGGGTGCTTGCGGCATGACTTACCCACTGCCTCGGGTGCGGGTCTTTCCGCTGCGGGCGTTTTTCTCGATGAACTCGATGATCGCGCCCGCGATGTCGTTGCCGGTCGCGACCTCGATGCCTTCGAGGCCGGGGGAGGAGTTCACCTCGAGTACCAGCGGACCATGATTAGAGCGCAGGATATCCACCCCCGCGACGTTCAGCCCCATTGTTTGCGCCGCCCGAACGGCGGTGGAGCGCTCCTCGGGTGTGATCTTGATCAGGCGGGCCGCACCGCCCCGGTGCAGGTTGGAGCGGAAGTCGCCGCCGCGGCTTTGGCGTTTCATTGCCGCGACCACCTTATCGCCAATCACCATACAGCGTAGATCGCTGCCGCCGGCTTCCTTGATATACTGCTGTACCAAAACGCTTACCTTCAATCCTAAAAACGACTCGATTACGCTTTTCGCGGCATTATGCGTTTCCGCGAGCACGACGCCCATGCCTTGCGTGCCTTCGAGGAGCTTGATGACGAGCGGCGGGCCGCCGACCATCTGGATCAGATCCTCGATATCGTCGGGTTTATGCGCAAATCCCGTGACCGGCAGGCCGATACCCTTGCGCGAGAGCAACTGCAATGCCCGTAGCTTATCCCGGGAGCGGCTGATGGCGACCGATTCGTTGAGCGGGTAAACACCCATCATTTCAAACTGCCGCAGCACCGCCGTGCCGTAGGAGGTTACCGACGCGCCTATGCGGGGGATCACGGCATCGAACTTTTCATGGTGCTGTCCCTTGTAATGAATACTCGGGCGATGGGAGGTAATATTCATGTAGCAGCGGAGCACATCGAGGGTCCGCACTTCATGGCGCCGCTGCTTGGCGGCCTCCACCAAGCGGCGGGTCGAATAGAGTTTCGGATTGCGCGACAGAATGGCAATCTTCATGAAGGCGGCTCGACAGCCGGTAAGCCCTGGCTCGATTGGAGATAAACACGGCGTAAAGCGCGGCCGCCGATGAAGGATTTCCCGGGATCCACGATCAGTCCCCCGGCCGCCATCGCCGTGCGCCCAAGCAGCAGGCGGAATAGCATGTCCTCGCGATTGGTGAGCGTGATTTCAATCGGCCAGGCTCTGTCCATGAAGCGCACGCTGGAGCGAATGACGAAGCGTTGCTCGCGATGTCCTCCCGAATCGCTCACGGTGCGACTATCCACGACGTCCGCGGTGCACACCCGCGTGATATCGGTCCGGCATTGCAAGGGATGGAGCCAGAATTTAATCTTGAGGTGTCCAGCAGTTTCATAGGTGTGCAGTTTGAACGTATGCAACGCCGAGGTACGCGCGCCGCTGTCCATCTTAGCCTTGATGGCGGGAAGGCGCAGATCGGGAAACGCAACCCACTCCCGCCACCCGACGTGGATCGGTGGATCGGCCGGGCCGGGATACGGCTCGGCGAGGGCGTTGGTTTTCTTTGCCATGGGGCGTGCTCTCAAACGCGGCTTGCGGGTGGAGCCTATTCTTGCATGGTTTTTTTAATCTTCGCGGTCTCGTCCCCGCGCCGGGGGTGCATCTCGATGGCCGCGGCATGCGATTTGAACTGAAGCCGGTGCAGCCGGGCATAGGTTCCGTGGCACCGGAGGAGCTCGTCGTGGGTGCCGATCTCTTCGATTTTTCCGTGCTTCAGCACGATGATGCGATCCGCGCTTTCAATCGTCGATAAACGGTGCGCGATGATGATGCACGTGCGTCCACGGCGCAGGGTATCCAGTGCCGCCTGGATGTGCTGCTCGGAGATGGAATCCAATGAGGATGTCGCTTCATCCAGGATCAAGAGGGGGGCATCCTTGAGGATGGCGCGCGCGATGGCCAGCCGCTGACGTTGGCCGCCGGAGAGGCGGACGCCATTTTCGCCGATCAATGTGTCCAGCCCCTCCGGCATCGTCGCGATGAAGTCGCTGACATGCGCCGCCTCGACCGCCCTCTGGATGGCCGCCGCGCTCGCCTCGCGCATCGCGCCGTAGGCGATGTTGTTACGAACCGAGTCGTTGAATAACAGCACCTCTTGGGTCACGAGGGCGATATTCCGTCTGAGAGCGTCCAAGCTAAGATCGGCAATGTCCACGCCATCGAGCAGGATACGTCCCCGGCTCGGATGATAAAACCGCGGCAGTAGATTGGCGAAGCTTGATTTCCCGCTGCCCGAGGGCCCCACCAACGCTATGGTCTCGCCCGCTTCGATCTTGACCGAGATCCCGTGCAGCGCGGGACTGAGGCGCGGCTCGTAGGCGAGGCTGACGTTTTCATACTCGATGTCCCCGTGTGCCCGTTTGCAATACCTCGCTCCGCTGTCTGGTTCCGGCGCTTCGTCAATCAGGCTGAACACGCTTTGCGCCGCCGCCAAACCGCGTTGCAGATGCTCGTTGATCCCGGTGATGCGTTTAATGGGCGGTAGCAGTAAAGTCATCGCGGTAAAAAAGGCGACGAAATCGCCGATGGTCAACTCGCCGGCGACCGATAAGGTGGCCGCCAGGTAGGTGACTGCAGCTAAGACCACCGCCATCAGCGCTTGGATGATCGGGACATTGGCGGCGGAGACTGTCGCGATCTTCATCGTGAACTTTCGATTTTCATCCGCCGCCCGGTAGAAGCGCCCCGTTTCGTAATCTCGCCCGTGATAGATCTTGACCGCCTTATGGCAATCGATCGTTTCCTGGGCCACTTCAGTGATTGCTCCCATGGAGTGTTGCACTTTCTGACTCATCACGCGCAAACGCCGGCTCGCGCTTAAGATCACCAAACCGACCACGGGCACGATGATGAGCACCGTCAACGACAACATCCAGTTCAGGTACAGCATGTAGCAGAACAAGCCGAGCACCGCGAGTGAATCTTTGACCAGCACGGTCACGCCGCGCGTTGCGGCTTGCGCCACCTGCGCCACGTCGAAGCTGAGCTTAGAGATCAAGACGCTGGAATTGGTGGTGTCGAAATAAGCCGAGGGCAGCATCACCAGATTGCGAAACATTTGCTGGCGAAGATCGAGCACGACTTTCTGAGCGACCCAGTTCACGGACACATCGCTGGCATAGGTGATCCCCCCGCGAAATAGGAAGAGTAAGACGAGGAGACCGGGTACTGTCAGCCGTGCGCCGGCGTCCTGCTCGATGAAGCTGCCGTCGAGCAAGGGCTTGAGCAAGGCCGGCAAGATGGGTTCGGTGCATGCCAGCAGGACCATGCTGAGGAGGGAGATAGCGAACGTCCGCCGGTAGGGATGGACATATCGCAGAAGACGGAGGTAAAGCGTCCGGCTATCGATCACAGCGGCATCCGCCATAGGGGTACCTGTCGAGGATTTGCTGCCCGAGCGTGAACCGCTCCCTGCCCCCGTATTCTCCGCTCGCATTCCCTGCACCCCGGATCGACTCTAGAAAGAAACGTCGCAAGCGCGCAGTATATACGTTCCCAGTTCGGAATTAGGCAATGTTTGCGTGTCGATAAAACATCCGATCGTTGCCGTGACCGGTTCATCGGGCGCCGGGACGACCTATATGCGGCGTGCCTTTTTGCATCTGTTTCGCCGCGAGCAACTCCAACCCGCCATCATCGAAGGGGATTGTTTTCATCGTTACGATCGTTCCGAGATGCAAACCGCGGCGGAACAGGCGGAGCGGGAAGGCCGCCATTTAACCCATTTCGGCCCGGAAGGTAACTTTTTCGACGAGCTCGAATGGCTCTTTAAACGCTACGCGGACACCGGCTGTGGGCGGCGCCGCTATTATGTCCATAACGAAGAGCAGGCAGCTCGCCACCATCAACCGCCGGGAACCTTCACGGCGTGGGAAGACTTGCCGTCGGACACCGATTTGTTGTTCTATGAAGGACTCCACGGGGCATTAATAGCCGATTCGGTGAATGTTCTCCGCTACATTGATTTATGTATCGGCGTGGTACCGATTATTAATCTTGAATGGATCCAAAAAATCCACAGGGACCGGGTCGTGAGGGGTTATACGACCGCCTCGGCAACTCGTATGATCCTCAATCGCATGCACGATTATGTCTACTATATCACCCCGCAATTTTCGCGCACGGATATCAACTTTCAACGCGTGCCGACCGTGGATACCTCGAACCCCTTCGCCGCCGAGGAAATCCCAGGCGATGAAGAGAGCTTTGTCATCATCCATGTTCGAAATGTCAAGAAGCTGCAAGTCGATTTCCGCTATTTAATCGAGGTGTTGGATGGCGCCTTCATGTCGCGGCATGACACGATTGTGGTGCCGGCAGGAAAAAAAATTCTAGCCATCGAATTTATCATTACACCCGTCCTCGAGCGCTTGATGAAACGGCGTCCGCAAGCTGAATAAGGGAAAACGCCAGGGCTTTTGCCTGGATTCACTGAATGCTCTCCGCAAAAAGGCAAGACGCATGGGTAAGTGTAAATGCGAATCGACATCGTTATCATCTATGATACAATACGTCCTATACCTAAAACGGGTAATGAACGTATGAACCTAGGAAACCTTGCCGCCGGTGACGTTGCAATTGTGGTGAAGGTCCGGTCTCAATCCGCGGCGCTAGTCGACCAACTCGCGGCCCGCGGAATACACCCTGGGGCGCAGATCTCGGTTTTGCGCCATGGGGACCCCATCGCGGTCGCTTTGGAGGAAACGCGTTGGGCAATGAGCAAAGAGCACGCGGATCATATTGAGGTGTCCGTGATCGAGGCGCCTTGTCCCACCTAAGCAATCGGAAGGCCCAGTCCGCGTCGGCGCAGGAACGCACGCTTGCCGACCTCAAGCCCGGCCAGCGGGCGAGAGTGGTCGGGTTCGCGGAGTCGAATGCCTTGGCGCAGCGCATTATGCAGCTTGGGCTGATCGCTGGCGCGATGTTGACCTTCGTGCGCGCGGCCCTGCGAAAGAGCGAGGCCCGCATGATTTTAGTCGAAGACGTCGCATAGTCGCCCCGGTTGCCCGAGAAATGGCGTGGACCCGTTGTCTTCGAACCGGGCTGAGCTACAACGACCGACGATTGCGGTTGTTGGAAACCCGAACGTCGGTAAGAGCACGGTTTTCAATGCCCTCACGGGTTTACGCCCAAAAGTAGCCAATTATCCCGGTGTCACGGTAGAACGCCGCCTCGGGATCCTGAGTCTCGACCACGGAGAGGCTCATCTGGTCGATCTTCCTGGAATGTATTCCTTGTCCGCGCAGTCGCCGGATGAGATGGTCGCCTTGGACGTTTTACTGGGCCGGATCCCGGATCTGGGTACTCCCGATGCGGTATTAATAGTCGCCGATGCGTCTAATCTCAGGCGTAATCTTTTCTTAGCCAGCCAGATCCTGGAGCTTGGGTTGCCGGTCCTCGTCGCGCTAAATATGATGGACGTCGCGCGATCGAGAGGGATCGCTCTAAGCGTCAAACACTTAGAGCATGAGCTTCAGTGCGCTGTGATTCCTGTGGTTGCGTCTCGATCGGAGGGAATCGGGGCGTTGCGGTCGGCCTTGGACCGAACCCTGCGCCACCCTCGCGCCCCTCGCCTGGCGCTGATGCCCGCCGTCAAGGAGGCCGCCGGCACGCTCGCGGATGGATTCCGTCAACTTGGGCGCGCCATCGTCCCGCATGACATCGAGCGTGCCTTGATTGACGAGGGTGGGTTGGTGCTTGAGCGGCTGCGCGCGGCGGCGGGCGCGGAAGTGGCGGAGCGCTTAAGCGAGGCGCGCGCGGTACTCGGGTTTGCGACCGAATCGCTGGCCGCCGCGGATGCGCGTTGTCGCTACGAATGGATCAACCGCATCCTCGCCCAGGCGGAGACGCGGTCTGACAGGCTCCGGGGTTGGTCCGATCGCGCTGACCGGCTGGTGAGCCATCCCCTGCTCGGGACGGCGCTGTTTTTAGGCGTCATGGCGCTTGTGTTTCAGGCCGTATTTTCTTGGGCGACGCCGATGGTGGACGGGATCGACGCGCTGACGCGCCATCTCGGAGAATTCGTTTCGCGACAGCTTCCCGAGGGAGCGCTAGCGAGTCTCATCGTCGATGGCATGATCGCAGGTGTCGGGAGTGTCGTCGTGTTTCTTCCCCAGATCCTAATTTTGTCGGTGTTCATTATCTTACTGGAAGATACGGGGTACATGGCGCGGGCCGCGTTTCTCATGGATCGTTTGATGCGCTTTTGTGGTTTGTCGGGCCAATCCTTTATCCCGATGCTATCGAGCTTCGCCTGTGCGGTGCCGGGGATTATGGCGACGCGGGTGATCGCCGATCCGCGCGATCGTTTAGCGACGATTCTCGCCGCGCCGTTTATGACCTGCTCGGCAAGACTGCCGGTTTATACGCTTTTGATGAGCTTCCGTCAAGAAGTAGTCTCTTCCAATGCTAGATGAGCCTGAAGGTGGGGCTTATTTCTAACACAAGATGAGCCTGAACTAGGAGCGGGTAGCTGTTCATGATGGGAGGAT
>MUGK01000092.1:10380-20249 GCA_002007425.1 Chromatiales bacterium USCg_Taylor | reverse complement strand
CCTTTCTTCTCGGGCCTGCCAGCCCGGTTTTCTTGGTTACAACAGAAAGGGTACATCGCCTTCACCTTTTTACACACCCTTTGATGGTACCTCGATTCACACCGACCGTAGTACAGGTCAAACCACGGTGAGTCCCCCGGCAAAGCCGGGGGCTTACCTCACTGAGTTACCCAAGCGAACGTTGCCATATCTACGCCTTCGCTCTTCTGAGTGAGCAGCGGGCGAAACTTCGTGTGCTTCTTATCCTTCGCAAACCACACGATGTAGTCGTAAGCACCGGGCAGAAATTCCGCGCCGAGCGCCTGAGTTTTCACGAATGCAATCAAGCTGACGAGGTTTTTATCCCCAAACACCTCATCCATCACCGCGCGAACACGATGCAGATCTGCACGAAAAATCGAACCGGAATCCTTCAGTAAATCCCGTGCCACGGTCAGCCGGTCGCGCAGGTAGGTGAGGTAGCTGTGGATGCCGTCGCGCCAGGTGTCGCGGAAAGCTTTCACCTGCTCGGGCTCGCGGGTGATGTGACCGGCGTTGCCGTCCTTCACGTCGCGGCTGGTCGTGCTCCACTGGAAGTTGCTGTTGAATTTAATGCCGTAGGGGCGGGTCGAGGTAGATGCACTGCACCTTGCCGCGCAGCCCCTCGCGCTCGGCGAGGCTGGCCATCACCTGTAGACTGTCGCCCAGGATCATGCGGTTCGACCAATTCTGGTCGTGCTGGTAGAACTCGGTTTTGTCCACGCCCTCGGGGATGCCGCTGAAGTCGCCAAAGAGGCCGATCTGCGCGCCGACTTCTTGCGCGCGCTGTTCGCGAGTCTGCTTGAGCAGGTCGTCGATGAGCACCTTGGGGTGTACCTTCTCCTGGATATAGAGCGGCGGGGCGTGGACGACGAGGTCGCTCCAGTCCTGCTCGTCCTTGCCGCGCCAGACGAGCTGCGGATCGAGGTCGCGGTTGCGCCGCTCTTTTGCATCGTCGAGCCCGGCTGCGCCGCGCTCGTAGGCGACGCGGACGGGGCTTTGCTCGTGCTTCTGCATCACCGACTGATGTTCGGCAGTCGGGATGTTTTTACGCGTAGCCCCGTCGTGCTTGAGGGTTTCGACGGTTTTCTTGGTATCCGATTTGTTTCTGGCCATGGAGAGCTATCCGTCTTGTTGCGGTCATATCACGGGTGGGCTTGCTTGAGCTTCTGCAAGGCCGCCAGCAGCGCGGGAATGTCGTCCTGAATGATGCTCCAAAGGGTGTCGTCGTCAATGCCCAAGTAGGCGTGCATCAGGCGGTTGCGCGTGGCGATGATCAGCCGCCATGGGATGTCGGGATGAGCGGCGCGCACCGCGTCGGGGATGCGGGTAGCTGCCTCGCCGATCAGCTCCAGGTTACGCAGAGTGGCGTCGTAGGTAAGCCCATCGGCAACGAAACCGGACTGATCCAATCCGTTGGTGTAAGACAGGACCTTCTGTGCGAAGGCGATCATGTCGTCAACATAGAAACGCCACTCGCGCTCGCCCTGCCCCACATTAGACACGGATGGCCTCCCGCTCAATATGGGGACGTAGCTCCGGACGCAGCGCCTTTTCCGTCACCAGATCCACAGGGCGGCGCATTAGGTCTTCCAGATAGAACTGGACACCGAAATAACGCTTTGATGTCGCCGGGCCATCGAAGGCAATCAGGATATCGATGTCGCTGGTCGCGCCCGCGACATCGCGCGCGGCAGAGCCGAACAGAGCCAAAGCGGTGACGCCGAACTCGCGGGCCAAGTACGGTTTGTGGGCTCGAAGGAGTTTCAATGTTTCGTTTTTATTCATATTGGAGCCGTTCTTCCACCGATATCTTTAATGATGCCACCGGATGCGTATCGCTGCTAATTGGACTCACCCGATTACTCCGAGCGCACTGGCCCCCGTATGCGTTTCGATCATTTTACTGAACTCGGCTTCGACTTTCGCTTCGAAGTCGGCCTCGATCTGATACACCTCGGTAAACTCGCCAAAAGCCCAGCGGCCATGTGTCCCGAGATGATTGACACCGGGCACCCAGTAAGTCTCCATGGTAGATTTTTCTCCTTGGCGTCCTCGCGCTGGTAACCCTTGATTTCGACGATGAGATGCAGGGGGTCGTTTTCGCCGTGCCCGTCGTCCACCAGTACTATGAAGTCGGGCAGATACTTGCGCGTCTCCGAACCGTAGCGGTAAGGTACTTCAAGACCGAGGTTGTGGTTCTTGACATAGGCCCGGACACGCGGGTGCGCCTCCGCCACCCGGCAGAACTCCGCCTCCCAATCGCTGTCGAGCACCACCCAGTTGAGGTGGCAGCGGCGGGCATCGGTTTCCCAGCGCAGTGTTTTCGAGGTATTGAAACGGACATGCGCGGTGGAGTCGGTAGGGTTATAGGGATCGAGCACGGCCTTGATCGGGCGCTCGCCTACAAACTTGCGCGTGATGCCGGTGGTAATGCGGTTACAGGCCATGTCGGCCAGCCCCTGGTACATGAGCAGCGCGGGGTAGGTTTCGCCTTTGCAGATCAGGAAGCCATCCAGCCATTGCCGGGTGATGCGCTTCAACTGGCCGAAGAGGTGGAGCTTAGGCGCTTCGCCAGGGTCGCGCCATTTCGTGTAAAGCAGTCGCTGGGTGAGATGGAATAGCAGCGTGGAGGGCCGCAGGTCTCCCAGGTGCTCCAGACTGAGATCGACGGACTCGCCGATGATGCCTGCGTTTTTGGTGATGGACGGGCCAACCAGATCCGGGGTTAGCTCCAGCACGGAATCGTCATTGAATTCGGCAGTCAGCCGTTCTTCTGGCAGTTCGACACGGTAGCCTTCGACGCGCGGGAAGCAGATTTCGAGCGCATCGCGATCGGGCCGCATAGCCTTGACCTGGATGGTCTCGCGCGGCGGCTGCGGCGGCGCGACCACCGGCTTGGCGGTGAAATCGAAGGGGATCCCCAGCACATCGGCGTATTCCACAGTGAAGAGATCTTCTTCGTTCAGGTCGTAGGACTGGCGGCGGAGCGCCCGTCCGATGACCTGCTCGCGAAAGAGCTGGGTACCGAAGGCGCGGACGCCTAGCACGTGGGTGACGGTATTGGCATCCCAGCCCTCGGTGAGCATCGAGACGGAGACGACGCAGCGGATCGATCCAGCCAATTGGCCGTACTTACCGACGGTATTCATCACTTCGCGGAGCAGTGTCACATCATCGAGTTCTTTTCCCTGTTGCAGTTCATCGGCGAGTTGGCCGCCGCGTTCGAGGATCTCGCGGCGGAAGCGCTCGATCTCATCGGCGGCCATGCCGCGGAAATTGTCATCAAGCCCTTCACCGGATTCGAGCTGCTCGCTGTCGATGAGCAACGTGTTCGGCCGCGGGAGCGGGTTGCCGTGCTCGTCGAAGTTGCGGAACAGCGGGAGGCGGCCGTTTTCGAGCGTCGTCGAACCATCGTCGTTCTGGCGATGGAAGCCGGAGATGAAGTCGTACACCAACTTTGAGATTGCGGTGTTCTGGCAGACGACGATAAAGCAGGGTGGCACACGGATCTTGGCTTCTTCCCACAGCTTGTAAGTCTTCTCGTAATGCCCGTACAACGCCTGAAGGGCTGTTTGCAACCGCGCAGGCAGCGCCAGGGGATCGAGCACCTCTGCTTTTCCACGGCCTTTCCTCGGCATGTCTTTGCGGATGTTCTCCCAGAGATCGCGGAACATGGGCATCTCATCGCCGGGGATGTTTTGTGCCACCGGGACGCGCGGCAATTTCACGATGCCGCACTCTATGGCGTCCATCAGTGAGAAGTCGCTCATCGTCCACGGGAAGAGCGTGCCCTCGGCATAGCCTGAGCCGCGCAGAAAGAACGGGGTCGCGGACAAGTCGATCACGCGTGCCACGCCGAGTTTGCGATTCACGACCTCCAGGCCGGAAATCCAGAGACGAGCGGCTTCGTTGTTCTTCTCCGCCTCCTTTTTGTCATCGCCTTTCAGATTCGAACAACAAGGACGTCTGTTCAACCGAAGCCTTGCGCTTTTTCGGTTTCGGAATCGGCGTGATGAACTCCGCTCGACGGCGGCGCTCAATGATTCTCTGAGTCGGCTGGCCCTGCACATCGAGCTCCCAGTGACGAGACGAGTACTCATAGGGAGAGTTTAGAATGGGCCTTTCGAAGAACTGGTTATTCATGGCTAGGGACACGGAAAAAACCGTGTGGCTTGCGTTGCACTATGAATAGCAATTCCGACCTTTTCCGGCTTAATTACAACAAAGGCGTTAAAGAACGAAAAGGCGTCGCGTTAACCACCGGCGACGCCCCAACCTCAGGGTCAAAACCCGGTCTGCGGGTCAGCCCGCTCGCTCCTCGCCTACCCGGCTCCGTAATACTAGAGAAAGGTATGCCGAACAAGTGAGGCTGATGAATTGCGTGCGCCCGACCGCTCGCGGCTTTCTCGTCAGCGTTTGCCGCGGCCGGTGGGGCTGCCGGGATGCAGATTGAACGCCGGTGGGCGCGAGCTAGGAAAACGTTGTCTTGCTTCGCCCTGGGGCGGCAACCCGGTATGTTGGGTCAGGAAGGGCCGTTGCGGCGAGTCGCGGCGTTTACCCTCCGGCGCCTGTCCGGTGCCCGCGGGCTGATAGATGGGAACCAGGCAGTGCTTGCGACTGCCGATCAGATCGGCGCGCCCCATGCGCTTGAGCGCCGCGCGCAACAGCGGCCAATTGTTCGCATCATGGTAACGGAGAAACGCCTTGTGCAGCCGGCGGATCTTGAGGCCCTTGGGAATGTGCACGGCCTCGCTTGCGCGCGTCACCCGGTGCAAGGGATTTTTGCCGGAGTGGTACATGGCGGTGGCCAGCGCCATGGGCGAAGGCAAAAAAGCCTGCACTTGATCGGCGCGGTAGCCATTCTTCTTCAGCCACAACGCGAGCTGCAACATATCCTCGTCCGTGGTACCCGGATGCGCCGCGATGAAATAAGGGATGAGGTATTGTTCCTTTCCGGCTTCCTTTGAGTACTTGTCGAAAAGCTCCTTGAAACGGTAGTAGCTCCCCACCCCCGGTTTCATCATCTTCCCGAGCGGTCCTTCCGCGATATGTTCCGGGGCGATCTTGAGATAACCGCCGACATGGTGCTGGGCAAGCTCCTTGACGTATTCGGGCGATTGCACGGCCAGGTCGTAGCGGAGGCCGGAAGCGATGAGGACTTTCTTCACGCCCGGCAAGGCGCGCGCGCGCCGATAGAGGCGAATGAGCGGCGTGTGATCAGTGTTGAGGTTCTTGCAAATCGTGGGATAAACGCACGACAGCCTTCGGCACACCGACTCGATCTCGCGGCTCTTGCAGTGGAGCCGCCACATGTTGGCGGTCGGCCCCCCGAGATCCGAGATGACGCCCGTAAAGCCGGGCACCGTGTCGCGGATGGTCTCGATCTCGCGCACCACAGAATCCTCCGAGCGGCTCTGGATGATGCGGCCCTCGTGCTCGGTGATGGAGCAGAAGGTGCAGCCGCCGAAGCAGCCGCGCTGGATAGTGATCGAGAAGCGGATCATCTCGTAGGCCGGTATGCGCGCGCCGCCATATCCGGGGTGCGGCAAGCGCGCATAGGGAAGCTCATAGATCGCGTCCATCTCCTTGCTCGTCAGCGGGATCGGCGGGGGATTGAGCCACAGGTCCTTGTCGCCGTGTTGCTGCACGAGCGCCCGGGCGTTGCCGGGGTTGGACTCGATATGCAAGATGCGCGAGGCGTGCGCGTACAGTACCGGATCGCTCGCGACCTGCTCATGGGCGGGTAGGCGCACGACTGCACGCTCTGCGGTTGGAAGTCGCTTTACGAATCGGACGACGTTCGCCGCCGGTGGCGGCCCCGCGGCAAGGCGTTCGGCTTCCATCGCGTAGGGATCGATCTTCGGATTGACCGGGCCTGGAGTATCGATGGCCGTGGAATCGATTTCGGTCCAGCCCTCGGGCAGCGCGTCGCGCAGAAATGCCGTGCCGCGGATCTCGGTGAGCGCGCCGATCGGGTCTCCGGCGGCGAGCCGGTGGGCGATTTCGCAGATCGCCCGCTCGGCGTTGCCGTAAACCAGGAGATCGGCCCGCGTATCGAGCAATAGCGAGCGGCGGATCTTTTCCGACCAGTAGTCGAAATGCGCGATGCGGCGCAACGAAGCCTCGATGCCGCCTATAATGATAGGCGCCTCGTGAAACACCTCGCGCACACGCTGAGCGTAGACGATGACGGATCGATCGGGACGCTTACCCGCTGTGCCGCCCGGCGTGTAGGCATCGTTGGAACGGATACGGCGGTCCGAGGTGTAGCGGTTGACCATGGAATCCATGTTGCCGGCGGTGATGCCGAAGAAGAGCTTCGGCCGGCCGAGAACGGTAAACGCATCGGCGCTGCGCCAGTCCGGCTGGGCGATGATGCCGACGCGAAATCCCTGCGCCTCCAGCACCCGGCCGATGATCGCCATACCGAAGCTCGGGTGATCGACGTAGGCGTCGCCCGTGACGACGATGATGTCGCAGGCATCCCAGCCGAGCGCCTCCATCTCCTCGCGTGTCACCGGTAGGAAGGGGGCGGGCGTCAGCCGCGCCGCCCAGTACTTGCGGTAGGAGAAGATATCTTTCGCCGCGTTCATAGCGCGCATTAAACCCGATTTCCTATGGTTTTGAAAACCAAATCATGGTAAGACAATGGATGCGCAGGGGTTAGGGCATTAATGGCGAAGAAACAACTCGGCTTCCACTATGAACAGAATTCGACGTCAACGGCTTATCTATCTTACCTCGTTACTGCACGCACTTGTGCAAGAGACGCATGCCTTCGACCCCGGCGCCTATCGCTTGGTCGATCTCACCCAACCGTTTAACAAACAAACGATTTATTGGCCGACCGAACGCGGGAATTTCGAGCTTAGGCGCCTCGCCTATGGTGACACGCCGGCCGGTTACTTCTATAGCGCGAACACCTTCTGCACGCCCGAGCACGGCGGCACGCATATCGACGCACCGATCCATTTCGCGCAAGGCAAACTTACATTGGAAGCCCTGCCTCTGGAAGAGCTTATCGGTCCGGCGGTCGTGATCGACATTGCACGTAAAGCGCAGAGCGATCGCGACTATCGGCTTACCGTCGGAGACATTCTCGCTTTCGAGCAGAAGCACGGAACGGTTGCTCCGGGAAGCATCGCCCTCTTGCGGACGGGGTGGAGCCGTTTCTGGCCTGACCGCAAGCATTACCTCGGCGACGAGCGGCGCGGTGCGGCCGCGAGGCTCAGCTTCCCAAGCTACGGCGCGGAGGCGGCACGGCTTTTGGTCGAAGAACGCCAGGTCGCCGTACTCGGGGTCGACACCGCCTCGATCGACTATGGGCGCGCTCAGGATTTCATCGTCCACCGGATCGCCGCCGCGAAGAACGTTCCGGGGTTAGAGAATCTCACGGGATTGGAAGCGCTTCCCCCGCGCGGTGCGACGCTCATCGCGCTGCCGATGAAGATCGAAGGCGGCTCCGGCGGGCCGGTCCGCGTCGTGGCGCTGATTCCTAAGCGCTGATTACGCGAGGTCAGCCGAGCGTTCACCACTTGACCGCCACCTCTTTCTTGGCGATGACTTCGGCGTCGTTCATTTGGTTACGCGCCTTCGGTTCGAGCAAGTAGATTGCGTCCTGGGTTTCGGCGACGAAGTTGTACCCGTTGGCCATGCTTATTTCCCAACGTCATATTTCGCGCCGCGCACGTCGAAGGCCCAGCGAGTACCTTCCAGTACGTCCGTCACGTGCTGACTCATGTCAGGGTTCTCCAGGGCGCCACATGAATACGTGACCGCGTTGCCGTTCATCTTGTCCATGCTCGCGTGAATAATTTGGTCAGCATCGCAGACCACTGCTAGATTCGGGTTGTGGGTGACGATTAAGACCTGTCGCCGCTTTCGGGCTTCTCGGATACAATCCACCAACACCTTGGCAACAGTATGATTATCAAGATTGCCTTCGGGCCGATCAATCAACAGCGGCATGTCACCCTTGTCGATCAGCAAATAGAAGACGAGAAGTAATGTTCCACGTTCGCCCGGGGAAAGCATAGCGAGGTCTTTGCCTTCCCAACGCAGGATGTACCTCGGATGGATGTACTCCAGTCCATACAACAGATCAAAGACGTCGTCGACCTTCTTTCCTTTTACCTGGTCCTTGAGTTGGACTGGTAGAGGCGGATTCTCTCGCTGGTCCGTATGCAATGCCTGGTCTACACCATCAAGAAATAACCGGACAGACTCCGCTTCCTCCCATCTTGCGTTCTGCACCAGCCCCTCCGCTTTCGCACGACCTTCGTCAACGCCCATGAAGCTGCCTCGCCTGTTAAGCAACAGCAACCCCAACAGGCGATCCGCGAAATCCTCGTTGGCTAACTCTGCTCGGAATTCCAGTTTCAATTTGTCTCTTGCGAGCACATGCGAGTCAATGAACTGCTGAACAGGCTCATAGAGGCTTCGATACACCGAAGCTTGACCGAGCTTCTCTGCGTGGATCTCAAGCGCGAGATTGCTTTGCTGAGATTTCAGCGTAGCTATGGTCGCTGGCAAATCATCGAGCGCAGCGAGTGCCGCTTTCAGCCCCTTTAGTGATTCGGCCTCATGTTCGTCTCCTTCAAGCTTCGTTCGCTTTTCTTGCCACTCACCCAATTCTTTGAGATATGCTTGATAGGCGCGATTCGGTAAGTCGAGCTTTGACTGAAACTCAGATACCTTTAACTGACTATCACTGAATTGGTTTTTCAGCCCAAGAGGATCGGTGTCGTCCAGTTGTTTCTTCGCAGACGAGATTGCCAACGCCGCTTCATTTAGAATATTTTCGGCGTCTGATTTTCTAATGGATAACGACGCGAGGTCGGCGGGGTTCAATCCAAGCTCTTCAGCGTCTTCACTCAATGATGCAGCGAAAACGTTAAAATCCTTTTGAAAGTTATCAAGCTTTTCGATCAGTCGTTTTGCCACGGCACGCCGACGTTCGGCGGTTCGCAACCTGTCCTCCGTCTGGGTAATTTGGTCTTCAATCGCCTTTTTGGCGTTCTCGGCGGCGGTTAAGCCTTGAAGCACCTCCGGTTCCGGGGATGAACTCGCATTGCTTGTGGAAGGATCGAGTTGCTCTACCGGCTTAACTTTCTCGTGAGCATCTAGCTCAATTTCGCGTCGTTTGATCTTTTCTTGAAGCTCCCGCTTAGCACTAGGATCGGCCTGAGCTTCGAGCACGGCCCGCGACCGACTTGTCTCGCGGAGTTGCCTCAGCAAGGAATCGATTCGCTTCTGCTTCTCGCCAGTTTGGAAACGAACAAGATCATCAAGAGTGGCCTGCCCCAAACGCCGTGCTTCTGGAACGTGTGAAAAAATGACACCTTTCAACTCTTGTTCAAAACCCCTTTCGCCAATTCCTACAAGTTCATTACAGACCTTTTCCACATGGTCCTGAGGCAAATACTTGAGCCGCTCAACCTCTTCAGGCTTTACAGCATCAGCCAAGCATCTAGTGACTTGCTCGCCGGATTCCCATTCAAGAGTGGCATCAAAATTCGAGGCGAAGCCCCCGGTTGGATGGCGAAATCGCTGCTTGCTGAGAAACGAGAATGAGTCGCTGTTTTTGCATGCCCCGAGAAATCCCAAGGTATCAGCGAGCGCACTCTTGCCGCTCCCTTTGTTCCCAACGATAGCGACTAGGCCAGGATTGAAGGAAATGCCGCCACTAAACCAACGTTCCGCAGCAGGTGCACTCGGTTTGCGCTGGAATGACACTCCGCGAATGTACTTATTGAGCCTTGCATAATTAGTGAAGTTACCAGAGAGGCAGTTCAGCTTGTTTCCAGAATGCACAAACGAGCGTTGTGCGCCTCTGCATCGAGGCCAGT
>MUGK01000092.1:0-10327 GCA_002007425.1 Chromatiales bacterium USCg_Taylor | reverse complement strand
CCTCTGCATCGAGGCCAGTCGCCTACGCGCCACAGTCGTCAGGTGCGCGAAATCCTCAGCGCAGAAGTGAGGCAGTTCATGCTGTTTAAGGTACGCCCAGAGGTATCACACCGACTTCGATCCGCTGCGCTTGCATCCGCAGGTGAAGTTTCGCTATCTCGGTCCGGGCGAGACCTTCTCCGCCTGCGATCTGATTATTCTGCCAGGTTCCAAGAGCGTGCGCGCCGACCTCGCGTGGTTGCGCGCCCAAGGATGGGAGCAAGCGATCCTTCGCCACCTGCGCTACGGCGGTAAGCTCATCGGGCTCTGCGGCGGTTTCCAGATGCTCGGCGGATCCATTCACGACCCGTTCGGGCTGGAAGGCGAGCCCGGCAACAGCGCCGGTCTCGGGCTGCTCGCGATCGCCACCACCCTCGCGCGGCACAAACAACTCCGTAACGTGACGGGCAGGCTAGCGTTGGACGAAGCCCCCGTCAGCGGTTACGAAATTCATACCGGCGTGACGTCCGGTGAGGCGCTCGAGCGCCCCGCCGTGCACCTGGACGACCGGATCGAGGGCGCTCTCTCGGCGGATGGCCAGATCCTCGGCACCTATCTGCATGGGTTGTTCGAGTCTGCCCCGGCCTGCAACGCGCTGCTACGCTGGGCGGGCCTGCGCGAGCCGCAAACGCCTGATTACCACCAGATCCGTGACGCGAACATCGACCGGCTGGCCGATGCCGTCGCGGCCCATCTCGATCTCGCGGCCATCGGGCGCATCTTGGCTATGGACTGGCCCCGGCGCTAGCCCGGATTACATCAGGGCCTAAGTCTCGACTGTCTCCCATCTGCCCCGGCGAACTGGATGTAAATCTTACCGGAACCCCGGCACCGAATTAACCTTCCGCGTGCAGGACGGCTTTACCATTTGATCCGGAAATTAGAAACGCGAACCCGAGGGAGATAAGCACTCCTATGATGGCCATCGTCGTGTCTTTTTGCGCGTCCCACTCATCCCCTTGAGTGCCTAGATAAGCCGCGCCTAGCTCCGGACTGACGATTTGGGCCACGCATGATTCGAGGACTTCGAAGGAACCGCTCATGGCAACGATGGTCGAGGCTGCAAGCACGAGTGCCCACCCGTGCCGTGCCTTCGCACAGCGGAGCACCAACTCGTAGGCGGGATAGGCCAGGAGCAGACCGAACGCGAAGTGCACCAGGCGATCATAATGATTTCGATCGAGGTCCATGACTTCCTGCAGCCAGAATCCCAACGGCACTTTGGAATAGGTGTAATGAGCCCCGATCGCGTGCAATATCATGAAAAGAATGATCAGGACATAGGAGAGATCGGAAAACCGGAAACGGCGATAAGTAACGATGAGCAGCGTTACCGATACCATGGTTAGAATGTTTTCTAGCAACCAGTCCTGTCGATCGACTGGCGAGATGGCGAGCACTATCCATAGGAGGAGATAGCCGCCGAGCAACATCTGAAGCAGCCGATTCTGTCCGAGCGACGGCCCGGGCCCCGTTGATAGTGTGGTGAATGTCATGAGGGATCCTCCAAGGAGCGATCCGATGGCAATACACGAGGATGCGGAGCGGTCCACCGCGTCTGGATCAAGACAATCAGGACCGTGCAGAGAAGGGAGCCATACAGCGCCGCGCTCATGTCTTTTTGCGCATCCCACATATCACCCTGTGATCCGAGAAAGACGAGACCAAGTTCAGGCTTCATCAACTCCGCGAACCAGGATTCCACAATCTCCCAGAGACCGCTTAAACCAAGTATCGTGATGTTGGGCAGATAGTATCGCAACCAGCCGCGGACATGCGCGAATCGACGAAACCACTCCTCCCAGGGATAGGTCAATAGGAATCCGAAACAGAAATGGACAATCCGATCGAAGTGGTTGCGATTCAAAGCGAGCGCCTGCTGCAACCAGCTTCCGAACGGCACCTCTGCATAAGTATAGTGGACACCAATCGTATGTAATGTCAGGAATAGCGTGATCAGAAAATAGGAAATGCCGGATAATGGAAAAATCCGATAGGTCGCCACGAGGCCGGCCACCAAGAGCACCGGTAAAATGCTCGCGGCCATCCAAAATTCGCGGTCCGCCGGTGCGATCGCCGTGGCGATCGAAAAGCTCGCATACCAAACGACTAAAGCGATGACAAATATCTTTCTTCGACGGTTCATGATGATGCCTTTGACGCAGGACAAGCCAAAGTTACAGGAAACCGGATAGGCTTTGAGCGCGGGCCGCGACCCGAAAACTGCGCACCGATACGCGCCTTAGTATACCCCATCCGGCCGGCTTGCTTGCTCAAGTAGCTTCAAAGTCGTAACGTTCGCAGGATGCAGCCATTTCGGAGCTCTACGCTGATTTCGATCTATCCATTGCAGCGTCGAGCGTGTTCCCGAGATAAGCTTTGATGATCTCCGCAAGGTGAGGAAGGACGTGAGTACGACTAATGGCGCGACGCGTGCGCGGCTGGCACGCCCCAAATGATGCGCGTCACCAGCGGGCTGCTCGTCCTCGCGGTGGCTCTCGTGTCGGTGACGGCCGTCATCGCGCGAACCGGAGAATCAGCCGATGCCGACGTCACGACGATGGGAGCCACCGCGCTCCGCACGAGCTGGTATCCGAACCAGTCCGGTCTCTCACCTTCGCTCGTCGGTGGTGGCACCTTCGGGCAGCTGTTCAGCGCCAACGTGGTCGGCCAGGTGTACGCGCAGCCGCTCGTGTCGCAGGGCACGCTGCTCGTCGCCACCGAAGCCGGCAACGTCTACGGGCTGGACCCCGCGAGCGGCGCCCAGCGCTGGGCCCGCAACCGACCTCACACCCACGATCGGCATCACGGGGACGCCGACCATCGATCCCGCGACCAACACCGCGTACCTCCTCGCCAAGACCTATCGGTCGGGCACCTCGGGGCCCGCGGCGTGGTGGGCGCACGCGATCGACGTGGCGACCGGCGCCGAGCGACCCGGCTTCCCGGTGTTGATCCAGGGTCTGGCCGCCAACGACCCGACCCACGCGTTCAACGCGACGAACCAGATGCAGCGCCCCGGTCTCCTGCTCATGGACGGCGTCGTCTACGCCGGGTTCGGAGGCCACTGCGACTTCGGTCCGTACGAGGGCTGGGTCGTCGGGATCTCGACGGCCGGCCGCATCACCACCCTCTGGACCACCGAAGCCCACCAAGGGGGCAGCCCGGGTGCCGGGATCTGGCAGTCGGGCGGTGGTCTCGTGTCCGACGGACCCGGCCGCATCTTCCTGTCGACCGGCAATGGCAACGCGACCAACCGGCCGACACCCGGCGCGTCCCCGCCCGACGCGCTCGGCGCGGCCGTCGTGCGCCTCGCCGTGCAGCCCGACAACTCGCTCCGCGCCTCGGACTTCTTCGCGCCCTACGACGCCCAGCACCTCAACGAGTGGGACGCCGACGTCGGCTCCGGTGCACCCGTCGCGCTCCCCTCGGAGCACTTCGGGACCGAGGCTCACCGGAACCTCATGGTCCAGGTGGGGAAGCAGGGCTACGTGTACGTGCTCGACCGTGACCACCTCGGCGGCTTCGCGCAGGGTGCGAACGGCGCCGATGCCGTCGTCTCCCGGATCGGCCCGTACGGGGGGGTCTGGTCGAAGCCGGCGGTGTGGCCGGGCGACGGCGGCTACGTGTACGTGGCCACCGCCTCGGGCGGCCACAGCGCGAGCGGGACGTCGGGATACCTCCGCGCGTACAAGTACGGGGTCGACGGCAGCGGGACGCCGGTACTCGGTCTCGTCGCGTCGAGCGCCGACGCGTTCGGGTTCTCGTCCGGGCCTCCGGCCGTCACGTCCGACGGCACCGCGTCGGGCACTGCGCTCCTCTGGATCGTGTGGTCACCCGATGGCTCAGGCAACGGCGCGCAACTGCGCGCGTACGACGCGGTACCGGTCGACGGAGCGTTCGCGCTCAGGTTCAGCGCGCCGATCGGACAAGCCGCGAAGTTCTCCAGCCCGGGTATCGACGCCAACCGGGTCTACGTCGGGACGCGCGACGGCCGCCTCCTCGGATTCGGGGTCCCGGTCGACGCGCCGCTCTCGGCGCAGCGGTCGGATCGAGATCACACCGTCGACGATCGCGTTCGGCGCGGTGGTCGTCGGTTCGAGCGCCACGGCGGACCAGATCGGGATGCGCGACCAGCGCCGCGATCCCGATCTAGTGTGCCGGGTTCGTCAGCTCACGTTGACTTGGATCCGGCGCGGTTGGGCGTGCTCGGCCTTGGGGATGCGCAGCTTGAGCACTCCGTCCCTGAACGCCGCGTCGCTCTTCGTGGTATCCAACTCCCGGCTCAGGGTGAACAGCCGCCGGAAGCGCAGCGTCTGGACCTCCGCGTAGGCGGGGGTCGCGCCCTCCGGTGTCTCCAGGACAACCTCGCCTTCGATGAGCAGGCCGTCACCGTCCGCGCGCACCGTGAGCCTGTCCTTGGGCACGCCGGGCAGATCCGCAAACAGCGTGATCCCGGTCTCGTCTTCGAGCACGTCCACCGCCGGCACCATCGCCGGGCTGTGCCGTTCCTCCGCCCGCTGTACAACTTCTCGCTTCTCGCTCATGACTCATTCCTCCAAAGAAAACTGATGACTAGACTCACTTGACCTCGATACGCCTCGGCTGGGCCGATTCCTGCCGCTGGATGGTGATGCGGACGACGCCATCGCGGTAACTCGCCTCGACCCGCGCCGGATCGGCGTCCTCCGGCAGGCTCACTACCCGCTTGAAGGAGCCGGTGGCGCGCTCGTGCGCGTAGAGGCTGAGCTGTTCGCTCTCCTCCGGTACGTCCGAGGCCCGCTCGCCCGCGATAGTCAGTAGCCCACGGTCGATGCTGACCGAAAGCTTCGCGGGATCGATGCCGGGCGCGAACGCATAGACCTGGATGGATGTCGGCGTGCTCCCGATATTGATCGCCGGAAACGCGCCGCGACCGACCGCACGTATGCTCGATGGCAGACCCAAGCCCCCGAAACCGTGCTGCATCTCACGTTGCAGCCGCTCTAGCTCGGCGAACAGATCGGTCGGAAACCGTAACAAGGACTCGTACATGGTTGTACCTCCATAGTGAAGAAATTTATCCCCGCGTCCGCCGCTTCGGCGCACTGCGGTCATGCGATACAATATGGGGCCTGCAAATCATTGATCAAGGTCAAGCCCCTCTTTGCTACGGTTACCGAAAGGCGAGTGGCATTCCGGTATAGAATATTGAGGCGCAAGCAAAAGGAGTGCTCTGGGCGCTAAGGTCAGGGTCGGCTCGGCCGGCGATGGATAAGAAAGCACGTGGAGTTTAAAGACTATTACCAGACCCTGGGCGTCGCGCGCTCGGCCGCCGAGGCCGAGATCAAGCGAGCTTACCGCAAGCTCGCGCGCAAGTATCATCCCGACGTCAGCAAGGAACGGGATGCATCGGAGCGCATGAAGGAGATCAACGAGGCCTACGAGGTGTTGCAGGACCCCAAGAAACGCGCCGCCTACGATCGGCTGGGGACGGGGTGGCAGCCCGGTCAGGACTTTCACCCACCGCCCGACTGGGACACGGGCTTCGAGTTCCGTGGGAGCCCGGCCGGCGAGGCCTTCGGTGGGGACTTCAGCGATTTCTTCGCCACGCTCTTCGGCGGCGCGGTTGGGGCAAGGCACGGGGCAGGTGTACACCGTCGCGGCGAGGATCATCATGCCAAGATCCTCATCGACCTCGAGGACGCCTTCCGCGGGGCCACGCGGACCGTGACACTGCGCGTGCCTGAGCTCGACGCTAAAGGGCGGCTTGCCGCACGCGAGCGCACGCTGAACGTGCAAATCCCCAAGGGGATCCGCGAAGGGCAGCTCATTCGCTTGGCCGGCCAAGGATCCGCCGGGATGAAGGGCGGGAGGGCCGGTGATCTCTACATTGAAGTCGGGTTCAAACCCCACGCCTTCTACCGGGTGGACGGTCGCGACCTTTACGTGAGCCTGCCGGTGGCACCCTGGGAGGCGGCGCTCGGCGCCACGGTCAAGGCACCTACGCCGGGGGGCACGGTGGAGGTCAAGGTCCCGCCCCGCTCCCAGGGCGGGCGCAAGCTGCGCTTACGGAGCCGCGGGATCCCCGGGGATCCGCCCGGAGACCTCTATCTCGTATTGGAGGTGGTCTTGCCCATTCCAGAGACGGAGCGTGCGAAAGAACTTTATCAGACCATGGCGCGGGAGTTGGCCTTTAACCCTCGCCGCAGCTTGGGTGTGTGAAACGAGATGGACACGGACATCGTCACAGGTATTCTCGTCAGCGAGCAAGGTGCGTTGTCGCTAGAGGAGATGGTCGAGGCCTGCGGGACCGAGGTAGAGTGGATCGTGGAGCTAGTCGAGGTCGGTGTCCTGTCGCCCGAGGGCCCGGATGAGACGGCGTGGCGCTTCGGCGCTCTGGATCTCTTGCGTGCCCGCCGGCTCGCGCGGCTAGAGCGCGACTTCGCGGCGAGCGCCGAGGCCGCCGCCGTGATCCTGGACCTCCTCGATGAGATCGAGCGTTTACGCGCCTGCCTCATACGCGCGGGCGTGGAAGCGGTGTGAACGAGGCACAAGTCGATCAATGCATGCCATGCGAGGCGAAACAGCATTGCTAACGCGAGGGCACCCACGGGCGCACCGGCCTGTCGCACATGATGTTGGGGAGTGTGGCAGAGCGGGTGGTTCGCACCTCCGAGGTTCCGGTACTGACCATCCGTTCCGCCAGCTAGTGCTGATGGAATGACCGCGTCGGCGTCCAGCGGTCGTCCAGCTTATAGTCGGCGCCGAGCGAGAGGCGGATCGTCGCCGACCTCGAAGATGTCGGGCCTGATGTCCTCACAGACGCCGTGTCCGGTCCAGACGTCAGTGTCGATGTGCATCTTCAATGAAATCTCCTTTGTGGTGGGCGCTTTACTGTCCATCCTGACTCGCGTCGTCGGCGGGCGCGAGTTACCGTGGTCACGCTGCCCAGTGCGCCCGTGGCCGCGACGATGGTGTCGCCCGGCTTGACCGGTTCGGTTCGCTCGGTCGAGGCCGAGCAGGAGTCGCTGCATCTACGGCACGAGCACCGTACGCTGCTCGTGCTGCTTACGCCACCCGTAGCGGGTCATGCCCCGCGGCTTGTATACCGACAGCGCCGCGGGCACGAGCAACACCAGCAGGCCGACAGCGGCGTGAACCACGAGTTGGATCCGCAGCCCGCGGAGATCGGCACTGGACAATGTCGTCTCTGCTGCTACGCCTGCTATGTAGCTGATTCCCTCCATCTGCAGCAGCAAGACGATGGTGACAAGGATGGTTAGCAGGAGTTTCACCAGGACCCAATAGTGCCGGAACAAGCCCCACGTGGTGCCCAGTGACTGGACGAGCCCGGTTAGCAGCGAAGCGAAGCTCAACGGGACGATGACGAACCAGGCGGTCAACTCCATCGCGAGATAGGCGGCACGCACCATCTGACCATCCTGGCGGGTCAGACCGGCGACGGCGAGAGCTAGGAAGCCAGCGACCGCGCCGAGCAAGCCGACCGAGGAAGTGACATGCGCGGTGAGCGCGAACTTGCGGAGGCGGGGTGTCATGGTCATCAGTGGCGCCCCTCGGGCGGTGTGTGGCCATCAGGTGTGTCGCCCCCGGGTATGTGGCGACCAGGGCCACCATGGCCGGCGAGCAACATGATGACAAACAGCAGGACTAGGACGCCGATGATCCCAAACCCTTTCACCCAGCGTGGTGTGCCGGGGTATGGGGGCGGCTCAACCATGTGTGTCTCCTCTAGGGCCGGGGCTGCTTCGCCAGCAGAAACTGATCAGGCGGCGCACCGCGAAGGGCTGTTTCCGGGCCTTTCTGAACAACAGTTGGTTGGGCCTGGCGATCTTCACCAGCATCGCGCTGCACTACGTGTTCAACACGTGACGGCCACGTCAGTGCTGTCGAGGTTGGTGTCCGCGGTCCCGTTCACCGCGGTCCCGTTCACCGGGGTCCGATTCACGGATCAACTCCAGCGCTCTCTGGAATTCCGCGTGGTCGAGGTAGGTGTCGCCGTTCGCGTCGGCGCGGTCGAAGGCAACCATCAGTTCGGGCGACTTGGCCGCTTCCTCGCGGCTGATCTCGCCGTCATCGTCGGCGTCCAGCTTGCTGAGCCTGGGCACGCCGCTGCCCATGGTAGTGCAGGAGGCCAGCAGCAGCGCCGCTGCAATTGCCAGGTAATTTTTCATACGGTGTCTCCTCTGTCGCGCGTGGTTGTCAGAGTTTTCATGACGCAACAGTTTACCGAGACAGTATGTCTATGTCAAACCAGTTTGTCTCGACATCGTCGTCGCGTATACTGGGGTGGTGCCGAAGCTCTGGAACGAAACGATCGAGGCGCACCGCCGCGCGGTGCGCGACGCGACCCTGGACACCACTGCGGCGCTGGTGGCCGAGCACGGGCTGGCGTCGGTGACGATGTCGCAGATCGCCGAGAAGACCGGCATCGGACGTGCGACGCTGTACAAGTACTTCTCAGACGTCGAAGCGATCCTGGTCGCCTGGCACGAACGTCAGGTCACCGGCCACCTCGAACATCTCGCCGAAGTCCGCGACCAAGCCGGCGACGCTGGTGAGCGACTCGAAGCTGTGCTCGAGGCCTACGCGCTCATTTCTCACGAGCACCACTCCCACGAGCTCCACGGCACCGAACTCGCTGCACTCCTGCATCGAGGTGAGCACGTCGCCCGAGCGCAGCAGCAGCTCAGCGACTTCATCCGGGACCTGTTGACCGAGGGCGCAGAGACCGGCGACCTCCGGGATGATGTCGCTCCTCACGAGCTTGCGAGCTACTGCCTCCACGCCCTCACAGCAGCCAGCAGCCTACCGTCCAAGGCCGCGGTCCGCCGGCTCGTCACGGTCACCCTGGCTGGGTTGCGCCCCCCGCGCTGACTCGTTCTGATGCCGCTGAAGCCGGAAGCCCTCCTCAACGCTTCGCTGCGAGACTGTCAGCCTGTCCTCTGCGGACGGTGAAGTGGCGTTCCAGCAGATGTACCATACCGTGCCAGTCGCCGAAGTAGACCACACCGTTCACCACTACAGGTGTGCCCGTGACCCCACCGATTCCGTCGAGCCTCCATGCCTCGGTGAGATCGGAGAGTGACGTTCCCCCGGTTTCTCGGAGGCCCTTAAGCCCGGCCATAACTTTTCATAGGCGAACCCTTTTCCCAGGCGACTTGTCGTTCAGCTAAGCTGTGTTAACTCATCGGAACAAAGTGAGCTTGGCCGCGAGGCAGTTTCGTACCTGCGATCCCAAGAAACGGGGGGCACGAAACAAAGCTGGCTCCTAAGCGTTAGAACCAGAACCGCATACCGGCCACGAATGCTGGGGTATCGACCTCCTCTCCCACCGCCCTCGCGAGATCCGCCGTCTGGCCAACTTTTCGTTCCCAAACGAAGCCCACGTAGGGCGCGAGCTCGCGTGTGATCTCGTAGCGGAGCCGCACGCCAAGCTCGACCTGGCTCAGTCCTGGGCCGACGCGGAGCTCTTCCACTTCCTGGACGGCGAAGTCCAATTCGAACGACGGCTGCAAGATCAATCGCTGCGTAATTAGAATTGGGTACTCGACCTCAAGGCGCGCGGACACGTCGCCCTCCTCACTGACGAACAGATCCGCATCCACTTCATAAAGATACGGTGCGAGGCCATGGAGGGCGAACACGCCATAAGCTCGCGAGGGATCGGGTTCCACATCATAGCGGGCTCCGACGGCCAGGTCCCAGAAGGGGCTAATCAGCCGACTGTATCGGAGCTGCACTTCGCTGTTTTCCACGGGACCGTCGATACGATCATCCCCTTGGGTCTTAAACCACAAGCGATTGTAGTCCCCACCGACCCAGCCCCGCACATCCCAGCTGAACGTATCGAACCCGTCAGTCGCGGCACGGTACTCTAACTGCTCCGCCTGGACGTACGTGAAGATCTGATCACCGTGGGGCTGGGCGAGCGGCGAAGCCGCCGCCACGCTTGTCACCTTAAGCCATAGCAGCGCTGGCCAGAGGTTACGCATGGTTGGATTTCGCCCCCGCCCTAGCATCGGTCCTACGCCGGTTTGCTTAGCTCGAAGCATCGACGTTCCGGGTGACGACGATCTTCCGGAACATGCCGGCCTCCATGTGATAAAGCATGTGGCAGTGAAACGCCCACTCGCCGAGGGCATCGGCGGTCACCTCGAAGGACAAGCGCTCGCCGGGCTTCACGTTGACCCTAGCGTTGCATAAATCTCGGTTGATGGCGATCTCACGCAGCTTTCAAAGCCGCCAGGTAATGCAACAGTTCCTCCTGGACCGCTTGATTGGCTGA
>MUGK01000091.1 GCA_002007425.1 Chromatiales bacterium USCg_Taylor | reverse complement strand
GCGGCCCATTGGCCACGGTTTGCGCGCAATGTCTCCGAACAGTTCGAGGCGCGCCTGGTGATGGTCGAGGTGCTGCCCTCGTCCTCGATCCTCTTCGACGGCATGGCTGGGTCCCTGATCCCGATCCCCGTCGCCCACGGCGAAGGGCGCGTGGATTTTTCGGCCGGTGGCGGCGCGCGGCAAGCCTTGGACAATCAAACCGCGGCGCTGCGCTTTGTCGATCATCATGGCAGACCCACCGAAGTCTACCCTAACAATCCCAACGGATCGCCGGGAGGATTGACCGGCTTCACCACCACCGACGGACGCTGCACGATCCTCATGCCGCACCCGGAGCGGGTTTTCTTGCGCTGGCAATATTCATGGTTGCCCAAGACGTGGCGGTACGAGGCCGGGCCTTGGTTCCGATTGTTCGAGAATGCGCGGCGGTGGGTCGCATGAGGCGAAGTCAATTTAGATTTCGCCACCACGGGGTATGCAACCCCGTGGGGCGACCAAGGGGAGAGCTGCGCCTCTCCCCTTTGGAAACCCCATCGCTAAGGTCCCCGCGGCAAGACCGCGGGGGAATAGATTTTACGGAACCCCACGGTTTTCTCGCTGTCAATCCTCGTAGAAGTAGCACGGGGAGAACTACAGGTAACTGTTGGCTTGCGGTCTGATTTCGCGCAGAATGTCAGCCTCTAAAAGCGAAATGCGCTGCCGTGGACAAGTCTATGGTCAAGACCCCCTCCACCGAAGAGATCACCCTCTTCCGCGACGCCGTGGGAGAGGTGAAACCCATCGTCCATAACAGCGTCTTTCCCGAACGGCCGCGCCCCGAACCGATCGCGGAACAGGCGCGTCTTGAGACGCTGCGGGTCATGCAGGCCCTTTTGAGCGACGACTATGACTCGAGCGATCTCGAGACCGGCGAGGAGTTGCTCTTTCTCGCCCGCGGTGTGCGCCGAGAAGTCGTGCGGCGGCTGCGGCGGGGTGATTTTAGCATGCAGGCGCAGCTCGATCTCCACGGTATGACGGTGCCTCTCGCCAAGGAAGCCTTATCCCGGTTCTTGCGGTCCGCGACCATGGCAGGCCACCGTTGCGTAATCATTATCCATGGCAAGGGCCATGGATCGTTCCAGAAGCAGCCGGTGCTCAAAGGTAAATTGAACCTCTGGCTCCAGCGCCGCAAGGACATACTGGCGTTTTCATCAGCCCGCCCCGCGGACGGTGGGACCGGCGCCGTGTATGTCTTACTCCGGCGCTAAGGAAGCTCTGCAAAAGTCCGATGAACGCCCGTGCAACCTGCGCGGAACCTTGCCGTTCGATGAGATAGGCCAGTGTCGCCAACGTGTGCCAGGCCAACCAGCCCTGATGCTGTCGTCCGCAAGCGGCGATAACGGCTGCGGATGCCGGCGCGCCGGGGCGCTGAAAGGCCAAGTCCAGCAAAATATTGATATCCAGCAGGAGACGCATGATCGGCGGTCAACGGAGGTGCTTGCTCAACAGGTGTCGCAAGCGCGCGTCATCCGGGCTGGCTTCCTCACGTCCGGCAAGGCAGCCACGCCAGGTCTCCACCCAAACCGCAGCGGCATTGGTCGCCTTCTCCTCTAGCGCCAGTGCCTCTTCCAACGCCGCGCGCACCACAGCGGACTTGGACATATGCTGGCGAGCACTCGCTGCCTCAAGTGCCGCATTCAATTCATCGGGGATTTTCAGAGTAATCGTAGCCATAACGCCGCACGTGTTAGGCCGCCGAGGACTCAAACAGAGAACTGTCTCGAGAGAACAAGGCCGAGCGCTGCAGCCGCTTGCATCTCCCGGATTTCGTTCTGGGCGAGCAACTGAGGGATCATACTCTTCGGTACTAGCTCGACTTCAACAACTTCCGTTTCATCGGAACAGCACGCCTCGTGAGCCGGCGTAGCTCGGCAGCTGACGATATAGCAACGCGAGTCAAGATAACCCGGTACGGGGTCGAAGACAGCTATAACTTGCGGATTGATCGCCAGATACCGAGTTTCTTCGAGGAGTTCCCTAGCGGCTGCATCCACGGGTCTTTCGCCCTTATCAATATAGCCGGCAGGTAGGCTAGTATAGAACTCATCTGTTGCGGGCCGATATTGGTTCACCATGACTATGCGCGCATCGACTTCCGCAACAACCATCGCGAACGGAGCGCGACGCACGACAAAGTAATCGCTTACGACCTTACCCGGAGCGATTTCATACTCCCTTTGCTCGACTGATAGCCATTGGTTCGAGAGCACAACACGCGATGAACGAAGTTGCCATTTTTGCATCGGCCGCTAGACTCCCGTTCGCACGCGCAAGGCGCGTTGATAGAAAAGCCTAAGTTCCTCTGATGCCGCCCGCCGCCGCTTTATCGCACTCACCATCAATTCGCCGGGCGCTTCCGCCAACAGGGCCGTGATCGCTGGTACGAGGGGCGTAATGTCTGGATGGACCTGAACCCCAGCGGCGTTTAGCCCGATACCGGCGGCGCCGCCTGCTATACCGCTGACAATACGCACGCCCCAATCCGTGGACCTGTCGATGAATGGAAACTTCGCCCGCCTTACCGCCCTCTGGACAAGCTTCCGTAGCTGGGGGAGAAACGATGGATCTCTTTCCGCGCGTGGCAGCCAGTCGTTGTGGAGTTTCGGCCAGATAGTTTCCTTAGCATATGCTCGCAAATCTTTTAGATTTGCACGATTTTCGCGCCACCCGCGAATAAGCTTCTCATTCACCGGCATGTATGCCTTATCGTGGTTCCTAAGCTTCGCATGGTATTCTTCTATGGGCAGGTCGCCAGCAAGTAATGGCGGAATCATGGGCTTCTCATATTCCAATTCCACCGCTCGTTGAGTCGCCATGACATGATCCGGCAGGCCCTCTCCAGGTGCTTCACACACCGTCAACGTATTCGGCTCGTGACGTAGTGGCTCTGCAATTGCGTCGGCGACAGCCTGCGCCACTGGGCTCGCTGAAGCTCCGCTGTCAGCAAACCATCGCTCCAAACTGTTTGGACCAATATCGAGGAAGCAATCTCGCTCAGCAAGAATTGGCTGGAGGAGATCTGCCTTTATGCGGTCAAGTTCTTCCCATCGTCCATTGGCTAGGAGGGTACGTATCTGGAGGCCATGCTGATCCTCCAACGTCACATGCGTAGCCCGAAGTTCCTTGGCAAATGCTGGCCTAGTCTTGGCCCATTCGGCCCAATCGACCGGAACAAGCCACCCGAGATCCGCAAGCTCAGCGAAAATAAGGCCCGTTGCCCAACCCAACGTGTTGTATGCCAGTATCTCGCCCTCAAGCGACTCTTTCGTACAGAAGACCTTATCGAAAAGCCAAAAGTGCAGTGCCCCTGTCCAGAGCACCCGTCCGGGCAGTGCCGACTGCACGGGTGTCGTTACGTCTCTCTGAAGCAGGCGGTTGTATTCCCAGCCGGAGAGGAAAACATTCGAGCGTACCATCTTTATCTCCTCAGTTTCGGGCGGTCTAACGCCTTGTCGATCAGCGGCGGTCAAAAGGCCGTCGGCTGCATCGGCCTGTTGGGCGACCTCTACCTGAATAGCCGCTCCGCAAGCGCAACTTCAACACAACACCTTGTACAAGGCCCGAACCAACAGGGCACCCCAAAAGAGAAGACCGCCGGCATATAACAGATCTAGACCCATACTGTGACTGATGAAGCGAGACAGCCGAATGGACATCGGCTTGCTTGCCCACGCGAGGCGTGGCCGGTCTGGTTCGCTCCTCCGGTGAAGTTCCTCCGGACCGTTCGGATCGGCTGCCGGCGGCTCTTTGTACTGACGACTGAAAAAGCCTGCATACCAATCGCCATCGACCAGACCCCAGCACCGATGCTCGATATCGATTCCGCGGTGAGCGACATTCGTGAACAGGGCTCTGCTCCTCAGCTCAAGGATCCACAGGCAGACGGTGAGCCACAGCGCAAATGCCGAGCCGCCAAAACGTGCCCACCAAGTCGTGTCGGCCGCGAACACGGCCGCGGCCACAAACCCGGTGGCGGCGACGTAGAGGCCAGCGATCGTGAACCGCGAAGAGACGATCGACGCGTGGTAGTCGACGACCGCCTGATACTCGGCCCTTGCGTCATCGGGGCCGTAGGAGGGCTTACTCTCAGTCTCGCTCATTCCGCTCCCTCAGATAGTCGCCTAACATAAAATGGAAGGCCGATCCGTCGTCTTGGTAGACGGCGGGCGCCCCATTCGCAAAGAGTAGCACACGCCGCATCAAGTTACTTAGCACCGGCTTCGTCCCGGTCTTGCCGCGGGATAGGCTGCGGGACCGTAGCGGGTTGCGTCAGGCCGCGTCGGCGCCGTATTGTATCCCGGCTGGGGCATCGTTAAGAAATAGGAATTTGAAAAGCCCTTTTTCTTCAAAGGGGAAGATACGACCGGGACATCGCCGTCCTGCCGCCGAGAGTCGGGCAAGTCGTGGCCACGCTTCAAGGTGAGGACATCTCCAAGGCGGCAGGCATGCCAAGTCACGCCCCCAACTCCTCGAAATTCTCCTGAACCTTCGTGTCCGTCATTCCGGCGAAAGCCGGAATCCAGAAACAGCCCTGGGTCGGCCGGCCTGCGCCGCAATGCCGTGTACCCACTTGGACCATTGATCAAATCCATTCAGACAATCGACACATAAAGGTCTCGCCAGGTGGGATTGGTCTTCTCGATCAACTCCAACTTCCATTCGCGCTTCCACTCCTTTATCGCCTTCTCGCGACGGATAGCCGACTCCATTGTGTCGTAAAGCTCGTACCAAACCAGGAGATGCACCCCGTGTCGCTTCGTGAAGCCCTCGGTCACGTCGTTCTTGTGTTGCCATATCCGCTCGGCAAGGGACGATGTGACCCCGGTATAAAGGGTCCCATTCCGACGACTGGCGAGGATATACACTGCTGGTTGTTTTGCCACTGTCTGTTCACCATTACTGGATTCCGGCTTTCGCCGGAATGACGGGCTGTGGCGTCATATCCCCAACTCCTCCCGACTGCTGGCCAGGATATACGCTGCTGGGTATTTTACCACTGTCTGTTTACCATTACTGGATTCCGGCTTTCGCCGGAATGACGGGCTGTGGAGTCATATCCCTAGCTCCTCGAAATTCTGGGTTATTCTCGCGGCCAGTTCCACCGCTTCTCGGTTCAGATCAGCCAGCTCGGTGTGGATGTCGCGAAGGGTCTGCTCGAAGTCGAAGTCGTCGCTCTCCTCGGGCGAGGCGACGCCGACGTAGCGGCCCGGGGTCAGGCTCCAGCCGGCGGCCTCGATCTCCTTGCGGTTCACGAGCTTGACCATCCCCTGCACGCCCTGCAGCTTGGCCTTGGGGAAGCGATCCTGTAGCCAGACCACCCTGCCGACGGAAGTAGACAGCGTGCTTTAACTGCTCGACGGCAGCCTTGCGCTCCTCGTCGAGTTGCTTCACCAGTCGGCTCGTGGGGCGGCGGTCGAAAGCATACTCCGTCATTCCGGGCATGGATTGCCCGGAATCCAGACACATGGACGTATTCGGCCCTTGCCTTCCCTGGCGACTGGATTCCGGCTTCCCAGCCGGAATGACCGCAGTTTCAAATGTATCGGCGTTCATATAATCTCAGGATTCCACCCACTTTGGATGACGCATGGCAAATGATACATCGGTGTCGGTCCACGTTTTTTTTGCCCGCGGCACTAAGAAAGTACTTCCGTAAAGCCTCCTTGCCGATAGGGGTTCGGCGCAGGCCAAATTACTTACCCGCGAGATCGGATAGCGCCGCGGCCGCGGTGTGACTGGCTTGCCGCCGCAACACCAGACGGATCGCGGAAAACGCTTGTTGCAAATCCTCCACCGCGACCGGATCGTCAAGCCAACGCGACACTTCCCGCGCCAGGCGCCGCGGTTCGACCTCGCCCTGGAGGATCTCGGGCACAAGACGTCGGCCCGCGAGCAGATTCGGCAGTGAAAAATAAGGCACGCGTACCAGAAACCGTGCGACGAGATAGCTCAACGCCGACATGCGATAGCTCACCACCATGGGCCGGCCGACGAGCAAGGTCTCGAGTGACGCCGTGCCGGACACGGTAAGCACCACATCGGCGGCCGCGATCACCTCGCGCGTACGGTGTTCAAATACCTTAATCGGTATTTCCGGGTCGAGGCGTTGGAGGATGCCTTCGATGTATAAGCGGCCCTCGCGCCCCGAGGCGGCGAACGCGCACTGGAGATCGGGCCGCGTTTTGCGCAGTTCAAGGGCAGATTGCAAGAACGGTTCAACGTGATACCGCCACTCATTGCTCCGGCTGCCGGGCAGCAGTGCGATCACCGGCCGATCCGGAGACAGCCCTAAACCCGCGCGAGCCGCTTCCTTATCGTTGGCATCGGCAATCTCATCGGCGAGCGGATGGCCGACGAACGTCACGGGGATACCGTGCGATTGGTAAAAATTCTCCTCGAAGGGAAACAAGACCAGCATCAAGTCCACCGCACGGGCAACCCGCCGGACCCGCCAGGGCCTCCAGGCCCAAACCTGCGGGCTCACATAGTGCACGGTGCGCACCCCGGCGGCCCGCAGGCGTTCTTCCAGGACGAGATTGAACTCGGGCGCATCGATCCCGACGAAGAGATCCGGAGGGCTCGAAAGGAAATGTTCCGCAAGCCGAGCACGCGTTGCCGCTAACTCGCGATAACGTCCGAGAACCTCGAAGACGCCCATGACGGCCAACCGGTCCATCGGGTAAAGCACCTTGCATCCGGCCTCCTCCATGCGCGCGCCCCCGACGCCCTCGACTTCAAGATGATCCTCACGGCACCGCAGCGCCGCTATGAGACCCGCATCTGCTTTGTCGCGTGCTCGCTCGTCGCTCGCCTATCTACCTGATATGTCTCGCGACTCGCTCCGCGGCTTCGCGCATCTGGGCTTGCTCGCGACACTCTTGGAGAGCTTCCTTAGCCTCGTTGGCGCGCGAACCCGCGAGTGGACGCCGCGATGAATTCGCACCACTCCCGTACCAGCGCGAAAGGCGAGCTTGCAAGCTCCGCGAGCGCATCGCGGGTGCCCATACCGGACAAGAATAGCAGCTGGTAAGCACGCTTCAGCGCTGAGATCTCTTGAGCGTTCACCCCCGCGCGCTGCAAACCGACACGGTTGAGCCCCACCACCCGCGCCGGGGCACCGGTGACTAGCGTGAACGGCAGGCAATCCATGTTGACACCCGCAAGACCCGAGATCATAGCGATGCGTCCGATGCGGCAGAATTGATGGACGGCGGCGTTCGCGGAAATAAACGCGCGATCCCCGACGCAGACGTGGCCCCCGAGGGCCGCGCTATTGGCGAGGACGACGAAGTTCCCCAGCGTGCAATCATGCGCCACATGGGCGTTGGCCATGAGAAAGTTTCCATCACCGAGTGAGGTGGCTGCACCCTCACGGGTCGCGCGGTGTATGCTCACCCCTTCGCGGATCACGTTGTCATCGCCGATCGTGACATAGCTGGCGCAAGGCTTGAACGACAGATCTTGCGGATCGCCTCCGATGATCGCGTGCTCGTGAATGGTATTACCCCGGCCGAGACGCGAATAACGCTTAACGACCGCATGGGCGTCGATCCGGCACTCGGGCCCGATGCTGACATCATTTTCTATCACCGCGAACGGCCCGACCGCGATGCCTTCCGCGACTTGGGCGCCGGGATCAATGAGCGCGGTCGGATGAATCTTCGCCATGGCTCAGACAGCTTCCGTGGCGCCGGCACATGCGTTTGGCCTCGGCAATCGGTGCTCGATAGCGCCGGTGATCGCGAGCGCGACGGCGAGCGCGCGTCGCCCGTCTTCTCCCGAGACGACAGGCGGCGTCTTATTAATTACGGCGTGCACGAAGCCTTGTAGCTCGAGCAGAAGTGCATCGGCGCGCTCGATATTTTTTTCTTCGGTAACGATACGCATCGCGCCTGTCTCCGAAGCGCGATCTCGCTCGCGCCTGGCGATGGTGACCTTGTGTTCCAAGTAATCGATCGAAAGATAACAATCCCTTTGAAAGATCCGGATCTTGCGCAACGGACTGTGGCTGACACGGCTGGCGGTCACGTTGGCTACGCAACCATCGGCGAACTCCAGCCGGGCGTTCGCGATATCCACCTCCGCCGTCAGGACGGAAAGCCCCATCGGGCGGATGGCCGCGACCTCGCTCGCTACTATATTGAGAATGATGTCGATGTCGTGGATCATCAGATCCATCACCACGCTCACCCCCGCCCTGCGCGGTTGGAAGGAGGCGATGCGGTGGGATTCGATGAACATCGGTTGGTGCAGAATGCCGCGTAAAGCGAGTAACGCGGGGTTAAACCGTTCGAGGTGCCCCACCTGCAATACCAATCCTTGACGCCGGGCCAATGCGATCAGCTCGTCGGCCTCGGCGAGCGTGCGCGTCATCGGTTTTTCCACGAGCACATGGACACCGGCCGCCAAGCAATCTTTCGCCACCGCGTAGTGCGACTCGGGCGGCACCACCACCGACGCCACATCGACCACATCGAGTATGCGCCGATAATCGGTGAGCGCTTGGGCTTGAGACGGGGCGGCAACTTCCAGCGCCCGTTCCTCGATGAGGTCGACCACCGCGCACAGATCGACATCAGGCAGCGCGGCATATTTCTGTGCGTGGAATCGTCCCAGATAGCCCGCGCCGATGACGGCCGCTCGCAGCCTTTGCATGGTGGGACGCGCGGGGTTTACCGGCAACCGGCGTTATTCAAGACAGCGTGCATACTGGGGATCTCAGCGAATGATCCCACGGGTACATTTTCCTACGAACTCGATCAAGCGCGCGATCTCCGGGGACTCGGGCGCGAGGGCCTTGAGCCGCTCGATCGATTCGGCTACGGTGAGATTCTCACGGTACAATATGCGATACGCTCGCCGCAGGAGATTGATGGTGTCATTGCTCAAACCATTGCGTTTGAGCCCTTCCCGATTCAGCCCGTGCACCTTTGCCGGCTTCTGGGATATCATCACGTAGGGAGGAATGTCTTTGACGACGATCGACGAGAAGGCCGCGAAACTATACGCGCCGACGCGGCAAAACTGATGCACCAGCGAGAAGCCGCCGAGAATCGCGTAGTCTTCGACGATGACGTGACCCGCGAGCGAGGCGCCGTTCGCGAACACGGTATGACTGCCGACGATGCAGTCGTGGGCGATGTGCACGTAGGCCATGATCCAGTTGTCGTCCCCGATCCGCGTCACCCCCCCGCCTTGGACCGTACCGCGGTTCATGGTGCAGTATTCGCGTAGCGTATTGCGATCGCCGATCTCGAGACGGGTTTGATCGCGCTCTCCGCCGTACTTCTTATCCTGGGGATCCGCGCCCAGCGAGCAAAACTGGAAGATCCGATTGTTTCGGCCGATGCGCGCCGGACCCTCAATCACGACATGCGGTCCAATCCACGTGCCGTCCCCGATCTCCACATCGGGCCCGATGAGAGACCAGGGCCCAATCGTTACATCGCTTCCAAGCCTAGCGCCAGGATCTACGATCGCCTGGGCATCTATCAACGGTTAACAACCGAATGGGTTCCCATGATCTTGGCCGTGGCCACCGGTTTACCGTCCACGCGGGCGATGGCGTCGAAGCGATAGATCCCGCGGAGCTCGCGCTCCAACCGCACATATAGGAGCAGTTGGTCGCCCGGAACCACCGGCTTTTTGAAGCGTGACTTATCGATACCGACGAGGTAATAAGTCGCCTCGGGATCGGACTTGATCTGTCCGGAGCTATAGGTCAGCAGTGCCGTCGCTTGCGCCAGCGCCTCCAGAATCAGCACGCCCGGCATGATCGGCCGATCGGGAAAATGACCGCTGAAAAAAGGTTCGTTAATAGTGACGTTTTTAACCGCGACCAGCGATTGACCTTCCACGCACTCGAGCACCCGATCAATAAGCAAGATCGGATAGCGGTGCGGCAACAGCCGCCGTATTTTCTGAATATCGAGTAACATCTATCGCCTTCGCGACGCCTGCTTGTTCACAAGCTCTCGCCCTCGTTTCTGGCATTCACGCCGCTGCGCGCACCGTTCCGGCGTTGGATCATCTCCTTGTCGAGCCTATTGAAGCGGGCGACTTTCCGCCGCCATTCCTTGTCCTCTCGCGCCGGCCAGACGGAGGAGTAGACACCCGCGACGGGGATGGATTTGGTGACCGATGCAGCGCCCTTGATCACGACATCGTCCGCAATCTCGATGTGTCCCGCGATGCCTGCGCCACCGCCTATCATGCAACGCTTACCGATGCGCGTGCTACCCGAGACGCCCACGCAGCCCGCGATCGCGGTGTGTGCGCCGATACGCACATTATGTCCGATTTGGATGAGATTATCGAGCTTAACGCCGTCTTCTATGACCGTATCCTTGAAGGTACCGCGGTCAATGGTCGTATTCGCCCCAATCTCCACGTCATCACCGATGCGCACGCTCGCGTTTTGCGGGATCTTCATCCACACGCCTTGATCGCGGGCAAGACCGAATCCGTCCGCGCCGATCACCGCCCCGGGGTGAATCAGACAGCGCTGGCCGATGCTCGCGCCGCTGATGACCGTAACGCGTGCGCTAAGACAAGAGTGATCGCCTATGCGCACCGCGCGCCCGATAATACAGCCCGGACCGATGAAAGCACGGGACCCGATCCGAGCGCCTTCTTCAACGACCGCGAAAGCCCCCACATGCGCGCTCGCATCCACGCTGGCCGTGGGAGCGATACAAGCGCTGGTATGAATGCCGGCATCGAAGGCGGGTGGCGGGCTCAATAAGCTGGAGGCGCGCGCGTAGGCTAGATAAGGATCCGCGGTGACCAATGCGGCGACAGGGCATGCGCTCAACTCGGCCGGATGCAGTATGACCGCGGAGGCTGCCGTGAATTTCAGGAAATTCCGGTAACGCCGGTCAAACAAGAACGATACATCGCCCGCTTCGGCCGTATCGAGCGTCGCTATGTTCGCGAATCGCCTAAGCGAACGGGCATCGGCGGGGCACTACCTGCCTTTGTAGCCTTTCTTCAAACGCTCGACGACCTTGCTGGTGACGTCCACGCGCTCATTCGCGTAGATCACGCCTTCTCCGAGAACGACATCGAATCCCTGCTCCTTGGCAAGGATCTGGATCGCCTCGACTACTTGGCGCTGGATCTTGCCGAATTCTTCATTGCGGCGGAAATTCAGGTCCTCTCTAAACTCATCTTGGTCGCGTTTGAGATCGCGTTTTACGCCGATGATGTCACGCTCGATCTTGCGGCGTTCGGTATCGCTCATCACCGGCGCATCCTTCGCCAGGCGGTCTTCAAGCTGTTTAGCCCTTCTTTGAGCCGCGACCAGATTCTTATCGCGCGGCGCGAATTCACGCTCGAGCCGTTTCCGCGCGTCCTCGGCCTGCGGGGCGGCCTCCAGCACCTTGATGGGATTGACCACCCCGATGCGCAAATCCGCGGCCAGCGACGGCGTGCCCGCCACGGCGCCGCACAAAACGATCAAACTCGAAAATAACTTAAGCTTCTTCAAGATATTGCTCCAATTAAAACGAAGTGCCAAACGTGAATTGAAAGGGTTGCGTATCATCGGTGTCGCTATCGTTGAAAGGCTGCGCCACGCTGACGGTTAAAACCCCGAAGGGCGATACCCAAAGGCCCGAGAGCCCCGCGGAGAGCCGGATCGTATCTAAGTCTATATCTTCGTCCTCGCCATAAACATTGCCCGCATCAACGAAGGCGGTAATTCGCACCGACTCCACGTCCGTCAGAAAGGGTACGGGGAGGATGAGCTCGGCGTTGGCGACGATCATGACATTCCCCCCGAGCGCACGGTTGTCCTCGTCCTCGGGCCCCAAGGTGTTCTCTTCGTAACCGCGCACGGTGCGCGGGCCGCCGGCGTAGAAGTTCTCGAAAAATGGCAGGACTTCGGTTTCGCCGTATCCATCACCATAACCGAGCTGTCCCTGCAGGGCGAGCACATAGTCCTCGGTAAAGGGATAAAACCAGCGGCCATCGTAATCGATTTTATAATACTGAAGATCCCCGCCCGGCACCGCCACTTGGCCCCGGACGCGATGATACGTGCCGCGGTCCGGCAACAGCGCTTTATTGCGCGTGTCGTAGGCAAAGCCGGAGCTTATCTGCAACACATCGAACTTCTTGCCATGCCGCTCAATAAAATCTCGCACCACATCGGACGTGAAGCGCTCATCTTGGCTGATCTCGGTATTCTCATAGTTGAAACCGAGATTGAGAAAATTAAACTCCGACACCGGAATGCCGAAGTTCACCCCTGCGCTCGCGACCTTGGAATCAAAGCGGGTAATGTTCGCATCCCCGGCGTCGGTCTCCCGGTAGGAGACATCGAAGCCTTGGCTGATGCCATCGATGGTAAAATAGGGATCGATGTAGCCCAAGGCAAATACTCTGTTCACGTCGCTATTGTTGAAGGCAAAGTTCACCCGTTTCCCGCTGCCGAGGAAGTTGTCCTGAACCACGCTGGTATTGAAGATCAACCCTTGTGTTTGCGAGAACCCCAAGCCTAGCAATAGATTTCCCGACGCCCGTTCCACGACTGAATAATTGACATCCACCTGATCGGGGGTTTCGGGAACGGCCGGCGTCTCAACGTTGACCTCCTCGAAGTAACCCAGCTTTTGCAACCGGGTTTTGGAGCGGTTCACCTTGCCGGTCGAGAACCACGCCCCCTCCATCTGGCGCATCTCCCGCCGCAACACCTCGTCGCGGGTCTTGGCATTACCCGAAAAGTTGATCCTGCGCACGTACACGCGCTTGCCCGGGTCCACGAAATAGGTCAATGAGACGGTCTTAGATTTTTCATCGATCTGAGGCACCGGATTCACGTTGGCGAAAGCGTAACCTTCATCGCCGAGCCGCTCGCTAATGTTGGTGCTCGTCTGGGTGACCTCTTTTCTCGAAAATATCTCGCCGCGCCCGGTCGTCACCAAGGGAAAAAGATCATCCGCGGGGACGATGAGATCGCCCGCGAGCTTCACATCGGAAATTTCGTAGCGTTCCCCTTCGCTTACGTTAATCGTGACATACACATCGCTCTTATCGGGCGTAATGGAAACCTGGGTCGAATCGATATTGAAATTGACAAACCCGCTGTCGAGGTAGTGCGAACGCAGGGCTTCGAGATCGGCCCCGAGCTTTTGCTTCGAGTACTGATCGGACTTGGTGAAAAAAGAGATCAGAGTGGGCGTCGTTAGTTTAAAGCTTTTCAGCAACTCGTCGTCATCGTACGCCTTGTTTCCGACGACATTGATTTGCTTAATACGCGCGGCGCGTCCCTCGGCAATCTGTATCGTCACCGCGACGCGGTTGCTTCCCATCGACTTTACGTTCGATTCGATCTGAACCGCATACTTGCCTTGCCCGAAATACTGCCGTCTAAGCTCTTGTTCTACCTTGTCCAAGAGCGAACGATCGAAGACCTCTCCCTCGGCGAACCCGATCTGCTTCAGGGCATTGAAGAGATCCTCGGTCTTGATGTCGTTATTGCCGGAGATACCGATCTGCGAGATGGTCTCACGCTCGCTGACCACCACGACCAGAGTGTCGCCCGTGCGCTCTATCCGGACATCCTTGAAGAATCCCGTCTTGAACAGCGCGCGAATGGCTTCCCCCGAGCGGTTTTCGTCGAACTCGTCCCCGACCTTGACCGGAAGGTAGTTGAAAACCGTACCGGGCGCGATCCGCCGCAAGCCCTCGATACGGATGTCATTGATGATAAACCGTTCCCCGCCGAGCGCCGGGAGCGCAGTCTGGGCAGTCACTAGCAACACGAAGAGCCACCGCAGTAGAGTCCGACCGGCCACCGTCATATTCTTTATTTTTTATTCTAATTGAGGATGCGCGCGACGTCATTGTATATCGCAATGGCCATCAGGCTCCCGAGCAGCACCATCCCAATCTGCTGCGCAAAGCGTTGCGTCTCCACCGAGACTGGCTTGCGCTGCACCAACTCTATAAGGTAATACAATAAATGGCCTCCATCCAGTAGCGGAACCGGAAGCAAATTGAGCACCCCGAGACTCACGCTTACGATCGCAAGAAACGATAAAAAGGCCGCCATTCCGATACCGGCGGACTGCCCGGCATACTGCGCGATGCTGATCGGCCCGCTGAGATTCCGGACGGAGGCTTCGCCGAGTACCATCTTAAAGATGATCTTTAACGTGATGACGGACATTTCCAGCGTCTTCGACACGGAGTGGCCAAAGGCATCCAAGAGCGTGTAGCGCTGGGTGGCGACAAGCGCCGGGTCGAGATCTTTCGGCGGGGCCACGCCCGCACCGATGCGCCCGATTACTCTGCCTTCGACCTCCGACCGTTCCGGCCGCACCTCAAGACTGAGAGGCGTCTCACCGCGCTCGACCCGGAGCTGAATCGTCTGCTCCGGCCGCTCCTGGACATAATCGACCCATTGCTCCCAAGACTGCATCGGGCGCCCGTCGGCCCGGAGGATCCGATCGCCCGCCCGGAGCCCGCTCCGCTCCGCCGCCCCGCCCGCAAGTACATCTCCGATCACGGCCTCGAGGTGGGGCCGATAGGGCTGGATGCCGAGACGCCGCAACAAGCTTCCGCGCGCGAGATCATCGATATGCACTCGGCCCAGATCGATCGCCACCTTGCGGGTGCGACCGTCCTCATCGCGTACCAAGAGGTTTACCGGCTCGCCGTCCACGACCTTGGGAATCGTCTCGTTGATCACCGCCTCCCAGGTGGGGGTCGGCTCCTCGTCCACGGAAACGATTTCGACTCCTTGGCGAAGACCCGCCTTGGCCGCGATCGAATCGGGGGCCACCTCGCCGATCTGCGGCTTGAGACCGGAGATCCCGATCACATACATGGCGCAATAAGCGAGGATCGCAAACAAGAAATTAAACAGCGGCCCGGCCATCACCACCGCGGTTCTGGCCGCCAGCGGTTGGCGGTTGAATTCGCGCCTGAGATCCGCGGGCGGCACCGGCCCTTCCCGGTCATCGAGCATCTTGACGTAGCCTCCCAAGGGGATGGCAGCGACGACGAACTCCGTTTGATCACGGCCGATCCTGCGCCCCCAGATGGGTTTTCCGAATCCCACCGAGAAGCGCAGCACCTTGATGCCGACGGCGCGCGCGACACAGAAGTGACCGAGCTCGTGGACCACCACCAGGACCCCGACGGCCGCGATGAAGGCCAGAACTGAAAAAATGAAATCCATCATTGACACCTCGCCGCAACGGCCCGCGCGGCATGCGCTCTGGCCGCAGCGTCCGCGGCCAAGATCGCCTCGAGTGAGTCGGCTCCCGCGCTTGGGACACCCGCTAAGGTGTCCGCAACCACGGCGGGGATATCGCTGAATCGCAAGCTGCCATTGAGAAACGAATCGACCGCGACCTCGTTGCCCGCATTTAACACCGCGGTCGCCGTGCCCCCTGCTTCCATCGCTTGACGGGCCAAACTCAGACACGGGAAACGCTCGAGATCCGGAGGTTCAAAGTCCAGCCGCCCCACTTCCAGAAGATCGAGCGGCGCGACCCCCGAGGGGATGCGGTCCGGCCAGGCCAGGGCATGGGCAATCGGCGTGCGCATATCCGGATTACCCAACTGCGCCAGCACCGAGCCGTCGATGAACTCCACGAGCGAGTGAATCACGCTCTGCGGGTGCAGCACGACCTCGACGTGTGGCGGCGTGGTTGCGAACAACCAGCAGGCTTCGATGAACTCGAGCCCCTTATTCATCAGGGTTGCGGAGTCCACGGATATTTTGCGTCCCATGACCCAGTTGGGATGGGCGCAAGCCTGATCGGGAGTCACGGCGCGCAGATCGGCAAGCGGCGTCTTGCGAAACGGCCCCCCCGATCCGGTAAGTAGTATACGCCGGACGCCCACCCGTTCCAGTCCTGCGGCAAAGGAGGGGGGCAGACATTGAAAGATGGCGTTATGTTCGCTATCGATGGGCAGCAGCTCGGCGCCGCTATTCTTGACCGCTTCCATGAAGATGCGCCCCGACATGACCAGCGCTTCCTTGTTCGCCAGGAGAATGCGTTTGCCGGCGCGCGCTGCGGCGAGCGTGGGCAGCAGCCCCGCCGCACCGACGATCCCGGCCATCACATAATCGGTTTCCGGGGCGCTCGCGACCGCTTCCAAGCCGGCGCATCCGGAAAGCACGCGAACGCCGGGCGCGCTCGTGGCCAAGCGGCGCTCAAGTTCCAATGCCTTGGTTTCATCCACCATCACGGCATAGGGCGGATTCCAGACCTCGCATTGGCTCGCCAGCCGCTCGAGATCGCGATGGGCGGTCAGCGCGATAATCCGGAAACGCTCGCGATGGCGCGCCACCACATCGAGCGTATTAACGCCGATGGTGCCTGTCGACCCCAAGATTGTCAGACCAATCACAATGGCAACCCGACGGCAGTGCCGAGGGCGAACACCGGCGCGGCAGCCATCAAACTATCGATGCGGTCAAGGATCCCGCCGTGCCCGGGCAACAGGCTACCGCTATCTTTTACCCCCGCTTGCCGTTTCACCAAGCTCTCGAACAGATCTCCGAGCACCGAGAATATGACCGTGGCGAGACAGAGGGTCATAAACCCCACGCGGTCCGCAAAACGTAAGGGGATCCACCCTGAACATAGCCACCCGACCGCACCCGAGGCAGCCAATCCACCCCATAATCCCTCCCAGGTCTTGCCGGGGCTGACCTTATCCGCGAGCCGATGCTTGCCCCAGCGCTTGCCGGCAAAAAAGGCCCCGATGTCCGCCGACCAAATCACCAGCATGAGCGCGACCACCAAGAACACCCCGCCATCGGCGCGGCCATGCAAACCGATGAGCGCCGCCCAGCCGGGGACCACGACAAACAAACCGGCCGCGCACAGTAACGGCCGCGACTTCGGAATACCGATCCCGCGGCGCTGATAATCGAGCAGCCAATAGAACGCGGCGCACCACCCGCCCAACAAGAGCAGGGCGCCGCCGGCCATCTGATCCTTAACCCACGACAAGCTCAAGAGCCAGTACGCCGCTGCCATGCAGACAGAGGTCGCGATCGTATAGTAAACACGCGGTTGGAACGCCGACCAACCGGCGAGGTAACTCCATTCCCACGCGCCCAACGCGATGAAGGCGCCAAAAACAACCGCCACGCCCGCGGTCGGCAAAAAAAACAAGGTACCGAGCACCAGCGGGATGAGAATGGCGGCGGTGACAATGCGGCGCCTAAGCGCCGCGAACGCATTCGACCTGCTCGCCTGTCTTGCCGAATCGCCGCTGTCGCATTGCATAAGAGTTAAGCGCCATTTCCAGGTGAGCCGGCGTGAAGTCCGGCCACAGAGAGTCGGTAAAAAAAAACTCGGTGTACGCCAATTGCCAGAGCAAATAATTACTGATGCGCTGCTCGCCACCGGTGCGAATTATAAGGTCGGGGTCGGGGAGATCGCCGAGGCTTAGGTGTGCTTCCACCGCGGCTTCCGTAATATCCTCGGCCCTCATGACGCCTGCCGCGACCTGACTGGCAAGCGCTCTCGCGGCCTGGGTAATATCCCAACGCCCCCCATAGTTCGCCGCGATGACCAAAGTAAGCCCGCTGTTTCCTTGGGTTAATTTCTGTACCTCATCGATGCTCCCCCGCAGCTTGGACGGAAACGCGGAATCGTCGCCAATCACCCGCAGCCGGACGTTGTTCTCGCTAAGCTTCGTGGCTTCTTCCTGCAGCGAGGTAAAAAATAGCTCCATGAGTAGCGCGATCTCTCGCTTGGGCCGACGCCAGTTCTCGCTGCTAAACGCAAACAGCGTCAGAACCTCGACGCCAGTCTCCGCGCAAGGCACGACCATCCGGCGCACCGCCTCGACACCAGCCCGGTGACCGGCAACCCGCGGCAATCTCCGGCGTTTCGCCCAGCGGCCATTACCGTCCATGATGATGGCCAGGTGGCGGGGGATAGTGGCGCGCTTCCTGTAGCGATCATCGTCGCGCTCCTGGTCCGTTGGACGTGAACTGCCGTCAGCCAAGGTTAGACTTCCAATAGATCCTTCTCCTTGGCGGCCAGAACCTCCTCGATACGCGCGATATTATCATCGGTCAAACGCTGTATCTTCTCCTCGGCCCGGCGCTCGTCGTCTTCGGAGATGTCCTTCTTTTTCACCAGTTCCTTCAGATGGTGGTTCGCATCGCGGCGAATGTTTCGGACGGCGACCCGGGCTTGTTCGGCCTCGGTCTTGACGACGCGGATGAGATCGCGCCGCCGTTCCTCGGTCAAGGCCGGCAAGGGCACGCGAATGAGATCGCCCGCCGTCGCAGGATTGAGTCCAAGGTCGGAATTCAAGATTGCCTTCTCGACGGTCTTCACCATGCTTTTATCCCAAGGCGTCACCCCTGATCGGAACTTCCGATCCGTAATAATCGACCTTGATGTGATCGAGCAAGCTGGTGTGAGCCCGTCCCGTGCGAACCTTCGCTAGTTCGTGCTGCAAGGACTCTATGGCCTTGTGCATGCGCGTATCGGCAGCCCGGGTAATAGTGTCGATCATGGTCCCGGCCCGGCGCGCGCGACGTTGGTCACGAGCGTTCCTTCCTTGCCACCCATCACGGCTCGCAGCAGCGCGCCCGGCTTGCTCATATCAAGCACCCGCAGCGGCAGGGCGTGGTCCCGGCAGAGCACGACCGCGGTTGCATCCATAACTCCCAGTTTATCGACAAGCACCTGGTCATAATCTAACTGGTCATAGCGGCGCGCATCCCGAACCTTGCGGGGATCGGCTGAATAGACACCATCGACTTTGGTCGCCTTGATCATAAGCTCGGCGTTGATCTCGATTGCACGCAAGCTCGCCGCGGAATCCGTGGTAAAGAAAGGGTTGCCCGTTCCGGCCGCGAAGATCACCACCCGGCCCTTTTCCAGATGCCGGACCGCGCGGCGGCGGATATAGTCCTCACAGATTTGATTCACGCGGATCGCCGACATCACCCGGGCGAACAAACCGATACGCTCCAGGGCATCCTGCAAGGCCAAGGCATTAATCACGGTCCCGAGCATACCCATGTGATCGGCCGTAACCCGATCTATTCCTTTGGCCGCCAACCCTTGGCCGCGCAGTATATTGCCGCCGCCGATGACAATCGCCACCTGCGCACCACAGGCCGCCAGTTCTTTGATCTCGCCGGCCAGACGGTGTATCACTTCGGGGTCGATGCCGTAATCGCTCTTGCCCATGAGAGCTTCGCCGCTCATCTTAACCAGGATGCGGCGGTATTTCGGGGTCCCGGCGCTCACCGCGAGTTAACCCCCACGTGCTTGGGCCATAACCTCCGCCGCAAAATTCTCGACGCGCTTTTCGAGCCCCTCCCCAACCGCGAATCGTTGGAAGGCGCGTACGCTCGCCCCGGCCCCCGCCAACAGCTTTCCCACGGTTACCTCGGGGTTCCTTACAAACGCTTGGCCCAAGAGGGCGACTTCATTCTTATATTTTTGCAGTTTGCCGGCCACGATCTTCTCTTGCACCGCCGGCGGCTTCCCGGTTTTCGCCGCTTGCGCCGCGAAGATCTCTTTCTCGCGCGCCAAGAGATTCGCGGGGACCTCTGACTCATGCACGCACAGGGGACGGCTCGCCGCGATGTGCATCGCGATATCTTTCGCTATTGCTGCATTCCCTCCGGCCATGCTGACCAAGACGCCGATCTTGGTGCCGTGCGGGTAGATCCCGAGGATGCCGCTTCCGGCTTCGAGCCAAGTAAAGCGCCGCACCTGTACCTTCTCCCCGATCTTGGCGGCCAGTTGTTCGCAGCGGGCGGCCACTGTCTCCTGCCCGTCCGCCAAGGGTAGACGCAACAACGCGTCGGTATCGACAGGCCGTTGGGTGAGGACACAACCGCTCACCGCTTCCGCGAATGCCTTGAAATCATCGGCGCGCGTCACGAAATCCGTCTCGCAGTTAACCTCCACCATCGCCGCCGTCGCCGCGCCGGGCGCCACGTTGATGACGATAACGCCTTCGGCAGCTATTCGTGCGGCTTTCTTCGCCGCTTTCGCGGCCCCGGATTTACGCAGGATATCGATAGCCTGCTCAAGATCGCCCGCCGCGGCCACCAACGCTTTCTTGCAGTCCAACATACCGGCCCCGGTGCGTTCCCGAAGCTCTTTTACCGTCGCGGCGGTGATCTCCATTCTCATCCCCTGTGCATCATGACGTTTCGATCAAAACCCCGGCAGAGCGGCCCGGCTCACTGCGGTGATCGTATCAAGGAGCGGACGGCTCCGGAGAATCGGCCGCCGCTTCCTCGGCCGCCGGGACCGCATCGGTATCCTCCGCCTCTCGGGTAGCCCTCGTAGAGCCCGCCGCTCGCGTCCTTATCGGTACTTTTTTCTTTGCCGTTTCCTTACGCGGTACGGCATTCTTTTTTAGCCCGGCCCGCTCATCTTCTTCCTTGGGGGATAGGCGTATCGGTTCGCCCGAGGCGTCAAGCTCCACAAACTCGTCCCCTCCCACCACCGCCGCTTCAGGTATGGTCACGCGCCCTTGCACGATGGCATCCGCGGCGGTCTTAAGATAAAGCTCGATCGAGCGGATAGCATCGTCATTGCCGGGAATCATAAAGTCGATCCCATCGGGGCAATGGTTGCTATCGACTACGGCGACAATGGGGATATTCAGTTTCCTTGCTTCCGCCACGGCATTTTTTTCATGCCCGACATCGATGATATACAGCGCATCGGGAAGACCTTCCATGTCCTTGATGCCTCCGAGACTGCGCTCGAGCTTCTCGTGCTCGCGACGGTAGCGGAGCGCCTCCTTCTTGCTCAGACGCTCGGCCAGACCGCCTTCCTCCGACATGGCTGCGATCTCTTTCAAACGGTTGACGGAACGCCTGATGGTCCGGAAATTGGTGAGCGTACCCCCCATCCAGCGGCGGTTCACGTACGGCATCCCACAGCGGGTCGCCTCCGTTTTTACCACCTCTTGCGCGGCCCGCTTCGTTCCGACCACCAGGATGGTTCCGTTGCGCCCCGCCAGCTTCTGCAGAAAGGCCATGCCCTCGTTGAACAAGGGCAGCGTTTTTTCGAGGTTGATGATATGGATCTTATTGCGTTCTCCGAAGATATAGGGGGCCATCTTCGGGTGCCAGTAGCGGGTCTGGTGGCCAAAATGGACACCGGCCTCGAGCATCTGGCGCATGCTTACCTCAACCATGGAATCACTCCTAAATCGGGTTAGACCTCCACACTCCATGCATTGACCCTGTCACCGGGCACCCTGACGCAGCTTACCGTGTGTGAGTAGTTTGCTATGAAAGCCCGCGCTTTATACCATAGTTGATGTAGGGCAACAATCGGACGCCAGCGCGCGCAATCCCTCTATCCCATGCCGGTCACGGTTAAGACACCTCAGGAGATCGAAAAGATGCGGGTCGCGGGCCGGCTCGCGGCGCAAGTGTTGGCGATGATTCGCCCCCACGTTGCCGACGGCGTCACCACCGGCGAACTGGATCGGCTCTGCCACGATTATATCGTCAATACGCTGGATGCGATCCCGGCGCCGCTCAATTACCGCGGATTCCCGAAATCCATTTGCACCTCGGTCAACCATGTCGTCTGTCACGGTATCCCCGGCGAAAAGCGGCTTAAATACGGTGACATAATCAATATTGATGTCACCGTCATCAAAGAGGGTTACCACGGCGATACCAGCAGAATGTTTTTTGTCGGCACGCCCGCCTGGCGCGCCAAACGGCTGGTCGAGGTGTGTCACGAATGCATGCATATAGGCATCCGGGCCGTCCGGCCGGGTGCTCGGCTCGGGGACTTGGGGTCCGCGATTCAGCGGCACGCGGAAACGCATGGTTTTTCCGTCGTGCGCGAATACTGTGGGCATGGGATCGGCCGGGAGTTTCACGAGGAGCCCCAGGTACTGCACTACGGGAGCCGGAACACTGGGTTGCGGTTGGAGCCGGGTATGACTTTTACCATCGAACCGATGATTAATGCCGGGAAACGCCACGTTAAACTGTTACCCGATGAGTGGACCGTCGTCACCAAGGATCGCGCTCTGTCCGCGCAATGGGAGCATACGGTGCTCGTGACGGGCGGCGGCTGCGAAATCTTGACCTTGCTGCCCGGCGATCCGCTAGAGCCTCGATGAGCTACCCGCGGGAGTTATTCGATCCGGAAAGCTTCGAGCACGACTTAAAACGCGCGCCCACCCCGCTCGCGGTCTATAAAGCCGCGCTTGCGGCCGGAGCGGCCTCCATAGGGCAGCGTTTCGCGATGGGCGCGCCCATTACCGAGCTGGTCGCCCAGCGCACCGGGCTCGTGGACGAGCTGGTGACGCGCGCCTGGCGGAAATGGGAGCTCGCGGGAAAACCGTTTGCCCTAATCGCCGCAGGAGGTTACGGACGCCGCGAGCTGCATCCGGGTTCAGACGTCGATATCTTGGTGCTGACGGGGACCCGGGTGGCCAGCAAGGACCATGAACGCATGGAATCTTTTGTGCGCTTCCTCTGGGATATCGGACTCGAGGTCGGGCACAGCGTCCGTACGGTAGCGCAATGCCGGGACATGGCGGCCGACGATATCACCATCGCGACGAATCTCATGGAAGCACGCTTGCTTGCCGGTGACATCGCCCTTTATGAGGCCATGCGCACCACGACCGGAGCGGCGACACTCTGGCCCCCAGCGGCCTTTTTCGAGGCCAAGCTCGGCGAGCAGGCCGTGCGCCATCGTAAGTTCCACGATACGGCCCACAATCTCGAACCCAACATCAAGGAAGGCCCGGGGGGGCTGCGCGACATCCACACGATCGCCTGGGTCACTAAACGTCATTTCGGCGCCGACTCCTTAGCGGGTTTGCTCGATCACGGTTTTCTAACGTCAGACGAACACCGGACCTTGGACAGCGGTCAGTCGTTTTTATGGCGCATTCGCTTCGCCCTCCACACCCTCGCCGGGCGGCGCGAGGATCGTTTGTTCTTCGACTATCAGCGGCTCGTGGCGGCCCAGTTCGGATATCTGAGCGACGATCAGGATCAACTCGCCGTCGAACGCTTCATGAAGCACTATTATCGCATCGTGATGGAGCTTAGCCGGCTCAACGAGATGCTGCTGCAACTTTTTCAAGAAGCGATCCTCGAGCGCGATCATGCCGTCGAGATCCAGCCCTTGAATAAGCGCTTCCGGATCCGGAACGCTTACATCGAAGCCTGCGACGAGCAGGTGTTCAAACGCTACCCGTTCGCCCTCTTGGAGATCTTTCTACTGTTACAGCAAAACCCGCATATCGAGGGTGTGCGCGCGAGCACCATCCGTTTAATCCGCGACCACCGCCATCTTATCGACGATAAGTTCCGCAACGATCTCAAGGCGCGCAGCCTTTTTATCGAGATCCTCCGCCAGCCACGGCGCCTGGGCCACGAGCTCCAGCGCATGCACCGCTATGGCGTCCTCGAGGCTTACCTTCCGGACTTCGGCGCGGTCGCCGGGCTCATGCAGTTCGATCTCTTCCACGTCTATACCGTCGATGTGCACACCCTGTTCGTCGTACAGAACATGCGCCGCTACACCAATCCCGAGAATAAGGACGCGCTGCCCATGTGCGCTCGCCTCATGGCGCAGATCCCGAAGCCGGAAATCCTCTACATCGCGGGCTTATTTCACGACCTTGCCAAGGGCCGCGGCGTGGACCACTCGCAAGTGGGCGCGACGATCGCCGCCGAGTTCTGCCAGCACCACGGGCTTGGGCGTTACGACACCAGGCTCGTGGCCTGGCTGGTAGAACATCATCTGCGCATGTCGACGACGGCGCAGCGGCGCGACGTCTCCGATCCGGAGGTGGTCAATGAATTCGCCCGGCTGGTCGGCAATCGGGTGCGTCTCGATTATTTATACCTGCTCACGGTGGCCGATATCCGCGGCACCAACCCCGCGCTCTGGAACAGTTGGAAGGATGCTTTGTTGACCGAGCTCTATGAGAACACGCTGCGGGCGCTCCGCCGAGGGGTACGAAACCCCATCGAAAAAGAAGAATGGATCGCCGAGATCAAAGGCGAGGCCTTGGCGATCTTGCTGCCGTCGAGCCTCAGCAAGGAGGCCATCCTTTCGGTATGGCAGGATCTGGGGGAAGAGTATTTTTTACGCCACGGGCCGGAGGAAATCGCCTGGCACACCCAGGCCATCGCCGGCGGCCGGGCGGGAGAACTGCCGCTGGTGCTCATCCGCCCCAAAACGGGCCGCGGTGGTACGGAAATCTTCATCTACGGGCACGACCAAGACCATTTGTTCACGGCCGCGACCCATGCGCTCGATCGGCTAGGGCTTACCATCATGGATGCCCGCATCATCTCGTCCCCCAAGGGTTTTACCCTGGACACCTACATCGTGCTCGAAGCCGCAACCCATGAGATGATTCAAAGCGACGCCCGCGCCCAGGAGATCGCCGCCGCCTTAGAGGCAAAGCTCGTTTCGGCGGAACCCCTATCCGTTAAAACGAATCGGCGGCCGGCGCCCGAGCTCAAACATTTTAAACTCCCCACGGAGGTGTCCTTTAGCGCCGATAACGCCAACGCGCGCACGCTCATGGAGGTCGTTGCCACGGATCGCCCGGGAGTGCTGTCGCAGATCGCAATGGCCATGCGCCATTGCGGCGTGCGTCTGCAGAATGCGAAAATCGCGACCTTTGGTGCGCGCGTCGAAGACATTTTTTACATTACCGACACCGAGAACCGCCCGATCCAAGACCCCCTGAAATTCGAATGTCTCAGAAACTCGATCACCGCGGCGCTCGAGCCCTAGGACGTCTCCTCGTGGCCAACCACCGCGGGGCAATAGGGCTTGCGGGCCGGGATGAGATCTCTTAGTCTGGCGCCTTGCTCCATAGCCACGCAAGATCCTTAGCCTAGTTCCATGCTCGCGCGACTCTTCGGCAGAAATACGATGGATGGCGATCCGCACGAGGACCGTCTCTCGCTCGCCGCGCGACTAACGGTGGCCCTCGGGTCCGTCACCGCAATCGTTTTGCTGGGATTGAGCTATTATTGGGACGTCGATACGGCGTTTTTCGATCCGCCGCGCTTTGACGTGCGCGAGGCGGCCTTGAAGCGCGTGGCTGAAGATCCGAAGAAGCTCGTGTCTGGCGCGGTCACGAGCGCGACGCTCATCGAGGTCGCGTCGTTTTTGATCGATAAACCCGGCGGATATTTAGCCAATGATATTACCCCGCCGGGTTTGCTCATGGACAACACGCCGAGTTGGGAGTTTGGCGTGGTGGTGCAATTGCGGGATTTGACCCGTGTGTTGCGCAACGACTTTAGCCGCTCGCAGACCCAATCGACCGAAGACGCTGACCTATCCCGCGCCGATCCCGATTTTCACAATGACCACGATGCGTGGGTGTTCCCGTCCTTCGAGGGTCAAGCAAAAGCGGGTGTCGTAGCACTGGCACGCTATTTTTCGAGGCTAACGAACGCGAAACCGTCCGCGGCCCGGTTTTACACGCGCGCCGATAACCTGGTCGCGTATTTTTCGCTCGTTGCGCAGCGCTTAGGGGACCAGTCTCAGCGCTTGAGCGCCAGCGTCGGGAAGGCGCCCGTGCTTATTGTGCCTATTACCAGCGCCAACCCGGCCGCTGCGGAGGACCTCTCCGCGGCCCCCATGGTAAAAACCCCTTGGATGGAGCTCGACGACGTCTTCTATGAAGCCCGCGGCGCGGCTTGGGCTCTTGTGCATTTCCTGCGCGCCATCGAGATCGACTTTGAATCGGTGCTCAACAAAAAGAACGCACTCGTCAGCCTGGGCCAGATCATACGCGAATTGGAACGCACCCAGGACGCGCTGATGAGCCCGATGGTTCTCACCGGGGATGGCTTGGCGATCTTCGCCAATCACTCCTTGGTCATTGCCTCTTATATCGCGCGCGCCAATGCCGCCACGATCGAGCTCATAAAACTGCTCCAGCAAGGCTAGGGTGTATAAAAGTCACTCGCCAGGTAGCGGTCGCGGGAATGGAGGAGCAGGACCAGGACGACGGCTGCCACCGCCGCGAGCGACCCGTATGCGCCACGCGCATCGACCTACGATTCGACCGATTGCGCACGTTCGTGCATCCTTCTATACTCTAACGCTACAGGAGATGGCATGCCTCCTGACCAACAACCGCCGTTTCGGCTGATGATGCCTACGTGTTCCGGGAAGCAGGGAAGGCGTGGGCAGACGACAAGCCTCCTCACGCGACTTGGGCCCTGACTAGCTCACCCTTCCTTGCTTCCCACCCGTTGGGTTTACCCTTGACAGAGAGCGGCATGGGGTTTTCCGCGTTCTCAGGAGCCAACTGTGACAGAAACTTGGACGCTCGCCGCCTTGTGGTTAGGCTTGGCGCTGATCGCCGCACTGTTTTCGGTGTGGCTGCGTACCGCCACCGCGCTCTCCGAGATCGTGGTCGGCACCCTCGCCCAGTTTGTCCTTGGAATCGCCTTCGGGGCGTCCGTGCTCCAGGCCGATTTGCCCTGGATCAAATTCTTGGCTGGAAGCGGGGCGATCCTCCTCACCTTTCTCGCCGGAGCCGAGCTCGACCCGGCGGTGGTGCGGGTGAAATGGAAGGAGGCCACCGCAGTTGGGCTCATGAGCTTTTTCGTGCCCTTCATCGGCTGCGCCGTCGTCGCCTACGCGGTGCTGGATTGGAACATCGCCGCGAGCTGGCTCGCCGGTGTGGCCCTCTCTACCACCTCGGTGGCCGTGGTCTACGCGGTGATGCTGGAGTTTGGGCTCAACGCGACCGACTACGGCAAGACCGTGCTCGCCGCCTGCTTCATCACTGATCTGGGGACGGTCCTCGCACTCGGATTCATCTTCTCGCCGTTTACGCTCAAAACCCTGATCTTTTTTGGGGTCACGCTCACTGCACTCGTTGTTCTGACCTGGTTGACCCCGCGCTTCTTCCGCCGCTACGGCGGTCGTCCCTCGGAGATCGAGGCGAAGTTCCTGCTGGTCGGCCTCTTTGCGCTGGGAGCCCTTGCCGTGTGGGCCGACAGCGAGGCGGTGCTGCCGGCCTACCTCCTGGGCATGGTGCTCGCGGGCTCGGTGGGCAAAGACCACGTATTGATTCGGCGCTTGCGGACCCTGACCTTGGGGTTGCTCACCCCCTTCTATTTCATCCGCGCGGGCTCGCTGGTGTCGATACCCACCTTGATCGCCGCGCCGGCCGCGTTCTTCCTCCTGCTTGCTACCAAACAGATAACCAAGATGGTGGGGGTCTACCCCGTAACCAAGCTCTACCGTGCCCCCACGCAAGAGGCCATGTATACCACGCTCTTGATGTCCACAGGACTCACCTTCGGGACCATCTCCGCCCTCTACGGGCTGAGCCACCAGGTCATCGACCAGGCGCAGTATTCGTTTCTCGTTGCGGCGGTCATCGGCAGCGCGGTGATCCCCACGCTCATCGCCAACGCCTTTTTCTTGCCGCGTCACCTGCTGGGGAAGCCAGAGCCAGTGCCGATGCTGCCCCCAGAGCGGCCCACGATAACAGGCGCCAAGGTCTATTCTTCTTCAGAATCGAACTGAGAGGAGTATTCCCATGATTACCAAGATCCTTGCTGCCTACGACGGCTCGGAGCCAGCAGGCCACGCCTATCGGTTTGCGTTAGATCTGGCCAAACACTATGGTGCCGAGCTCTTAGTGCTCGCCGTCGCGCGCCCTCCTGAACCCCCCGAGGATGTCGAGACCGAGGCCATCCTTGAGAACGCCGAGGCCCACTACAAGGAGCTGTTTGATACCCTGAAGGGGGAAGCGGCCAACCAGGGACTTAAGCCGCGGTTTGAGGAGATCGGGTCGATCTCATCGTGGTGGGTCACCGCGGTAAGGGCTTCTTCGAACGGCTCTTGGTGGGCTCGGTATCTAAACAGGTCGTGACCCATGCGCACTGCCCGGTGCTTGTTGTCCGCTGACACACACGCCAAGCGCCCTTAGGGGATAGCTAACGCGCGTGAGGCGCCTACCACAATTGGCTGGGACGAGCAGGTAGCTTAATCACGTGGCCGACCCGCAATCGTCTCGGGTCCGCTTCAGGATTGGCCTGAGCAATAAGCGACCACTGGGAGGCATCCCCGTAGCACTGTGCGGCGATCGCCATTAACGTATCGCCACGCCGGATCGTGTAAGTGCTCGAAGGGATCGGCGCCGTTGCCAAGGGTGCAGCATACGCCGGCGAAGCTGAGCCAACATGCTGCGCGCTTCTCTCAGCCCCAGTGTCCAGCGTTATCGGGGGCACAGGGGTTGGTGGCTCCGGCCCCGCGCTGGACTCGGCTATCGCGGGGTCCGGTTGCCTAGTGGGTGTCGATGCGGAGGATATGCCGCTAGGGCTGCTTACCCCATCCACTGCGGATGTTGAGGTGGACCGGGGAGCTGCGGCGATCGCTGGCTGAGGCACGTGCTTAGGTGCCACACTCCTCGCGTTATCCGCCGCGCCTATCCGCCATTCACCGCGCTTTTGGTAAAGCCAACCGGCACCCGCAATCATCATCACAATGACGACTCCGAGCACCGCGAGCCATCCCCAGGGGTAAGCTGCTGGATCGCCGGTGGCATAAGCACCAGCGCCCCTATTCGGTGATGTCGGCATGATGAGCTGAAAAGCGAGTTGGCTTTGAGTGTTTCGCGGATTCTACCATGGCGAACGGCCGGAACCACCCAAAAACCACTTGGCCAACTAACCCTATCAAGTGTTGCGTTTCAAACTTGACACCAACCTGCTCCAGCAAGGCTAACGATACTGCTATGCGGCCCTTACCTTCGTATTTGGGGCCTGCCCTGTGGCAACCGCTCCCCCGCGAATCTATCATATGATCCGGCCCTAGCTAGGGGCGCCTTCACAACCGAGCCAAGAGAATAATGAACGTCCGTCCTCCCGAGGCAACGAAGGTGTTTGGCGAGTATCCGCTGGAGCGACTATTCGGCCGTATTCTAAGCCCGCTTGAAGACTTCTTGGGTCGCACGACGGCGGGCGGCCTTGTGCTGATGGGAACAACGGTCCTGACACTGATCGCCGCGAATTCCCCGCTCGGGGAGCCGCTCGCCCAGTTCTGGGAGCAGCCGATGAGCATTGGCATGGGCGCATGGACCCTCGAGCAAACGCTCCATCACTGGATAAACGACGGACTCATGGCGCTTTTCTTCCTCGTCGTCGGGCTGGAGCTCAAGCGCGAGGTGCTCGTCGGCGAGCTGGCGTCGCTCCGGGATGCGGCCCTGCCGATCTTCGCTGCCATCGGCGGAATGGTTCTACCCGCCGCGATCTATCTGGCGTTGAATCCCGAGCCCCCGGCGGCTCACGGCTGGGGCATCCCCATGGCGACCGATATTGCATTTGCGATTGGCATACTCGTCTTGCTCGCCTGGCGTGTGCCGCGCGGCCTGGTCATCTTTTTGATGGCGCTGGCAATCGCCGACGATCTTGGCGCGGTGCTTGTGATCGCAATTTTTTACACGGGTCACTTGGACGTCGGCGCCCTTGTGAGTGCGGCCGCCACATTGGGTGTCCTGATGCTGCTCAATCAGGGAGGTATACGCCAGCAACTGCCGTATTGGGTGCTTGGCGTTATTCTTTGGTATTTCATGCTGCGCTCGGGCATTCATGCGACGATTGCCGGCATCCTATTGGCGTTCACGATCCCGGCGCGCCCGGCACGCACACCCGAGCAGTTCGACGCGCGCGTGTCCCAGCTGCTGGCAGCATTCCGTGCGCATGCCGAGGACCCCAGCACACCGAGCGATCCGCTGACCAGTCATGACATGGCGACGATTGCGGCCAGCCTGGAGCGCGACTCGAAAGCCGTCCAAAGCCCGCTACATCGCACGGAGCACGGGCTAAGCCCCTGGGTGACCTTCGTCGTTCTGCCACTCTTCGCTTTCGCGAACGCGGGCATTGATTTTCGCAATGCCGATCTGGTGAGCAACCTGAGTCATCCTATCACCCTCGGCATTGCGCTCGGCCTCCTGCTCGGCAAGTTCGCCGGCATCAGCAGATTTAGTTGGCTTGCGATCCGGCTAGGAGTAGGCCGACTGCCGCCCGAGGTCGAGTGGCGCCATCTGCTCGGTGCCGCTTGGCTGGGCGGCATCGGCTTCACGATGTCGCTGTTCATCAGCCAGCTCGCCTTTGACAATCCCAACCATCTGGAGCTGGCGAAGACCGGTATCCTCTTTGCCTCGCTCGCCGGCGCGCTTATTGGGCTTGCGTGGCTCGCCTTCGGTGCATCGCCCCGTCGTTCTCCCCTGCGAAACTCGAAAGGGGGTGACGATACAATTTAGCTTTTATTTTTGCTGTAGCGCCATCAATAATTTTTTCGCCCAAGAGCTGCTCCACCGTGCATACGGCGATCACATACGGGGAGACGCCGTTCCATGCCTTCAAGAAGGCTTGCAGATGTGGCCGCGATTCCTCCTCCAAGGCCTGCCGCAAGGCTCGACACCCCGCTTCATAGCCCTCCGGGGTTTGCTTGCCGCGCATCAGCTCGTAGCGCAGATAGATCAGGTAGGTGTTCAACACATCGGTTTCACAATAGTTGCGTATGGCCTCGATATCGCCCCCAAGAAAACGCTCCCACACATCGGCGCCGCTCATCCCGAGCTTCCCTGGAAATCCCAACAGGCTCGCGACATCGTGCAAGGACGCAAAAGCACGCGGCTCGTAGCCCGCGATGACGTCCATCAGATCAGTATGACGCTCGTGAAAACGATTGAGATAATTGTTCCAACGAAAGCCCTGGTCGTTGCCGCCGGTTTCCCAGTAGCGGCCCGCGTTGACTCCGTGCAGAAGCCCGCGGTAATGCAGCACCGGAAGGTCGAATCCCCGCCCGTTCCACGAAACGAGAATGGGGCTATAACGCTCGATGCCATCGAAGAACCGCTGGATCAGCTCCGCCTCCGGCGAGCCCGGCTCCCCAATCGACCAGACATGTAAGCGCGTCGGTGTGCGCAAGACGAGGGAAATCGCGATCACGCGCTGCACCGGGTGACGCAGGAACTCGCTCTTTCCCTCGGTCTCCTGCATCCGCTTACTGTGCATGACCTGTGCAACTTCTTTATCCGTCAGGTCAGTGAGATCATACGAACGGCGGCCGGTGTCCACATCCGGGACCGTCTCGATGTCAAACACCAGCACGTTCACGGCCGACCCAATGCGCGCTTATTTCTTTTTCCACCCGCCGCCATCGTCCTGATACCACCATCCGCGCGGCGCATTCGTAACCCAGCGCTTCGCGAAGGTGGCGCGGATTTCACTCTCCCACTCTAGATGGCCGTTCTCGCGGGCGATCCCTTGATACAGCGCATTTCGATCCCGATTCTCCTCGGCCACGAGTTGCTTGAGCGCGTTGCGACGCGCGATTGGGACCAGCGCGAGATCGCGCGCGTCCAACAAACCGGTTGCGGTCATTCCAACCGCACCGCTCGCGTAGAACGCCGAAAGGCGCTGATGCCGCTTGCGCATGGAAGCGCGCAGCTTATCGATGCCGGGACTGGAGATATCGATATCCAGTTGCGCGGCGAATGCCATCGGTACAATAAAAGACAACACACGGCACCCCAATGACGTATCCACGTCAACGCCCCCGCTTTCGTTGGGCGGTTTTTCCGGTGCGTCGCCTTTCTTTGGCCGCCCATAGATGTCCTGTATGATTTGATCAGCAGCTTGCTCCGCAGCCGCCGCTGGAAAATAGATGTTGACCGTCACGCAAGCGGCCGAGCTCAAAGCGATGATCGCGGAAATGGCTGTACGTTTCATTCCTCCTAACCTCTCATTTGACTACGGCCCCCTTGCTTGCCGTCACGCGCTTTAAGCGATCGATCAAGGTCCGCCATGCGACGGATCGATTGTACCCCTTGACATCGATCACAGGCGGGACTTTGCCTCTCTTCACAATGTAGTAGCCTCCATCCTCTACCGGCCCGACTCCGCCCATGGCGCACACGCCGTTACGCAGGCGGCATGTGATCCCGAGACGCGCGTAAGAAAACGTGTCGAATAGACCGAGTAACGCCCGCGAGAAGGTGTTCGCGCTACCGCCGCCTCCAAGGCTCGTGAGGCTATCGACGGCACGTTGACTGATCCGATGCGGCTTCGGATCCTTAGCCGGGGTGGAAAATTCAGCATCGAACGCTAGCGGTTGTCCGTCTTCCAGCCGGAGGCCGCGCACCCGCCCCCCCAATCCGCCTTCGATCTTACCAAACGAAAACGTTCCGGTCAGTGCCTCTAGGTCCAGATCCCTGACGCTAATGTCGGCCGTGAGAACCGGCACCGGTCCAAACGGATCGTTGATGTATAGGTTCTGAACCACGACGACGCCATCGAACACCTGTGCGCGCAAAGCGCCGCCGACCCGTAAGGTGTCATTTCGATAGTCTATTCCCGGCGCCACCCCGGAGAAGCGGCCGGAAAACGGATGCCAGCCGAGCGCGCGCGTAAAGCGGGCGAGCGAGAAAGGTTCGACCTTGGTGTCAGCTTGCAGGGAAAATTCGTCGTCACCGAAATCATAAGCGCGCAAGGACTCGATCCAAAGCTTTCCGTCCAAGACCGGAATACCCACCGGCCGGGCCAAACGCAACTCGCCCTCTTGAGATTCGATGTCGAGATCGACCGGGCCGAATGCGAGCCGCTGGAGTTTGAGCTGCGCAAAGCGCAGGCGCGACCGCAGCCGCTGGCCGTGGGCGAGTAGTGGTAATTGGCCGCTCAGCGAGCGGATTTCAAATCCGCCCTGCGCCTCGCGCGCACTTACCTCCGAGAACACGAGCCGCAACTGCGCCAGTACGCCGGCCGTGATCCGGGCGTCGATCCCGAGCCTGCCGGCGGGCTTGATATCTCGCAACACCGTACCGATGAGGAGCGGTTGCAGGTACATTGGATAGGCTTTGCGAAGATCTAAAAGCGACGCGTTGAGCCGCAACGCATCCCAAGGCTTCGAAGTAAAAGGTCTGAACGATCCGCTCGCGCGTAGTCGTAAGGTCTTCTTGTGGTCCAGCACCAGATCGAAAACATCGAGCTTGCCGGCGGAAGGATCCCATTCTGCGTTAATGCGGAGGACTAAACCCGGCGTCTCCAACGCAAATCCGGGCCGAGCTCCATCCAGGGTAAAACCGGGTTCGAGATAAAGCTGCCCGCGCGTAAATTCGAGCCGGCTCGAAGCGACCCAGTGCTTCCTCGGCCGTGCGGCCGCGCGCAGTTCCATTTTCGCGGCCAGATCCTGCGCGGCATCCGGTCCGTTGAATCCGACTGTCCGGACACCGATGACCGCTTGGACCCTAGCCACGTCCTTACCGGCGCCGCCAAGCTCGAAACGCACGTCCGCGGACCCCTGAATATCTGTATAACCACTTGGCTCGGTGATCCAACGCCCGTGCAAGCGAGCAAGCTGCGATAGATCGATACCCGACAGGGTGCAACGAAGCGTCCAGTGTCCTCGGCTCCACCGCCAGACGATCCGTCCACGAGCCCCCGCCCAGGCGATGTCCGTGAACGCGATCTCCGTATGCTCCCCGCTCGAACCAACGCGCAACCTCCCTCGTAACAGACCGAGCCACGGCTGCCGGATCTCGAACTGGCGGCACGCGGCATCATCGCCGTTCAGCACCCAGCCAGAACAGTGGACATGGAAATCGGATAACGCCAAGCGGGGCGGAATTTCCACCCGCCCGATCGAGAGGTCAAGCTCCGATCCCGCAACGTGGGTCAGCGCCGCCAGCCACTGCCCCATAAATGCAAGGCTAAAACGCGGTAGAGCGCCAGAGACTGCTGGTGCGTGCAGCAGTGCGCAGGCCCCTATGATACAGGCGCCGCGCCCAAGCACGCGCTCAACTGCTCGGGAAAAGCTGCGTGGACAAATAGCGATCTCCGCGATCGCAAATGACGGTGACGATCACGGCATGCTGCAGCTCGCGCGCGAGGCGCAATGCGGCGGCAACCGCGCCGCCCGATGAGATCCCCGCGAAAATACCCTCTTGCGCCGCCAAGCTCCGGGTTAAGGATTCGGCCTCTTCCTGGCTCACGTCGATGATCCGGTCTACGCGCGCGGGTTCGTAGATCTTGGGCAGATATTCCGGCGGCCAACGGCGGATCCCCGGGATGCAGGCTCCGGCCTGAGGTTGCACTCCAATGATCTGGACTCCGGGGTTTTTTTCCTTGAGAAAGCGGGACGTTCCCATGATCGTTCCCGTCGTACCCATGGAGCTCACGAAATGCGTGACGCGGCCCTCGGTCGCACGCCAGATCTCGGGCCCCGTGCCTTCGTAATGGGCGCGCGGATTGTCGGGATTGGAAAATTGGTCAAGAACTTTCCCACGGCCTTCGCGCTCCATCTCCTGCGCCAAATCGATTGCGGCCTCCATGCTCCCCGCCGCCGGGGTGAGAATGATCTCGGCCCCATAGGCCCGCATGGCCGCGCGCCGCTCGACGCTCATGTGCTCGGGCATGATCAACACCATCCGGTAGCCCTTGATAGCGGCGACCAAAGCCAGTGCAATCCCGGTGTTCCCGCTGGTGGCTTCAACAAGTGTGTCGCCCGGTCTGATCTCGCCGCGCTCCTCCGCGCGCCGGATCATGCTCAGGGCCGGACGATCCTTCACGGAACCGGCGGGATTATCGCCTTCGAGCTTAGCCAAGATCACGTTCGTGGTGTCGCCCGGCAATCGCTGCAGGCGTACCAACGGCGTGTTGCCGACAAAGGACTCGATGGTGGGGAACGGCATAAACCGATCTTACTGGAATGCGTACGAAAAAACCCAGCAGACCGCTTATAGCCGTCTGCCGGGTGGGTGCTAGGTCCCCGCGGCAAAGACCGCGGGGAATAGATTTAGTGCGCGCTTGCGGCTTTGCGATCCCCGAACTGAGCTTCTTCGGTTGACCCCTTGAGGGCGGTGATCGAAGAGTTTCCTCCGGTAATGGCTTGGGTCACCGCATCGAAGTAGCCGGTGCCCACTTCGCGTTGGTGTTTGACGGCGCTGAACCCCTTGGATACCGCCGCGAACTCCGCCTCCTGCAATTCCACGAAGGCGCTCATCTGCTCTCGCGCGTAACCATAGGCGAGATTGAACATGCTGTAATTCAAGGCATGGAAGCCGGCCAGCGTAATGAACTGAAACTTATAGCCCATGGCGCCCATCTCGCGCTGGAACTTCGCGATCGTGGCGTCGTCGAGGTTTTTCTTCCAATTGAACGAGGGCGAACAGTTGTACGCAAAGAGCTGATTCGGATGATGCTTGCGAACGCCCTCGACGAACTTCTTCGCGAACGCGAGATCCGGCGTCTGCGTCTCGCACCAGATGAGATCGGCGTAGGGTGCGTACGCGATCCCCCTCGCAATAGCTTGATCCAGCCCCTTCTTGGTGACGTAAAAACCCTCGACTGTGCGCTCCCCGGTACAGAATGCCTGATCGCGTTCGTCGACATCGGAGGTTATGAGATTCGCGCCCTCGGCATCAGTACGGGCGATGATCAATGTCGGCACCCCCATCGTGTCCGCGGCCAGACGCGCGGCCGTGAGCTTCTGCACCGCCTCCTGGGTCGGCACGAGCACCTTGCCGCCCATATGTCCGCATTTCTTGGCCGAGGCGAGCTGATCCTCGAAGTGTACCGAGGCGGCGCCCGCTTCGATCATATGTTTCATAAGCTCGAAGGCGTTGAGCACGCCGCCGAATCCGGCTTCGGCGTCGGCGAGTATTGGAAGGAAATAGTCGATGCTTTCATCCCCTTCCGCGTGCGCGATTTGGTCGGCCCGGGTCAAGGCGTTGTTGATGCGCCGGACCACGGTCGGCACGCTGTCGACCGGATAAAGCGATTGGTCTGGATACATCGTTAAAGCGGAATTGGCGTCCGCCGCGACCTGCCAGCCGCTGAGATAGATGGCCTTCAAGCCGGCTTTCGCCTGCTGTACCGCTTGATTTCCGGTGAGCGCCCCGAGGGCGTTGACGAAATCCTCGCTATGGATCAGGCCCCAGAGCTTCTCGGCGCCGCGCCTGGCCAGGGTATGCTCGATAGCCACGCTTCCCCGCAGCTTGACAACATCTTCGGCGCGGTAATCACGCGTGCGGTCCTTCCAGCGGGGGTTCGTGGTCCATTCCTGTTCTAGTTTCTTCGCTTCACTTTCGAACGCCATCACTATCTCTCCTTCCGTTTAACACGATCGGCCGAAGCCTCCGGCGTTAGGAACGCCTTCGCCTCCGGAACGGGACCGATTGTAACCTTACGGCCATCGCGAAGTACACTCTACGAACAGCCCTAAAATGCGAACATCACGTTGCGTTGCAAAAACTGCAAGCGTTACATGCTAGGACGCTGCTTTCGAACCGCGGCTAGGAAATGGGCAGGCTTTTTGCCCATCTAAAATCCGAGCGCGGGCTTCCTCTTCAACCACCAAAACATCCGATCAACTGTCGGAAGATCATGAAATATCGCTATCGGGTCCGTATAATTCATCTAACAACGACTGGAACACCTGGGTCATGGCACAGAAATCCCAAAATGACCACGACGGCGGATTGGCGCTTCAAGACGCCCGGCCTAAGCTCAAACGTCCGCCCTTGTACAGGGTGATCTTGCTGAATGACGATTACACCCCGATGGATTTCGTCGTGCATATCTTGGAACAGTTTTTTTCCAAGAACCGGCAAGATGCGACCCTCATCATGCTCGAGGTACACGCGCGCGGTAGCGGCGTGTGCGGACTGTTCACCCATGAAATCGCGGAGACGAAAGCCGCGCAGGTCAATGCCTATGCGCGCGAACATCAACACCCACTGCTCTGTACCATGGAGCGCGAATAAGCAGGAACGGTTATGTTAAACAAAGAGCTGGAGATTACGCTTAACCACACCTACAAAGACGCGCGGGTGCAGCGGCATGAATTTATTACGGTCGAGCACTTGTTGCTAGCCCTGATCGACAACGGTGCCGCGATCAGGGTGTTGCGCGCTTGCGGTGCGGACTGCCACCAATTGCGCGGCGAGTTGGAGCTATTCATTCAGGAAACGGCCCCAGTGCTAGCCCTCACCGACGATCGGGACACGCAGCCCACGCTCGGATTCCAACGCGTCTTGCAGCGCGCGGTTTTCCACGTTCAGTCTTCGGGCAAACGGGAAGTCACCGGTGCCAATGTGCTGGTAGCGCTATTCGGCGAGCGCGAGTCCCAGGCCGTCTACCTGCTCAACAAATACCACGTCACACGCCTGGACGTGGTCAATTTCATTTCCCACGGGATCACCAAGACCAACGAGGATGAACCAGCCGAGGGCAACGGCGCGGCAGACCATGCGCCCGAGTCCGCGGAAGGCGGCAAATCCCCTTTAGAGGCCTTCACGAGCAATCTGAATAGGCTGGCGCGAAAAGGTAAGATCGACCCCTTGATCGGCCGCCGCCAAGAGATAGAACGCACGATTCAGATCCTTTGCCGGCGGCGCAAGAACAATCCCCTCTACGTCGGCGAAGCGGGTGTGGGGAAAACCGCGATTGCCGAAGGACTGGCCAAGATGATCGTCGATGGCGAGGTCCCCGAGGTCCTGGCCGAGAGCAACATTTACGCCCTCGACCTCGGAGCCGTGCTCGCCGGGACCAAATACCGCGGCGATTTCGAGAAGCGCTTGAAAAGCGTCCTCGGCCAGTTGCAGAAGGAACCTAGCGCCATCCTTTTCATCGACGAGATCCATACCATCATCGGGGCCGGATCGGCGTCCGGCGGCGTGATGGACGCTTCCAATCTCATCAAACCGATGCTCGCCTCAGGAGATCTCAAGTGCATCGGATCGACGACCTATCAGGAATACCGCGGGATCTTCGAGAAGGACCGGGCGCTCTCCCGGCGTTTCCAGAAGATCGATATCACCGAGCCTTCGGTCGAGGACACGGTGAAGATCCTCAACGGCCTCAAGTCCCGATTCGAACGGCATCACCGGGTCAAATACACCCATCAAGCCTTGCGAGCGGCCGCCGAACTGAGCGACCGTTACATCAACGATCGCCATCTGCCGGACAAGGCCATCGACATCATCGACGAGGTGGGCGCGAGTCAGCAACTCGTCCCGCCCTCGCGCCGGCGCAAGATCATCAACGTAGCCGATATCGAGAACATCGTCGCCAAGGTCGCCCGCATCCCGCCCAAAACCGTCTCGACCTCGGATAGGGACGTGCTGCGGTATCTGGAACGCGACCTTAAGCTCGTCGTCTTCGGCCAGGAACAAGCCATCGCCACGATGGCCGCCGCGATCAAGATGTCGCGCTCGGGCCTCGGCGATACACGGCGGCCGATCGGTTCCTTTCTTTTCGCCGGACCGACGGGCGTAGGCAAAACCGAAGTGAGCCGCCAACTCGCGCGCATCATGGGCATTGAGCTGGTGCGCTTCGATATGTCGGAATACATGGAGCGGCATACCGTCTCACGCCTCATCGGCGCCCCGCCCGGCTACGTGGGCTTCGACCAGGGCGGGCTCTTGACCGAGGCCATCACTAAACATCCGCACTGTGTCTTGCTATTAGATGAGATCGAAAAAGCGCATCCCGACGTGTACAACCTGTTGCTGCAGATCATGGACCACGGCGCGCTGACCGATACCAACGGCCGCGAGAGCGACTTCCGCAACGTCATCATCATCATGACCACCAACGCCGGCGCCGAGCGCATCAACCGCGCCTCGGTCGGATTTACCCACCAAGACCATACGGGCGACACCATGGAAGTTATCAAACGCGCGTTCAGCCCGGAGTTCCGCAATCGCCTGGACGCGATCGTCCAATTCAATGCGCTCGATGAACGCACCGTGCAGCAAGTCGTCGATAAGTTCCTGGTCGAGCTCGAATCCCAGCTCGACACCAAGCACGTGAGCATCGATGTCGACGAGGCGGCGCGAGCTTGGCTCGCCGAGCACGGCCACGATCCGCTGATGGGGGCGCGGCCGATGAGCCGCCTCATCCAAGACAAGATTAAACGGCCTCTCGCCGAAGAGCTGCTGTTTGGCACGCTTGAACACGGCGGCCATGTCGACATTACCGTCAAGGACGGCGAACTGTCCCTCACTGTCGAGACTAAAGAGACCGCGGCCGCGGTTTAAATCTAACTGGGTATGCACTTTACTCCCCTAAGCACTATGTGTTGTGGGCGCGGGGACTCTTACCGCCTACGATGGCTCGATAAGGGACTGGATCACTGGCTA
>MUGK01000010.1 GCA_002007425.1 Chromatiales bacterium USCg_Taylor | reverse complement strand
GACGGTCGCGGCAAAAGGAATCACTCGCCGCGAGACCGAGGGTGCGAGAGTGACTTGGATGTCCTGTCGCACATACCGAGGGCCGCGGCGCAAACGCTGATATAGGCCTTATCTAAAGTTACTCACTGCATCGAAAATCGCTGTACCGATCCGCTCATATTTTGTATCTTTAGGTACCAATGAAGATTAGCCACATCAAGCTCTCGGGATTCAAGTCCTTCGTCGATCCGACCACGCTGCATCTGTCCAACAATCTTACCGGTATCGTCGGTCCCAACGGTTGCGGTAAATCGAATATCGTCGATGCGGTGCTTTGGGTGATGGGCGAGATCTCCGCCAAGCACTTACGCGGCGACTCGATGGCGGATGTCATCTTCAATGGTTCCAATAGTCGCAAACCCGTCGGCCAGGCCATGGTCGAACTGGTGTTCGATAACTCCGAGGGTGGCTTTCTCGGCCAATACGCGGGGTACGCGGAGATCGCCATTAAACGACAGGTCACCCGCGATGGCGGATCGGATTATTTTCTCAACGGCGTACGTTGCCGGCGGAAAGACATTACCGATCTGTTTCTGGGCACGGGGCTCGGCTCGCGCAGCTATGCCGTCATCGAGCAGGGGATGATCTCCCGGGTTGTGGAAGCCAAACCAGAGGAGTTGCGGGTTTTTATGGAAGAGGCGGCCGGCATCTCCAGATACAAGGAACGCCGGAAAGAGACCGAGGCTCGGATCCGCGACGCTAAGGGCAATATTGCCCGCCTCACCGATATCCGCGACGAGTTGGAAAAGCAGATCTCCAAGCTCCAGCAGCAAGCGCGCGCCGCCGAGAAGTTTCAGCGCTTGAGAGACGAGGAACGGCGGTTGCGGGCGGAATCGATAGCACTTAGCTACCGCCAGCTTGAGCGCGAAGGCAACGAACACCACCTGGTGACTCAAGCGCGGACGTTGGCCGTGGACGCCGCGATGGCGCAACTTCGCGAGATCGAGCTCGGGACAGAGCAGACCCGTCAGGCGCGAACCGCGGCGAATGACGGTTTTAATCAGGTGCAAGCGCGTTATTACAGCAGCGGGGCTGAAATTGCGCGCTTGGAGCAAGCGATCCAGCACGCCAAGGATCGCCAGCAAGCCTTGGAACAGGAACTGGAACGCCTCGGGCAGGACCTCGCGCGGGCGGAGGGGCAAACTGCTGCGGATGAGCAGGCGTGCGCAAGCTTGAAAACGGAGATTGAACACCTTATACCGCAGCATGGGCGCGCATCAGAGGAAGAGCGGGAAGCCGCGGCGCGGCTGCTTGCGCAAGAGGCCCAGCTGCAAACACTGCAAATGGCGTTGGATACCCATGGCGAGGAGGCGACGCAGCTCTCCCGCGCCGAGAGCGCGGAGGGCGCGCGCGTTCAACACTTGAGCCAAAGCCTCGGAGCGACTCGCGAGCGGCTGCGCGGGTTACGGTCTGACCTCAGTGCCTTGGCGTCGCGGGAGGAGGTTTCGTCCCTGGACTCGCTGAGCCACGATCTCGCCGGGCTCGAATCGTCCTACCAGGACTTGCAAGCCCGAAAAGCCGAGTTTCAGGCCTCGATCCGAGAGTTGCACGAGCGGCGCGATTGCCTCGGCAGCGAATTAAATGATTTGCAGACTAAGTTGCAAGCCGCGATCGGACGGCGGGCGTCGTTGGAAGCGTTGCGCGACGGCCAGGCAGGCGTTGACCTCGGCGCGGCGCGTGCCTGGTTGGAATCCCAGGGGATCGTGAACCCAGGGCGCGTGGTCCAGGAGCTTGCCGTTGATCCGGGCTGGGAGCCGGCCCTGGAGATGGTCCTGGGTGACTTTATTAATGCTTTTATATTTAAGACAATTGATGGTATTTCTAATAAATTTGATACCTATGGCCAAGGGCTGCTGTGCGCCCTCGAATCGGCGGATGGCGAGTGCAAAGATCCAGGCATCACCTCTCTTCTGAGGGGCGTGTATGTCGCCGAAGATGTGCCGGCGGCGCTGTCCTTACGGCCGCGTTTGCGTTCCGGGGAGTCGGTCGTGACGCGTGGCGGCGTGTGGCTCGGCTGCAACTGGATGAAATTAAAGCGCGCAGAGGGCGAAAACGGCAGTGCCCTGCGCGTGCAACAGGACCTCACTGCCGCCTTGGAACGCGAGCACGGATTAGCGGACCAGGCCGATGGGTGCGCGGCGCGTATGGCGGGCACGCGGCAGGCATTGGCCGCAGCGGAGGAAGAAAACCGATCCCTCGAAGAACATCTCATCGATGCGCAAGGGCGGATCGGGAGTGCAAGGGAAAAGATCGCGGTGCGTCAGGCGGAAGATGAGCACATTCGGATGCGCAACGAAACTCTGGGCGCGGAGTTGCGTGAGCTCGAAGGACGCGATCGGGTTGCCACGGCCGAGCTCGAGGGGGCGGAGGTTCGCTTGCAATCGATACGCCGGGACCTGGACGCGCTCGAAGCCCGGCGAGCCGAGGTCGCCACGAGCCGGGAGCAACAAAAAGCGCTGTTGCAAGGCGCGAAGGACGAGTGGCAAGGCGCTCGCGAACGCATGCACGAGATGGCGCTGCGGCTGGAGTCGATGCGCGCGCATTGCAGATTTCTGGAGCAAGGCTTTAATCGCAATCGCCTCCAAGTCAGCGAAATGAGCGTGCGTCGCGACGAGTTACTGGCCGCGCTCGGCCAGGCCGCGCAACCCCGCGACGATCTCAAGAAGGCGTTGCAACAAGCCTTGGAAGAGCGGCTAGGGGTGCAAGCGGAACTGGCTCAGGCGCGCGCGGACCTGCAGGCGCTCGATGCCCATCTGCGGGAAGGCGCGGAGCGTCGCGCCGAGACCGAACGCGGCCTTCAGGGGCTGCGCGATGCGCTCGAGCAAGCACGCGTGCACGAGGAAGGTTTGCGGGTGCGGATGCAGACCCAGCACGACTTGCTCGCTCCGACCGGTCATACCATGGAGCAATTGCTGCCCGGCCTCCCCGCGGAGGCCAATCCGGAGGGTTGGCAAGAGCACCTAAGCCACATCGAGAGCCGCATCGAGCGGCTCGGTCCAATCAACCTGGCGGCGGTGGACGAGTTCCAGCAACTGAGCGAGCGCAAGAAGTACCTCGACGATCAACACGCCGATCTCAGCGAAGCGCTGGCGACGTTGGACGACGCCATACGGCGGATGGATCGGGAGACGCGCGGCCGATTTAAAGAGGTATTCGAGGCGGTCAATTTTCGCTTACAGTCGATGTTCCCGCGGCTCTTCGGCGGCGGGCAGGCGTATTTGGAGCTGACCGACGATGATCTCTTGGCAACGGGAATCACGTTGATGGCGCGCCCTCCGGGCAAACGCAACACGACGGTGCATCTACTCTCGGGCGGTGAGAAGGCATTAACGGCGCTCGCATTAATGTTTGCGATCTTCGAGCTCAACCCGGCGCCATTCTGTCTCCTCGACGAGGTGGACGCGCCGCTCGACGATGCCAATGCCGTGCATCTTTGCGACATGCTACGCTCGATGTCGGAGAGCGTGCAGTTCCTATTGGTGACCCATAATAAAACCACCATGGAGATCGCCGAACGCCTCATCGGGGTCACCATGCAGGAAGCGGGCGTCTCACGGCTCGTGGCCGTGGATATTGACGCAGCGGTGCGGCTCGCCGCAACGGCGTGATATGAACGGCCTGCGCCTGACCTTGCTGGTGATCGGGCTCGTCATTCTCGCGGCGATCTATTGGTGGGGCACGTCGCAGAAGGGCAACCGCTGGAAGCGATTCACCCGGCGGCGCCGGCGAGAGCAACCGCCGCTCGACGCGCTGCCGATGTCGCCCGAACGAGAAGAGGGCGTTGATTACACCCGGACACTCGCCGATCTCAATGAGCTGATGGTGGAAAGGCGCGACGGACGTACGTCTCAGTCTCCCATCGGCCGAGCGCTACGACCTGGCCGCGAACGCCTCACCCAGCCCGCGATCGACGCCGCCCCGCCAGATCCCAAAGCGGGCAAAGCGCCGGAACCGGAGAAGATGAAGATACTGACGCTGTTTCTCACCGCCCCCGCCGGCGAGAGTTATCGCGGCGTCGCGGTGCGGGATGCCGCCGAGGCGGTTGGGCTGCGCTTTGGCGACATGGGGGTGTTTCATCATTACGGCCTCGCGGGCATACCGTCGCAGCAAAGTCTTTTTTGCCTTGCCAATATGCTTGAACCGGGAACTTTCGACCTCGAGAACATCCACACCCACGAGACCGCGGGCCTGGTAATGTTCATGCGTCTTCCGGCACCGGCCGATGGGAGCGTGGCATTCGAGCTTATGCTCAACACGACGCAACGCCTGCAAGAGCGGCTGGGAGGTGAGTTGCGCGATGGCGAACACCGGCCGCTCGCGCGCGCGGCCATCGATCGCATGCGGAAGCTAGCGGCGGATGCCCGCGGATAGCCGAACGGCGGCACGCGTTCGCGAGCTCCGCGAACTGATTGACACCCATACTTACCACTACCACGGGCTCGATGATCCGCTGATCTCCGATGCCGAGTTCGACGGTTTCATGCGTGAATTGGAGGCGCTGGAAGCGCAGCATCCGGATCTCGTCGTACCCGGATCTCCAACCCAGCGCGTGGGCGTCGAGCCGCTGGCGGAATTCGGCGAGATCGTGCATGAGGTCCCGATGCTGTCGCTCGCTAACGCGTTCACGCCCGAGGATCTCGTGGCCTTCGATCGCCGGGTGCGCGAAGCCTCGGGCGTGGAGGAGGTGGAATACAGCGCCGAGCCCAAGCTCGACGGCCTAGCCGTCAGCATCCTGTATATAGAGGGCGTACTTGCTCAAGCCGCGACTCGCGGCGACGGGACGCGCGGCGAAGACGTGACGCAGAACGTGCGCACGATCCCGAGCATCCCGTTACACCTGTTTGGCGCCGGGTATCCGCGAGTCCTCGAAGTCCGCGGTGAAGTGCATATGACGAGGCAAGGATTCCAAGCGCTGAACGAACATCAGCGGGCGGCCGGCGCTAAGGTATTTTCAAACCCGCGCAATGCGGCCGCGGGCGGCTTGCGGCAACTCGATGCACGCATCACCGCCCGCCGCCCCTTGACGATTTTTTGCTATGGCGCGGGCAAGGTCGATGGCGGGGAGATCCCGGCTAGGCACGATCACATCCTGCGTCAATTCAAAGCCTGGGGTTTGCGGGTCTCCGGCGAAGCCACGGTCGTTCGGGGGGTGCAGGGGTGTCTGAGCTATTTCGAGGCGATGGAGCGTCAACGCGCACACCTCCCCTACGATATGGACGGTGTGGTCTACAAGGTTAATGATCTGCGTCAGCAAGCGCTGCTCGGTTATGTCGCGCGGGCGCCGCGCTGGGCGCTCGCTTTTAAGTTTGCGCCCGAGGAGCAAACCACCCGGGTCCTCGCCATCGAGGTGCAGGTCGGGCGTACCGGGGCGCTCACGCCGGTCGCGCGGCTCGATCCGGTTTTTGTCGGCGGCGCGACGGTGACCAATGCGACCTTGCACAATCAGGATGAGATTGACCGCAAGGATGTGCGGGTCGGCGACACCGTGGTGGTGCGCAGGGCCGGAGATGTGATACCCGAGATCGTGCGTGTTCTGCTGGAGTATCGTCCGCCCGGCGCACAGCCCTTTCGGATCCCGGATCGCTGCCCGGTGTGCGCTGCGCCCGCCGTGCGTAAAGCGGGGGAAGCGGTGTCGCGGTGCACCGGCTCCTTGCGCTGCCCGGCGCAGCGCGTTCAGGCCATCTTGCACTTCGCCTCGCGGCGTGCCCTCGACATCCAGAGTTTGGGCGATAAATTAGTCGAGCAATTGGTGAGAGCGGGTAAGGTCAAGGATGTCGCGGACCTTTATAAGCTCAATGAAGCGGAGATCGCGGATCTCGATCGCATGGGATCAAAATCCGCAAAGAACCTGGTCGCCGCGCTGGAGAAGAGCAAGCGCACAACCTTGGCGCGGTTTCTCTATGCTCTCGGCATCACGGATGTGGGGGAGGTCACGGCCCGGACCCTCGCGGCGCATTTCGGCTCGCTCGATGCAATTCGCGCGCCGATCATCGCGCGTCATATCGCCGAATTTTTTAGCAATCCTAAGAACCTCGACATCATCGAGCGTTTGCGAGAGGCGGGAATGCGCTGGCAAGAACAGGCCGTTACCACCGGCCGGCGTTTGGAAGGTTTGACCTTTGTCCTCACGGGCACGCTCGCATCGATGAGCCGCGAGCAGGCGAGCGAGCGCCTCGTTGCTCTTGGCGCCAAGGTCAGCGCGAGCGTATCGCGCCAGACGAGCTTCGTCGTCGTGGGAAGCGATCCCGGGACCAAAGCCGTGCGGGCCCGCGAGCTCGGCGTACCGGTTCTTTCCGAGGAGCAGTTATTGGCGAAACTGGCTCAGAGGTTGTGAATAAATCTACTGCGCATCCCATCGCTGCGTCGCTCGCTCCGCGGCTCCTGGCGCTCGGGGCTGCTCGCGACGATTTATTCACAACCTCTCAGTAAAAAAATCGTCCCGCAAGGCATCTATCGAAGCACCTGCTACGTCGGCCGGCGCAGCACGGTGGGTGAGGGCGGGCGAGACGCATCGGGAAGCGGATAGTCCAGGGTGTAGTGAAGGCCGCGGCTCTCCTTGCGCTGCAAGGCCGATTCGATGATAAGCTCGGCGACCTGCACCAGGTTGCGCAGCTCGATGAGGTCCACGGTGACGCGAAAGTTACCGTAATAATCGATGATTTCATCGCGCAGGAGTTGCACCCGGCGGCTGGCCCGCTGCAAGCGCTTTGTGGTGCGCACGATGCCGACGTAGTCCCACATGAAGCGGCGCAATTCGTCCCAATTATGGGCGACGACGACCTCCTCGTCGGAGTCCGTCACTTGCGTTTCATCCCAATCGGGAACCGATGGCACGCGCGGCGCGCCCGCCAGGTGCTTGCGGATGTCCATAGAGGCGGCGCGCGCCATGACCAGGCATTCCAACAAGGAATTGCTGGCCATGCGGTTGGCCCCGTGCAGGCCGGTGTAAGCGACTTCGCCGATGGCGTAAAGCCCCGGAACCGCGCTACGCCCGTACCGATCCGTGACCACCCCGCCGCACATATAGTGTGCGGCTGGCACGACGGGGATCGGCTCGCGGGTGATGTCGATGCCGTATTCGCGGCAACGGGCGGCGATAGTGGGAAAGTGGCCGAGAATAAAATCCGTCGGTTGATGCGAGATGTCGAGGTAGACAAAGTCGAGGCCTAAGCGTTTCATCTCGTGATCGATCGCGCGCGCAACGATGTCGCGGGGCGCGAGCTCCGCGCGCGCATCGAAACGTTCCATGAAAGCTGAGCCGTCGGGCAGGAGGAGTCTCCCACCCTCGCCGCGGACGGCCTCGGTAATGAGAAAGGACTTCGCCCGAGGATGATAGAGGCAGGTGGGGTGGAATTGAAAAAACTCCATGCTGGCGATGGGGCAACCGGCGCGCCAGGCCATTGCCACGCCGTCGCCGGTCGCGACATCGGGATTGCTCGTATACAGGTAAACCTTGCCCGCCCCGCCGGTAGCGAGGACCGCGAAGCGGGCCTCGAAGGTGAGTACCCGATGCGCGCCCGTTTCCAAGACATACGCGCCCAGGCAGCGCTCGGCGCCGAGACCGAACTTGGCCGCGGTGATGAGGTCGATCGCCAGATGGTGCTCGAACACATCAATGGAGGGATGAGCGCGGACCCGGTCTTCAAGGGTGTTTTCAATGGCGCGTCCGGTGGCGTCCGATGCATGGATAATGCGCCGATGGCTATGCCCTCCCTCGCGGGTCAGGTGATATTCGATGCCCCCTACCTTTGGTTCGGCGCGCGTGAACGCGACACCTTGTTCGATGAGCCACTGCACGCTTTCACGCCCGCGTTCGACGACGTAGCGTACCGCCTCGAGATCGCAAAGGCCGGCGCCGGCGGTCACGGTATCCTGCACATGGGACTCGATCGAGTCGCAGCTATCGAGCACCGCCGAGATCCCCCCTTGCGCGTAGAGTGTCGCGCCTTCCTGTAACGGGCCCTTCGACAGGAGGGCGACGCGCGCGTCTTGCGCGAGCTGCAGCGCGACACTTAATCCGGAAGCGCCGCTGCCGATGACGAGGACATCGTACTGGTGCGTCATAGCGCGATAGAGGGAGAACGGATCATAGAATCAGAGCTTGTGAAGAAATCGTAGCGAGCACGCCCAAGGTCTCAGATGGCGGTAAATCGGTATATAATGCGCCCCGCCAATCTCATGGCGTCGCGCGGCGAACTTGATAAGGGTCACACGGTCTATCAATACAGCGCGCCGCTCAATAATACAAGGAGAATGCCCCGATGGGCGAGACCGGCGCCGATGCACAGCTTGTCAAGAGGGTTCAGAAGGGCGACAAAAAAGCGTTTGATCTACTCGTGTTGAAATACCAGCAGAGGATCATTAAATTGGTGTCCCGATATGTACGTGATCCCACCGACGCCTTGGATGTAGCTCAGGATACCTTTCTAAAGGCCTACCGTGCCCTGCCAAACTTCCGCGGCGATAGCGCCTTCTACACATGGCTATATCGTATTGCCATCAATACGGCGAAAAATTATCTCGTAACACAGTCCCGGCGGCCAACGGAATCCGATAATTTTCGCGTTGAAGGAGAGCCCGGCGAACTGGAATCGATGCTTAAGGATCTCGCGACGCCTGAAAGTCTCTTGATTACCGATGAGATCAAGGAGACCATCGCCGAGGCCATCGAACAGTTACCCGATGACCTTCGCACCGCCATTAATCTACGTGAGGTCGAGGGTTTGAGCTATGAGGAAATCGCGGATGTGATGACTTGCCCGATTGGAACGGTCCGATCGCGGATATTCCGGGCTAGGGAAGCGATCGACCATCGGTTAAAGGCGTTATTGGAGTGACAAAAAGCTATGGGCAGTGAACGGCGAGAACAGATATCCGCGCTTTTGGACGGTGAATTATCGGAGCGCGAGGCGGGTCAGTTATTGATTGAAATGCGGACCGATCCGGACTTGACATCGGCCTGGTCGCGCTATCATTTGATGGGTGACGCGTTATGCCAGCGCCTGCCGGATACGGCGTGCCCGGATATATCGAGGAGGGTATCCTTGGCGCTGGAGCACGAGCCGGCCTGTCCGCCGATGCGCTTTAGATTGCAGTCGCGATGGAAACCGGCCGCGGGTGTCGCCGTGGCGGCTGCTCTCGCGGGAGTCGGGTTCTTCGGTCTTAACCGGAATCAATTACCGGAGCAGGAAGCTCAACCGGCAACCACGATTGGATCCGTTGAATTTCGTCCCCTGCCGATAGCCACGGTTAAGTGGAACGGTCAACCGGTTGACGCGTCGTCGCGCCTGAGCGCGTATATAGTCAATCATCAACAATTCAATTCTAGCCCGCAGACGCAAGGTTTAACGCCTTACTTCCGGGTGGTCACCCATGAAACCCAGCCGTGAAATCGGGGCGTTCCGCTCGCTGGCTCCATGTTTTTTGATCCTCACCCTTTCCGCAACGCTGGTTTCCGCCGCCGACACCTCCGGCCAAGCCCGTGCCATCCTTGCCAAGATGGCCAAGGCGACCCGTGCCAACAACTATGACGGGACCTTCGTGTCGATCCGCGGCGCTGACACCGCGAGTATGCGTATCATTCATAAAGCCGATAGCCGGGGAGAACATGAACGTCTGATTGCGCTCACCGGCACGGCCAAAGAAGTGATCCGGCGCAATGACGAGGTGATTTGTATCTTTCCAAATGAGCGCAGCGTCATGGTCGAAAAAACCCCGCAACAGGCATTCTTTGGGACAGCGTGGAGTCAGCCGATCGAGCAGGTCGCCGTGCTCTACGATTTTTCCGTCCTCGGCGGGGATCGCATCGCGGGCAGGCCGGCATGGGTCTTGGGCATACAACCCAAGGACGCCGATCGGTATAGCTACCGCCTGTGGGTTGACACAAGCTCCAGCTTGTTGTTGAAGTCACAGGTGCTGGACGGTGGCGGCAGCATCCTCGAGCAATTGCTGTTTACAGCGTTGGAGACACCCGCGGTGATTCCAGAGAGCGCGCTGCAGGCGTCGATTAGCGGGGAGGGTTATACTTGGTATCGGAACGAAACACCTCAAGCGTCCGGTGAGCGGAATGCGAGATGGGAGGTAGGATGGTTGCCGCGCGGCTTCGCGATGACCGAGCAGCAGATGCATGACATGCCCAAAGACAAGAAAGCGGTAAAGCACAAGGTGTTTTCGGACGGCTTGGCGACGGTCTCGGTCTTTATCGAGAAAAATAAGGAGCAGGCGGTCCCGGTGCAGGGATACTCCGCATTTGGGGCATTGAATACTTACAGTACCTTAGCGGACGGATATCAAATCACCGTTGTCGGCGAGGTGCCGGCGGCGACGGTACGGCAGATCGCCGTCTCCGTGAGCGCGGCTGCACCCTAAGCGGCCCGCGCCACGCTTGTTCGAGTTACTAGAGTTTGCATTGAAATATATTGCTCCTTATGGCAGGAAGGCGAAGTCACGATGGGACTAACACACTCTTTTTCTAGAGCGCTCTTGGCGCTCGCGGTGCTATTCAGCATGCAGGCAGCCGTTGGCAGCTCGCTGCCGGACTTTACCGATCTCGCCTCGGAGAACGCCCCAGCCGTGGTGAATATCGGGACGACGCTGAAAGAATCCGATAAACGCGCCGATGGCGCGCCGCCTCAGCTTCAGATACCCGATCTTCCTGAAGACAGCCCGCTGAATGAGTTCTTTCGCCGCTTTTTTGGTGATCACATTGAGGGGCCTGATCTCTCGCCACGATCGTCACTGGGCTCCGGGTTAATCCTCTCCAAGGACGGCTACGTGATTTCCAACTATCACGTCATCAAAGATGCGGATGAGATTTGGGTGCGCCTGAGCGATCGGCGCGAATATCGGGCCAAGCCGATCGGTCACGACGAGCGCAGCGATTTGGCCGTACTGAAAATTGAAGCCACCGATTTGCCAATCGTTAAGCTCGGCCGGTCCGCGGATCTTAAGGTCGGGGAATGGGTTTTAGCCATCGGCTCACCGTTCGGGTTCGACCATTCCGTGACGGCGGGGATCGTGAGCGCGAAGGGGCGGGCGTTGCCGAATGAAAACTACGTCCCCTTTATTCAGACCGATGTCGCGATCAACCCGGGAAACTCGGGCGGCCCGCTGTTTAATCTGGACGGGGAGGTCGTCGGTGTGAATTCGCAGATTTACAGCCGGACCGGCGGTTTTATGGGATTGTCGTTTGCGATCCCGGTCGAAGTCGTGATGAATGTGTATCATCAAATCGTCGCCAAGGGCAAGGTGTCGCGAGGCTGGTTGGGCGTACTGATTCAGGAGGTCACCCGAGAGCTTGCGGAATCCTTCGGCATGGCGCGCCCGCATGGGGCTTTGGTCGCCAAGGTGCTTCCGGACAGCCCGGCCGCCGAATCCGGGATTCAGCCCGGCGACGTGGTGGTCGAATTTAACGGTATCGAGGTCGATCTGTCCTCGGATTTACCGCCACTCGTCGGTAACACGGAGGTGGGCAAACGGGTCCCTTTAAAGCTTATTCGTGAGGGCGATCCGAAGGTAGTGGACATTGCGGTCGGAGAGCTTCCGCAAGAAGAAGAGCTGAAGGTCGCGTCCTCGGATCGAGGCACCGCGGACGCAATCGTGGATAATCGTTTGAAGATTGCAGTGAAAGATCTTTCCCGCAAGCAACGTAAAGCGCTCGAAATCGAAGGCGATCACGGCGTGGTTGTGGAAGTGGTGCAACCGGGACCGGCAAAAAACGCCGGGATTCGTAAGGGCGACGCCATATTGCTAATCGACAACGTGAAAGTTAAGGATAGCAAGCATTTCACCGAAATGGTGGCGGCCTTACCCACCGGGAAGCCCGTACCGGCCCTTATTCAACGGCAGGGCGGTCCGATCTTTCTGGCGATCAAAATCGCTGAATAGGGGTCCAGCGTGGAATTCCGCCGCGGTGTTCAGGCGCCGGTCGTGATCGACTAGAATGACGGCCTGCGAACGTCAGGCCGCGGTGTCCACATTGCGAAGTCGATTCCCCGTATAATTTTCGTGCTGGCCAATTTAACCGTGCGTGGCGCGAGCGGCCGGGCCTTCGCCTGCCCCGTGGTCTAGGGCCAGCGAGCGCGAGCGCCATGGAGCACGTGCGAAACTTCTCGATCATCGCCCATATCGATCATGGTAAGTCCACCTTGGCCGATCGTTTTATCCAGTTGTGCGGGGGACTCAGTCAGCGCGAGATGGTCGCACAAGTACTGGACTCGATGGACATCGAGCGCGAGCGTGGGATCACCATCAAGGCTCAGAGCGTAAGCTTGGACTTTCGCGCCGATGACGGCATAACCTACCAGCTTAATTTCATCGATACCCCGGGGCATGTTGACTTCAGCTACGAGGTATCGCGCTCGCTCGCTGCCTGCGAGGGGGCACTGTTGGTCGTCGATGCGGCGCAGGGTGTGGAAGCCCAGACCGTCGCCAACTGCCATACGGCTGCCGAGCACCGCCTTGAGATTATTCCGGTTCTCAATAAAGTCGATTTACCCGCCGCCGATCCGGAACGCGTGCGCGCCGAGATCGAGGATATCATCGGTATCGATTCGAGCGAGGCGCTCGCGGTCAGCGCGAAGACGGGACAGGCCGTGCGCGATCTTCTGAACGCGATCGTAAAACGGGTGCCCAAGCCGCGCGGGAACCCGGAAGCGCCTTTGAAAGCCTTGATAATCGACTCCTGGTTCGACAATTACCTGGGGGTCGTGTCCTTGGTCCGCGTATTCGATGGCGTGATCGAAACCGGTGCTAAGGTTCGGGTCATGTCGGCTGGGCGCGATTACGAAATCACCGAGGTCGGTGTCTTCAAGCCTAAGCGCGTGGTATGCAAGACATTGCGTACGGGGGAGGTGGGTTTCGTCGTGGCTGGGATCAAGGAAATCGACGGCGCCCCGGTCGGGGATACGTTTACCGGCGCAAGGAGGCCGGCCGCCGAGCCGCTTGCGGGCTTTAGGGAGGTCAAGCCCAACGTCTTCGCCGGCCTTTATCCCACCGACTCAAACGATTACGAAGGCTTTCGCGAGGCCTTGGCGAAACTGCGCTTGAACGACTCGGCCCTGCGTTATGAACCCGAGACCTCGCAAGCACTGGGGTTTGGATTCCGGTGCGGATTTCTGGGTTTGTTGCATATGGAGATCGTCCAGGAGCGTTTGGAGCGGGAGTATAAACTCGCCCTGATTACCACCGCGCCCACGGTCGTGTATGAGGTCGCCACCACCTCGGGCGAGGTCCTACGCATCGAGAATCCGGCCAAGCTCCCGCCTCAGAACGAAATCGCCGAGATCCGCGAACCCATCATTCAAGTTGACATACTGGTGCCGCAGGCGCACCTCGGTAACGTGATTACGCTATGCGTGGATCGGCGCGGTTCGCAAACGAAGCTCCACTACGGGCGGCAACAGGTCGCCGTGAGCTACGAACTGCCAATGAGCGAAATGGTGCGCGATTTTTTCGATCGGCTGAAGTCCTTAACCCGCGGTTATGCGTCTATGGACTATAGCTTTCTCCGGTTTCAACGGGCGTCACTGGTGAAGCTTGATATCTTGATCAATGGCGAACGGGTGGACGCCTTGTCCGCCATCGTTCATCAGAACCAAGCCCAACGGCGCGGCCGGGAGCTTGCCGAAAAGATGCGGGAATTGATCCCGCGGCAAATGTTTGAGGTCGTGATACAAACGGCGATAGGGGCGCAAATCGTGGCGCGGGAGACGGTAAAACCGTTGCGAAAAAACGTGACCGCAAAATGTTACGGAGGCGATGTGACTCGAAAACGGAAACTTCTAGAAAAACAAAAGGCCGGCAAGCGGCGCATGAAACAAGTAGGAACGGTCGAGATTCCACAGGAAGCCTTTATGGCTGTCTTGACCGTGGGTAAGGCAAAATGAACGTCGATTTCGCGTTGGTCATGGTGGTGTTGGTATTCGTCAGCGGCCTTTGCTGGCTGGTCGACGCCGTGTTTTTCGCGCCGCGCCGCGATCCGGCCGCCAAGCTCCCGCTTATGGTGGACTATGCGCGCTCCTTGTTTCCGATTTTCCTCATCGTGCTGCTCCTGCGGTCGTTTCTGGTCGAGCCTTTTCGCATTCCCTCGGGCTCCATGATGCCAACGCTCTTGATCGGAGATTATATTCTCGTCAACAAGTATGTTTATGGTTTTAGGCTCCCGGTGCTCAATGCGAAAGTCATACAATTGGGCGCACCCGAACGCGGTGATGTCGTCGTATTTCGATACCCGGAAGATCCCTCGACTCCGTTTATCAAGCGCGTGGTAGGTTTGCCTGGGGACCGCATTGCTTACCACGGCAAGGCGTTGTGGATTAACGACGAACGGATTTCGCAAACGCGCTTGGGTCCATATGAGGGCGTAGGCGCTGGTACCTCGATGACCGGGGCGGCGTTAATCGACGAAGATCTCTATGATGTCAAGCATGCTATTCTCGTCGAACCCGAGCGGCCATCATTGGAGACCGAGACGGTGGTGCCCGATGGCCATTATTTCGTGATGGGTGATAACCGCGACAACAGCAAGGACAGCCGCTACTGGGGCACCGTGCCCGATGATCACCTCATCGGGAAGGCATTTATGATCTGGATGAACTGGGACAGTCAGAACGGGGGGATTGATTGGCAGCGCCTTGGCCGTTCGATTCGTTAACGCACACTCATCGCATTAAGGAGTACGTCATGAAGCATGACCACATACCGGCAAAGCAGCGGGGACTCACCCTTTGGGGGCTTTTGATGGGCGGCGCGCTCCTCGCATTCGCGGCGCTGACCCTGATGAAGCTGTTTCCGCTCTACAACGAAAGTTTCAAGGTGCATGCCGCCATGAAAGCCGTGGCCGGCATGCCGGAAATCGGCCAAAAAGGTGTTCAGGAGATTCAGGGGATTGATCATGCGCAACTTCGACGTCTCCGATGTGGACACGATTACCGACAATGATCTCCGGAACGATTTGAAGGTCGTCGGAAACCCCGATGGCAAGGGGCGTATCATGACCATGACCTATGAGCGTCGCGGACCGCTCTTTGGCGATTTGGATATCGTCTTGAAGTTCAATGAAAGCATCGCCATTCCAGGCTTGGGTATCGAGTGACAGCGACTTCAGGGATTAGCGAGTCGCTCGGGTATGGTTTTAAAGCTAAGAGCTTATTAACGTCCGCTCTTACTCACAGCAGCGCGGGGGAAAACAACAACGAACGGCTGGAATTCCTCGGTGACGCCGTGCTCGATCTGGTGGTTGCGGAAGCGCTTTTCGAGCGTTTCCCGTACGCGCAAGAAGGTGAGTTGAGCCGCGTGCGTTCGACACTGGTCAACCGGGAAACGCTGGCCATGGTGGCGCGTGATCTCGACCTCGCAGCCCATCTCACCTTGGGCCAAGGCGAGAAAAAAAGCGGCGGGATGCAGCGTGAATCGATACTCGCCAACGCGCTCGAAGCGATTATCGGCGCCATCTATCTCGATGGGGGACTGGCGGTCTGTCGCGAGCGGGTGCTGGTTTGGTTCTCATCGATGCTGGATCGAACCCTGCCGGAGGCGATCAGAAAGGATCCGAAAACCGAGCTGCAGGAGATTCTGCAAGCACGCCGGCTTCCGCTTCCCACCTACGCGGTGATCTCAGTAGCCGGTAAACCCCACAACCAGCTTTTTACCGTCACCTGCCAGTGCGCGGCGTTGCCCTCGCTGGTGTCGGCGCAAGGCCCGAGCCGCCGGCGCGCGGAGCAGGCGGCAGCGGAGCAAGCCCTGCGGCTACTGCGCGTGATTCCTGATCGCTAATGATCTTTGCCAGCCCCGTGAGCCGATGCGGCATGGTTGCCATCGTCGGGCGTCCCAACGTCGGCAAATCGACGTTTCTTAACCGCGTGATCGGACAAAAGCTCAGCATCACCTCGCGCAAGCCTCAGACGACCCGTTATCAGATCCTGGGGATTAAGACAGAAGGTGTCCATCAGATCGTGTTCGTGGATACGCCTGGACTGCATCGAGGGCGGCATGGGGCGCTCGATCGCGCTTTAAATAGGGAGGCCATCAAGGCGATTGCACAGGTCGACATTATCCTATTCATGGTGGAGGCGTTGCGCTGGACGGAGGATGATCAGTACGTCTTGAAATGTATAAAGCCAGCCGCGTGTCCGGTCTTGGTTGCGGTTAACAAAGTCGACACGGTCGCGGATAAATCCCAACTTTTGCCTTACCTCAGCGAAGTCAGCGGATTCATGAATCTCGCCGAGATCGTTCCGCTGTCGAGCTCCACCGGTGACAACATCGTCGCACTGGAGGAGGCATTGAAGTCCAGGCTTCCCGAGAGGCCCGCACTATTTCCCGCGGACGAACTGAGCGATCGCGGCGAGCGGTTTTTCGCGGCCGAGCTGATCCGAGAGCAGTTGCTACGCAGGCTCGGGGCGGAGGTGCCGCACCGCTTGACCGTAATGATAGACGAGTTCGTCTCGAAACCGCACATAACCTGTATCGATGCCACGATATGGGTAGAGCGGCCGGGCCAAAAGCAAATCGTCGTCGGCGCGCATGGGGCGGTGCTGAAAGCCGTGGGTCAACATGCACGATTGGAGATGGAGCGCTTGTTCGGCAGCCGGGTTTTTCTGCGGACTTGGGTCAAGGTCAAGGAAGGGTGGTCCGATGATATTCGGGCGTTGGGCAGGCTCGGGTTTCACGATTAAGACTGTAATGTGGCTTGTGGCTCAGAGTTTGTGAAAAAACCGTCGCGAGCGACGGGAGGTCGCGTTCCGCCGGAGCGCAGGAACCGGAGTGTATATTGAAATACATGAGGATTCCGAGTACCGCCGGAACGCGAGATCCCGAGCATAGTAGGTTTTTTCACAAACTCTCAATAGGGGTGGCCGGTGCGTGTTGACCTGCACAGCGCGTTTGTTCTACACCAGCGTTCGTATCGAGAGACGAGCTTACTTTTGGAAATTTTCTCCTTGCGCTCAGGAAGGGTTGGATTGATCGCGAAGGGCGCAAACCGGCAGCGTTCGGCGTTCCGCGGCGCTCTGCAATTCTTCAGGCCGCTCCTTCTGGCCTGGGCGGGACGGGGGGAGCTGGCGACGCTTGTCGGCGCCGAGATCGACGGACCCTTCTCCGCCTTAAGCGGCCGCGCGCTCTTAAGCGCTTTCTATCTCAACGAGCTCTTGACGCGGGTATTGCATCGGGACGATCCGCATCCGGCGCTCTTCGCGGCCTATCGCCAAGCCTTGGAAACCCTCGCGCAAGCCGGGAACGAGGAGCCGGCCTTGCGCTTGTTCGAGAAACGTCTGCTCGAAGACATCGGCTACGGTCTTAGTCTGAGGTTTGATGTGGATACCAATGCCCCCATTGAACCTGAGCGCGATTATTACTATCAAAGCGATAAAGGTCCCTGGCGCAATCCACCCGCGCACATCGACACCGTTAAGGTACAGGGGCGCACCTTGATTGCCTTAGCCGCGGCGCTCCTCCATGAACCTGAGGTACTCAGTGAGTCAAAGCGGTTGATGCGATTTATCCTTGCTTCCCATATCGGCGGCCGGCCGTTGGCCAGCCGGCAGTTGTTCAATTAGAGCGTCGAGATCAATGCTTACACGAAGACCGATTCTGCTTGGAGTCAACATCGACCATGTGGCGACATTAAGGCAAGCGCGGGGAACCCGCTACCCCGATCCCGTTCAAGCTGCCATGGAAACGCAGCACGCCGGAGCGGACGCCATCACGATACATTTGCGTGAGGACCGGCGCCATATACAGGAGCGCGATGTCGAACTGCTCGCTGCCGTGCTTCAAGTGCGCATGAACCTCGAAATGGCGGTGACCGATGCCATGATCGCGTTGGCCGAGCGGATCCGTCCAGCGGATTGTTGTTTCGTGCCCGAAAGACGACAGGAATTGACCACCGAAGGAGGCTTGGATGTCGCGGCCCAACTCGACGCGATTTCAGGGGCATGCAAACGCATCGAGGGCTTGGGCGCCCGCGCGTCGCTGTTTATAGACCCCGACCCGCGCCAAATCGAAGCCGCCCGCGAGGCGGGCGCCACGGTCATCGAAATCCACACCGGACGCTATGCGGACGCGGCGGATCCCGCAGCACGGGAACGCGAGCTCGAGCGTATCGTTGCGGCGGCTCGGCTGGCGGCGGGTAGGGGTTTGCGAGTCCATGCGGGACATGGGCTGAATTATCAGAACGTTGGGGCGATTGCGGCGATAGCCGAGGTAGCGGAGCTCAATATTGGGCACGCGATCGTCGCGCGCGCGGTGTTCAGCGGTCTCGCGGAGGCGGTGCGCGAGATGAAAAGACTGATGCTGGAAGCCCGGCGATGATCCATGGGATCGGCGTCGACATCGTCAAGGTCGAGCGCATGCGTGCGGGCTTACAGCGTTTCGGGCACAGGTTTTCGCGCCGGATCCTCACCCCTCAAGAGCACGCCGAGTTCGAATCTCGTCGCTGCCCGCCGCGGTTTCTCGCGAGCCGTTTCGCGGCAAAAGAGGCTTATTCGAAAGCCCTCGGCACCGGATTCCGAGACGGACTCACACTCCATACCCTAAGTGTCAGCAACGACCCGCTGGGCCGGCCGCTGATGATTTGCGCGGGCCGCGCGGCCGAGATCATCGATGATCTCGATATTGGCAGTATCCACCTGTCGCTTAGCGATGAAATCGATTTTGCCGTGGCCTTCGTGATTTTGGAGGCCCGGAACACCGGCGACCGGTAAATACTGCTGAAACAGCGGCGACGGCGCATGCTACTCGCGATGCGGGCCGCACTTTTAGCTTAGCTCGTCCGGGATTGACGGCCGGTTAGTTACGGCGCCCCGGTCTTCTCGGCGAGCGTAACCCTCGGGTTCGGGAGCGCTTGCCGGCAAACCCTGCGGCGGGCTTGCGTCTAATCCGGCCGGACGCTCGGGCAACGGGCCCGTCGTCTCGCCACTATCGTTCGGGCGCCCGCCGTCCTCGCTCGGGGTAGAGACGCGTTGGCCATCGCCCGCTCCACCAAAGCGCGCGCCCGTTCCTCGTGGGGAACGGCGTCCACCGTGACCACCACGGCGTCCGGAGCGAGAGCGGCCCTGCGGCCGCTGCGGGATATGCCGCTCGCCGGCGACCGCGCCGGGGGTTTCGTTTCCTACCGCGGGTACCGGCGCATCAGCGGGCGCTTCGGAAGCCGCCGCGGAAGGAGTCTCAAGGGCGCCCGGGGCTGGCGCACCCGCCGGTGATCTCTGCTGCCGGCCGCGGCCGCCTCGGGACGATCGCCCGCCGCGCCGGCGCGGTGGCCGGTCGCCACCCATAGAGGGGCGTTGCCGTGAGGATGGTGTGACTTCTTGTGGCGCTCCGATCTCTTCCAAACTGGGTCGGACCGACTGTGGTTCCTCTCTCTCGTCACCGAACAAAGTCGATATAAACCTGCGGATGAATCCCGGGTGCGACGGTGTGGTTGGCAGCAGAGGCTCGCTGCCGATCTGGGGTGCGGGTATATCCCTCACGATCTCCTTGACAGCAGGTACTTCTTGCGGCCGTTTATCTCTGGTTCCCATGTCCCCGGTGTCCACCGCCGGCGCGGGTATCAGGCGATAGCTAGGATCGGCCGCGGCGTGAAGATCATGCTCGCGGATGCGCTTAAGCTCGTAGTGAGGTGTTTCGAGGATGGGATTCGGAATAACAATGACGCGAATCCGTTGCCGAGCTTCAATAGCGCTAACTTCCTGGCGCTTCTCATTGACCAGAAAGGTCGCGACTTCCACCGGCAAATGCACCACGATTTTGGCGGTCGATTCCTTCATCGCCTCTTCTTCCATGACGCGTAACACTGAAAGCGCGAGCGATTCGACACCGCGAATGCTGCCTAAACCGCTGCACCGCGGACACACGATATGGCTAAACTCATCGAGGGAAGGCCTTAGCCGCTGCCGCGACATCTCAAGGAGCCCGAATCTCGAAATGCGGCCTAACTGCACGCGAGCCCGATCCATCTTCAGGGCTTCCTGTAGGCGATTTTCGACCTGGCGTTGATTCTTCTGATTCTCCATATCGATAAAATCAATCACGATCAAGCCCCCGAGATCACGCAATCGCAGTTGGCGCGCCACTTCTTCCGCGGCCTCCACGTTCGTATTGAACGCGGTCTCTTCGATATCGCCGCCTCGCGTAGCACGGGCCGAGTTGATGTCGATCGTGATCAAAGCTTCGGTGGGTTCGATGACCAGCGAACCGCCCGAGGGAAGCTCGATCTTGCGGGCAAAGGCGGATTCAATCTGGCTTTCGATCTGATAGCGAGTGAAAAGCGGGACACCATCTTGATACAGCTTGAGTTTGTTGAGGTTTTGCGGCATCACCTGCTGCATGAAATCCCGGGCCTTTTCGCATAGGCCCGGATCGTCGATGAGGATCTCGGCGATGTCATTACGCAGGTAATCGCGGATCGCGCGGATGATTACGTCCCGATCTTGATAAATCAGAAAGGGGGCCGGGCGGTCTTTCGATGCCGCCTCGATCGCGCTCCACAAGTGCAGTAGATAGTCGAGGTCCCACTGCAACTCCTCGGCCGCCTTGCCCATACCTGCGGTGCGGAGGATAAGTCCCATGCTTTCGGGGATATTGAGGCCGCTCATGGCGTCCCGCGCCTCCTCGCGTTCCGGGCCTTCGATCTGCCGCGAGACACCCCCGGCGCGCGGGTTATTGGGCATCAATACGAGATAGCGTCCGGGAATACTAATGAAGGTGCTCAGCGAAGCGCCTTTGGTGCCGCGCTCGTCTTTCTCGACTTGTACAGTGATTTCTTGCCCCTCCCTAAGCACCTCCCGGATGTTGACACGCGCTCCGTCGCGCGGCGATTCGACGAATAAGGACCGTGCGATCTCCTTTAACGGCAAGAATCCATGCCGTCCGGCACTATAATCGACGAAGGCCGCTTCGAGGCTCGGCTCAATGCGTACGACCTTCCCCTTATAAATATTCGATTTTCTTTGTTCGCGGCCGGTGGCCTCTATATCAAGGTCGTAAAGGCGTTGTCCGTCCACGAGGGCGACCCGCAACTCCTCCGGTTGAGTTGCGTTGATAAGCATTCTTTTCATTTCTGCATATTCCTGTCAGGCGCCTAGGTAATGAAGCGAGGGCGCCCCAGTAAAAATTCACTATTTCCGTAGCCGCTATGAGTGACATTATCACGAGGTGATTGGCGGCGGCCGACAGTCGCTTTGATGCCCTGGTAATTATCTTACGGTTCAGAAGTGACGTAAGCCTCGCTTCGAGGCTGGCAACTCCGCACGTGTAATTAAGCATGTTCTCCGCGACCGCGATTAAGCAAGCTCCCCCAGGGAGTGAATCCACGCTCGGTATGAAGCTGCTCGCTCAATCGTCACTGCACCGTTGCGTTGTATTATTACGCGATAGGCTACGAATTCCTGGTAAGCTCGAGAGCGCGTTTGCGACTCCGATATACTTACCGCAAGCTAATATAGCAACGATAGAGCAATGCAGCAATCGGGCACTAATTTCAACGAGCATGGGACTAAAGATAGGGATGCGACGACTATGGTACAAGTTCCAGCACGCCAAATTATTGTTGACTTAGAGCATGACGGGCGTCGCATCGACAATTTTTTGGCATGGACGCTCAAGGGGATCCCTCGAGACCGGATCTACCGGATGCTGAGAAGCGGCGAAGTTCGTGTGAACGGTGGCCGTATTCGGCAAGACTATCGCTTAACGACCGGCGAGGTTCTGCGTCTGCCACCCGTGCGCCTGACCCCGAACGAGGGTATGGCGCCTCCCGAAAGTTTACGGGCCGTGGTACGCGATAGTGTGCTTTATGAAGATGAGGCACTTATGGTGCTGAACAAGCCGGCGCGGATCGCGGTCCATGGAGGAGTGGGGATCCGCAATGGGCTGATCGAGGTTTTGCGCGATCTTAGGCCCAATGCTCCCTATATAGAGCTCGTGCATCGGCTCGATCGCGGCACTTCGGGGTGTCTGATGATCGCGAAACGGCCGCGATTCCTGCGGGCGATGCACGGCCTTATGCGGTCCGGCGCTATTGCGAAGACTTACCTTGGGCTGATCAGTGGTCATTGGCCAGTTAGCGCAGGTGTCATTAAAACCGGTCTAAGGAAAAACGGGGTCCGCTCGTCCGAGCGCAGGGTGTGCGTGACCGATGACGGCAAGTTTGCCGAGACACACATCGAGCCGATCGAGCGATTCGAAAACGCGAGCTTGATCCGGGTCCAGCTTAAGACCGGTAGAACGCATCAAATCCGAGTCCACACCGCCTACGCCGGTCATCCGCTGGCCGGCGATGATAAATATGGCGATAAGGTGTTCAACCGAGCGATGCGACATTACGGTTTACGGGACTTGTTCTTGCATTCTCACCGTATCGAGTTTGTGGCGCCGGACTCCAGAGAGCAAATATCCGTGAAAGCGCCATTACCGCCGGGATTGCTGTCGGTTCTCGAGTCGTTGCGGCGGGACCGACGTTACGAGGTGAGCGCCGAGTCCGCCGCGCGTCACCGGCGGTTGCCGTAGCCAACTAATTTAAGATAGGTTAGCGAAATGGATCAGACTGAGGTTAAAGGGCAGACTGGGAATTGGGAACACGCGCTTATCCGCGAGCTCGCATTAGGGGCGATCACGGAGCAGCGGCGCGCGCGGCGGTGGAGTATCTTGTTCAGGTCGGTCGCGGTTATTTACGTGCTGGTCTTGTCGGCGTTTTACCTTTCAAGCCAATGGGAAGAAGGTTCTCTGTCCTCCGAAACGCACACCGCTTTGGTGGACGTTGACGGAGTCATCGGATCGGATCCGCAGGCCAGCGCCGACAGTGTGATCACCGGCCTGCGCGCCGCCTTTAAGAACGATAAGACCAAAGCCGTCATCATGCGTATCAATAGTCCGGGCGGCAGTGCCGTGCACGCGGGTTATATCAACGATGAGATGTTTCGTTTGCGGGCGCTGCATCCGAACATTCCGGTGTACGCGGTAATCACGGATATCTGCGCCTCGGGTGGCTATTACATTGCCGTGGCGGCGAATAAAATTTATGCCGACAAGGCGAGCTTGATCGGATCGATCGGAGTAGCGATGGACGGTTTTGGGTTTGTCGGTACCTTAGAACGTCTCGGCATCGAGCGCCGGTTACATACGGCCGGCACGCACAAAGGATTTCTCGATCCATTCTCGCCCGCTAACCCGGAGGATGCCAAACATCTCCAGGTAGTATTGGATCGGGTTCATCAGCAGTTTATCGATAGCGTAATAAAAGGCCGCGGCGACCGTTTGAAATCTGATCCCGCGCTGTTCACGGGGCTCGTGTGGAGCGGTGAGCAAAGCCTCAATCTGGGGCTCATTGACGCCATGGGCAGTAGCGGTTTCGTGGCGCGCGAGGTCATCGGAGTTGAGAATATCGTCGATTTTACTCATCGCGAGCATTACTTTGACCGTTGGGCCAAGCAATTGGGCGCGGCGGCGGCGAAGGTGTTCATGAACCCGATTCCGGCGCTGCGGTAGGGGCCCATAGACCTTAACCACCCTGAGGACATCAATCCCCTCGTTGCGCAGCATGCGTCGCCCAGCGCAACGCTGCCGCACCAACTCATGCTTGGCCCTTGATGCGCTCGTAGGCGGCCAATGCCCGGTCGCGTGAAGCTCGCGCATTCCGGCATCCACGATGGGGATGCCGGTGCGGGCAGGTTTTAGATCGTCCCAAACACGTCCTGCTTAACTTCGGGCTTTTAATCCTGCATTAGGATGGTAGGATTCAAGCGCGGAGATCATCCAATCGCGGGGATCCTCTCATAGAATTACTTTCTCTTGGAGGGCTTACTTAATGTCGCAAGCTACCGACCTTACCGGCCGGAAACCGCTTTGGCTAAGTCTTGGAGTATTGGGCGGGCTGGTATCGATTGCCGCCGGAGTATTAGGCATCTCCGGTGCCGTCGCCGACGACCCTGCTCAGGAGCAAACCCTCGCTAACGTCCCGCTGGTTAACGATCTGTATCTGTACGTTCTAGCGATCGCTGGCGGTTCGGTATCCATTTTCGGACGTATTCGCGCAACGAAGCGAATCCATTGGTCACCGTGATCCGGCGCACTCGCATCTCGCACATGAATACTAGTTTTGCAAAAAGGCATACGTGGCTATACAATACTTGTACACGAAAGGCGCGCCAGCGTACGATCGCTTAAGCAATCAAACTCGCGCGTGCCATGTATCGAAGCGGACGCCTTAAGACCTCGAGCTTAAACCATGAAAGTTTCGCGAACCGAAAGTGAAGCGCAATATCGTATCGGGACCGTTTGTCGGCTTACCGGCATTGCGCCGGCCACCTTGCGCGCTTGGGAACGTCGATATCGTATCGTGCAACCCGGACGCAACCCGGGCAATTCACGCTTATTCCGCCGTGCTGATATCACCAGACTGACACTCATAAAACAGTTAGTAGATCTCGGCGATGCGATCAGCACGGTCGCCAATTTGTCTTTAGATAGCTTACGAAAAAGACTCGGTAATGAAGTCTTTACGACCAGTAAGAACACGGTAGCACCGGCTCAGATCCGTCCGCGGATCGCGGTATTGGGCACGGACGTCGCGGCGCTTATCGAACGCGAGGATAATCCCGGCGCAGAATTGGACGTGGCTGGTACGTATCGAGATCGAAAGTCTTTCGAGAAGAACGCCGGGCGGGACAAGCCTCAATTGATTGTACTCGAATATGCGACGGTGCAGTCGAACGACGCGAACGAGATACGCACATTATTACTACAATCGGGAGCCGCACAGGCGATTGTGATTTACAGATTCGGCGCCAGATCCGCGTTACGAGAGCTCGAAAAATCAAAGTTCATATTGATCCGGGCTCCCATTACTTTCACAGAGCTAAGACAACTCTGCATCGCATCCGTGAGTCAGAAAGCGCGCGGAGTACCGGAATTATCGAGCGCCGTTCCGACTCGGCGGTTTACCGATAAAGCGTTGTCGGTAATTGCCAATGCATCGCAATCACTCGCCTGCGAATGCCCCGTTCACCTGGTGGACCTGATTAGAGGTCTTACTGCATTCGAAACCTATAGCAAAGAATGTATAGTCACCAACCCGACCGATGCTACGGTTCACACCTATTTACACGCAGCATCGGCGCAGGCTCGTTCAATCATCGAACAAGCCCTGACGCACGTTGCGGAAGCGGACGGCTTGCATCCAGCGGCCTCAGTATCAGAGCGCGGGCCTTCATAAGCTTCTTCCGGGCCGCCGTGGCTGGCAACGGCGACGTTCGGGGACATCTCCATGCTACAGCGCCAAGAAGTGGACTATTCCGGTGGTAGACATCACTTGGACAATTAATTATTTGTAATTTGACAGTGATTGTACGTTTTGGTATTAATATGGACATTAGGTAGACATATGGTGCTGGGGCGGGTGGAAGCCGGTGAGAGGCTACGGAGACATCTTGATGCCGCGTATACGTAATTCCGTCGTTATCGAAGAATCACTCGAACGGGTCTTCTCGTTCATTACGAATACCGCCAACTGTAACAAATGGTATCCGTGCAAGCTTTGTGGAGTAACGAACCAAGCGCTGCAGCGCGGGGATCGTTTTGTCGAGGAATTTAACCTGGCAGGCCGACAAAGCACCATTCTTTGGACGGTACGCAAGTGTGTACCGCCGTACCAATGGACGCTTGCTGGTCATTCGGACAGCGGCGGTGAAGCCACCATTACCTATAACCTGGCACTGAACCCTATGGGCACCCTGTTGCAGCGCACTTTTATTTATTCCTTGGCGGCATTACTGGGACAGAAAGGAAGTTTCTTCGCAGTTCAGGATCGGCTTCAAGCCGAATATGCCGAGGCACTACGAAAACTCAAGCGGGTGCTCGAATCGGAGGTATCCGCGCCTGCTGTATGAATGGCTAGTACGACAATCCTGGGTCAGGAGTTCGACACACATGCAAGATGAAATCCTATTTCCGTTGGTCGCGGTTTTAGCGGTCTACGCTTTGGTGCGACTTCTACCGGATAAACTGTCAACCGGAACCGCGATAGCCTTGGAACGCCTATTGATCGGCGTATACCCGCAAGCTCGTGAAACGAAAAGCCAGTATTTCCTGCGGCGAGGATGGTTCTGGCTGCGCTGGGCATTGGCGGCTCTTGTGATGACCCAGTTGTGGTATTACGCCAGCGAGGCAACGGCGCCGGCAACGATCGCCCGTTATACGATGCAGATGATCAGTACAGGGTTGGAGTTCCTGACCGGCATATCCGCATTGAATGTCATAGTGGCGTTGGTGATTAGCGGACGCGAAAAACTGTTCGGTAAGAATCCGCGTTTCGATACTCAACGACACATGTTTACCGAATCTTAGTTGACCCTAACGCGGGGCTCAAAACGATCGTGTGCCACCGCGTTCCTCGACTATCTGGTTTCGGCGAGGATCTCCGGATCGATCCCAACGCCGGTTGTGCGAATAGGATTTTTAAACGCTCTGTTTCGTCGGTGCGTGAGTATCTTGCCGCCCTACTCCGCCGCCAACATCCAGATCACCCCCTGGCTCCGTAGTACATTCCAAGGACCCCTCATAAAGGTGATTGCATGAACACCGCTCGCCGCGCCTTTGAATGGATCGAGCAGGCCCCCCTTCCCGATGCCATGATTCGTGCCGGCATTCGCCGGTTGTTACGCCAGCGCCTCAACGCGCTGCACGTCGGCGATGCCGAAAAAGCGGGTGCGCTCGTTGAAGATTTTATCGCGCAAATGAACCACGCGCCGATCGCGCTGGTTCCGGACCGGGCGAACGAACAGCACTACGAAGTGCCGGCGGACTTTTTCGGCTACGCGCTCGGCACGCATCGCAAGTACAGCTCCTGCTATTGGCCCGCCGGCATCACCCACCTCGATCAGGCGGAAGTTGTCGCGCTCGCCCGAACCGCGAAACACGCCGCTCTCACCGACGGTCAATGCGTGCTCGAGCTCGGCTGCGGCTGGGGTTCGCTCACGCTGTGGATGGCCGCGTACTTTCCGGCGAGCCGCATCACCGCCGTTTCCAACTCGCACTCGCAGCGCGCGTGGATCGAAGCCGAAGCGGCGCGGCGCCAGCTGACGAACCTTCGCGTCATCACGACGGACGTGAATGCGTTACAACTGAACGAGACCTTCGACCGCGTGGTATCGGTCGAGATGTTCGAGCACATGCGCAACTGGCGCGCGTTGTTTGCGCGCGTGCATGATTGGCTCGCCCCGCACGGGCGATTCTTCATGCACGTGTTCTGTCACCGTGCGGTGCCGTATGCCTTCGTCGACAAGGACGCGAGCGACTGGATGAGCCGCTACTTTTTCTCCGGCGGCATGATGCCGAGCGATGAGCTGGCGTTGCGCTTCCAGGAACACCTGAAGCTGGTGCGCCGCTGGCGCTGGGACGGTCGGCATTACGAAAAAACCGCCAACGCCTGGCTCGCCAACATGGATGAACACAAAGCATCCATCTGGCCGATCCTCGAACGCAGCTACGGCACCGCGGACGCCGGCCTGTGGTGGACGCGCTGGCGCATGTTCTTCATGGCCTGCGCCGAGCTGTTCGGTTACGACGACGGCCAGCAATGGTGGGTCGGCCAGTATCTGTTCGAGCGTCCGGCGTGACTCTCTGCGGGATAACACGATGAATCTGCTGGTAAATGTAGTGCTGTTTCAATTCGGCTGGTTCGCCTGTGTGCTCGGCGCCGCGCACGGGCGCGCCGGGCTCGGCAGTGCGATTGCTCGCTGCCGGAAGCGGCGCTGGTGCTGGCGGCCGCGGCCATGGGCTCACTGTGGGACAGCATTTTGGTCGCGCTCGGCTGGTTCGACTACGGTAGCCCGTTCGCGCCCTATTGGATCGTCGCGTTGTGGATGGTGTTCGCCACCACACTCAACGTCTCCCTGCGTTGGCTCAAGAGCCGTTACCTCCTCGGCGCCATGTTCGGCGCCGTCGGCGGGCCGCTTGCTTACTACGCCGGCGAGAAATTAGGCGCGTTCACGTATGCCGATCCGCTGATCTCGCTCGGCGCGCAAGCCGTCGGCTGGGCGCTGCTCATGCCGCTAATGCTGCGCGTGGCGCAGAGACTCGACGGATTCGGTGCTGCCAGAAAGGTTGAGCTATGTTCGAGCTGAACGCCTGGGCATGGGCCCTCGCGCCAATTGGCGCGCTCGCTGTGGCAACGTGGCTTGTCAGCGTCATCAAGCGCGACGTCAGTATCGTCGATAGCGCGTGGTCGCTGCTGTTTCTCGCCGCTGCGCTTAGCTACGCGACGATCG
>MUGK01000090.1 GCA_002007425.1 Chromatiales bacterium USCg_Taylor | reverse complement strand
ATCAACTGGGGTCCACTTCTCACGCCGGCCGTTTCACCTTGTCGTAGGTATCCATGAAGACACCTTCCGCCTGGTATTTCTGCCTGACGCTGTCATACAAGGCGCAGTCGAACATCCGGCGGTATTCATCGCGTGTCAGTTCTGATACAGCGTATAGACACTGATAACCGCGATGCGCAATCGCAAAGGCCTCCATCCTGCGGACAGCGCGCCGGGAATCGTAGGGCTCTCCGCGTCGGACCGCCCCCGGGGCACCGTAGGCACCGACATCCACGAACATTTCATAGTCGCAGGTTTCTTGGGACGGCTTCAAGAAACCCTGAGGTTGGGTGCGGAGCGTCCGGTGCGGACAAAGCCACAGCGGGTAGCACTCGAAGTTAGTGTGGAAAAACTCGATCGTTTCCGCAAGGTGACTGATCGGCACCAGGATGTCCTGACACACGTGCCGGTCTTCATAATAGGCGCGGATCGACTCGCCCTGGGTCAGTTTTAGAAAAGAAACCTTGGGCGGCATCATCCATCCGAGCAGGGAGCGGAACAGAGCATGGTTACCGAACGGGATGATGAGCTCCGCTTCCCAGAAGATGCTGCGCGTGTGCCGATGGTAGTACTGTCGCAGGGGAATAGACTCCTCGCCGCCGCCCCGCTTCAGGAACGATCCGCAGTGTTTGTAAAACCAGGGTTTGAACCACCAGCCGATGGCATTCACCTTGGCGTGATCCGGGCCGGCGGCGAAATCGCCACTCATGATTACGCCGGAGTCGCGTGCGTACAGAATGCCCTCGACAAACTCGGGCGGATCCGGGCGGCAAACCTCCCGGGCGAACACGTTGCAGGCCTCGTTCAGGCTGTAAACAGGGTGATAGCGGAGTCGCACCCAGGGCTTGCAAGGGATGATGCGCAGCTCCACCGCGACCAGGATCCCCAGCGCGCCGTACGACCAGGGCAGGGCATGGAATAAATCCGCGTGGACCTCGCGGTTAGCGCGCACGAGGGTGGCATCCCCGATCACCACCTCGCAGGCCTCGACGATATCGGCGAACAGGCCGTACTTGTGGGATGAGCCTTCGATGCCGAATCCCAGGATTAACCCGCTGACCGTCAGGTCGTCGAGCTCCGGGACCACCGGCAGGGTCCAGCCTCTGGGAACGAGATAACGGGTGATCTGGCCGATGGTCACTCCGGGCTCGACCCGGAGGATGGCTCGTTCCGTATCGATTGCCAGGATATCGTAGAGATCGACCCGGATGGTGTTGTCGCGGCGCTTGTAGCGGGCGACCCGCATCGAGACGTTCATCCAGGATTTGCGCGCCGTGCAGAGGGGCCGCCGGCCGCCGGCTGCGCGCCACCGGCGCACCTGTGCCTGGATATCGCGCACGCGCTCCGTGTGCCTTTCGGGGGCGCTCTTCAAGCCACGGTAGTACCAGTTCCGGATAGCCCAGTAGAGGTCGAACAGCACTGACAGGGGCAAGACCACGGGCACTACGAACAGCCAGCGATATCGGACTAGTGCATCGGTCAGCAAGTGCGTAGGCTCAGCAACTGATTATTCAGTTTTTCTTGGCGTTTATTTTGACTACCCCGCCGTTTACGGCGGGCACTTTAGCATTGGGGTTTCCAAAGGGGAGTAGTGCAACTCTCCCCTTTGGTCAAGGGCGGGTTCCTCCCCCGCCCGCGAAGCAAAATTGATTACATTTCAGCCATTGCCGAAGAAAGCTGCAATCACCGTATCAACGAGATTAATTAAGAGCGCTGGTCTATATATAATGTTCTCATGACCGTGTCGAGAACCGCACTAGTAATTACTGCTCTTGTGAGTGCTTGCGCGGGCGGTGGGATCGCCTATCTAGGACTGCGCGGCGCAAGCACCGGGATCGCGGATCCCCCTTCGCCGCCGGTACGTGATTTCGCCTTACTCGATCAGGACGGCCGTTTTCATCAGTTGTATCGGCTCACGAAAGCCAAAGCGGTTGTACTATACATTCACGGCCTCGGTTGCACCACGGTGCGCGACAGCCTGCCGGCGCTGAAAGCGCTGCGTGCTACTTACGCCAAACAAGGCGTGGAATTCATGTTGATCAATGCGAACCCGCAGGACGATCGCAAAGCCTTGCAGGCGGAGGCAGCGCGACTCCCTCTCGACCTTCCCATCTTAAAGGACGATGCGCAACTCGTGATCCGGTCCCTGCAAGCCGAGCGGACCGGCGAGGCGATCCTGATCGATACCAAGACGTGGGCCATTCGTTATCGGGGGCCGATCAACGATCGCATGCATTTCGGCTCACAACGGCCCGCGGCGACGCGACATTACCTCAGCGATGCACTCGCCGCGGTGGTCGACAACGATCCCGTGGCAGTCGCTCAAGCGCCGGTCGTCGGCTGTGTGCTCAACATCGAGCCGCATCGGCGCGCGCTCTCCTACACGGGCGACGTCGTACCCATTCTCCGCGACCGGTGCATAAACTGTCATCACGCGGGGGGCGTCGGTCCCTGGGCCATGGACCGCTACGAGACCGTGCACGCTTGGTCGCCGATGATGCGCGAGGTTATCATGACCAAGCGCATGCCGCCCTGGCAGGCGGATCCGGCGGTCGGCGAGCTCTTAGCGGACCGAGCCCTGCGTACCGAGGAACAAAAGACTTTGGTGCGTTGGATCGATGCCGGCGCGCCGCGCGGCGACGGGCCGGACCCCCTGGCTGCACAGCCACCCGAGGGTGTGAAAGGCTGGCCGCTCGGAGAACCTGATCTTGTAATCAATCTTCCCGAGCAGAAGCTGCCCGCGCAGGGCGTTCTGCCCTACCGCTGGTTAAAGATGCCGGTGCCGATCGACCAGGATCGTTGGATACGCGCGGTGCAGCTCAAACCCAGTAACACCGCCGTCATGCACCACGGGTTTGTCATGGTCCAGTATCCCGCACGGCATAAAGATCGCGAGCCCGCGTGGCTGGAAGGCCGAAACGGGTTCTTCGCCGCCCATGTTCCCGGCTTGGATGTGCAACCGATGCCCGAGGATTCGGGTCAGTGGTTACCCGCCGGATCGACCTTGGTGTTCCAAATCCATTACATCACCGTCGGCGCGCCGGCATCGGATCGGCCGGCATTGGGCCTCTATTTCCACCGCGCGCCCCCGCCGAGGGAATACGCGGTCGCCAGCGCCTCGAACAGGGACCTGCACATTCCGCCCTTCGCCGCGAATCACATCGAGACCGCGGAGACGACCTTCAGCGAGCGCGTGATGCTCTACGGCTTGTATCCCCACATGCACTATCGCGGCCGGCACTTCGATTACGTGGCTCATTTCCCGGACGGCCGGTCGGAGCGGTTGCTGTCGGTACCGAATTATTCGTTCGGCTGGCAGACGCTCTATCGTCTCAAAACACCGCGGGAGATCCCGGCCGGAACCCGGATCGTCGCGCGCGCGGAATTCGATAATTCCGAGCAGAATCCCGTCAATCCGGACCCCGCACAAGAGGTGCGGTGGGGGCTCGATAGCGATGATGAAATGCTCGTCGGCTACCTCATGTACACCCATGAGCGCGATGATTATCCTCGGCGCCTCAACGATATGGCAAGTAACACCGCAGGGCGTAGATCGGTTTCTCATAGCAATGCCAGATCGCAGTCGCCATGAGGAGTGAAATCGCAAAGCCCCCGGCAACAACGCCGATGTGCTGAGGCAGCGGAAGCTTGAGATCGAGGGAGTTGAACAAGTTCATGGCGATCAGATGCACGAGATACAGCGTATAGCTCATGGTGCCGAAGTACACGAAGGGTCCGAAGCTCAGCACGCGCACCACGAGGTGGGATTCAGGCAGCGACCACAAGCCCCAAACAAAGAATCCCATGCTCAATGCAATCGGCGTCTGGTAGTGAGAGGTCGAGAATTGTAGAAAGCCACTTTGGCCCAGATAAAACTCGACGCCGATCAAACTCAGTATCGCAATCACCGAGAGGCCCAGCGTCCAGGGCGGGGAGAACCGCGGCAGGCTTCGTTGATACTCGAGCCACGAGAAAATACATCCCCAGACGAAGTATTCCGCGCACACGGGCAAGAGTGTCCCGTAGAACGATTTCGGATAACGAGACATGAACCAGAAACGCGCCGCGATGCTCATGATCAGCACGGAAAATAACATCGTGGTCCGATAGCGCGGGGGCGTGATGTAGAGGAGCAGAGGATAGACGATATAAAACTGCTCCTCGACGCTCAAGGACCAGAGATGCATCGATTCATTGCGCCAACCCTGTAAGAACCACTCGTAGAATGCCGCGCTCGGGCTCAGGCTCAGAGCAAAGAGCTTGATATTGAAAAGGTAGGCGAGATAGTACGCCGGGTAGGTGAGCGCTTCCATGCCGACCAATAGCAATACCACTAGATAATAGGCTGGGCATATCCTCAGAATTCTTCGGGTATAGAAAACCTTGAGATTGGTGAGCAAGCTCGGGTGATTGGCGGACAGAAGCACGTTGGTGATGAGAAAACCGCTCATCACGAAGAAGACGGGTAATGCATAGCCCAGGTAACCCACGTCAAAGGGGTTCGGCGCGTAATGGGTGGCAAAGACCATCAGGAATAATACAAAACGCAAGCCGTCGAGCTGGTGTTTTCTCATAGTGATTTCGTTCCAGCGTTCGCTACTACGGAGCGCCGCCGGAGCATGATCAACAACAGCCACGCGCCGACGGCGGCCAGGACATGCTTGAGGTTGTGGCCGCTCAGCCAACCGCTGAGATGATACATCTCGACGTCGAAATGTTCCGCAAGCTTGGCCGCCGCGTAGGCGCAGAGTGCGACCCAATAAAGGTAATCGCGGGTATAGCGGCTCCGGAACAGCAGCAGCATCAGCACACTGGCGACCATGGGATAGAATTGCACCAGGCCGTACCAGCGTAGATCTCCCTGGCCTTGTTGCTCGGTGTAATCCCACCACGCGACGCTCGCGAGCCCCGCCAGAACCAACGGCCCGAGCAGCGCCACGCCCACACGCGCGTCGATACGTTCGCTGACCATGACGCTCACGAGTGCCATGAACGTCAGGGTCATCGGCAGCCGATCCCAGAACAGCCGCGCGTTATCCGGTTGCAGGTGGTACCAGCCCGATCCCAGCCCGGTGAGCATGATCCCAAGGAAAAATACGACCCAAGCGCGGCGTTCGCGGTCCGTTGCAAACGCACTCCTCAACCGGCCTGGAGACAGCAACCGCGCCAATGCGATCGAACCGGCCAGCACGAAGCCAATGTTGGTGATCACATCACCGAAATGCGGAATTTCAAAGAAGACCCGCTGGTCGGCGAAATTGTGGTACTTGGGATCCTGCGGGATCGGGCCAGGAAATAGGGCGGCGAATGACGCCAAGGCGCCGGGGGCGATGACAGCCACGATCCGCCAGCGCGACATCTGCGCCTGGGCGGCGTAAATCAGCGTGCTGCTGAAAACTCCGGCACGGGCTCGCCCATCCCGGATCGCAAAAAGATCAGCGCGCCGGCCCGTGTGGTGAGTGCAGGGTGGGCGGCGCCCTTGGGCGCAAAGTGGTAATCCCCCGCCCAGACGGTGATATCGTCGTAGGTGATCTCTCCTTCCAGCACCAGGCATTCCTCATTGGCGGCGTGGAGATGCGGAGGGAGAGTGACACCGGCGTCCAGGCGGGCCAGCAAGGAATTTGCGCGTCCGGTTTCATCCCGGTGCAGGATCTTGAATCGGATCCCGGGCCCGAAGTCCATCCAACCTTCGGCCGAGCGTATCGTGCGTAGCTGCGTGAGCGGATGCTCGGCGCGCACGCGCGCCATGATCCTATCGCGCAAGCCGGCCGGCGGCTGCACGGGTGCCAGCGCATCGGCCCAGTGCGTAAATAGCTCGGTATCGAATAGATTTTCGTCGTTCATTAGTTACACCACCGGGGCGCTTTCTTTAGCCGCACTGAAACGTTTCCGCCGGGGCCACATTCCACGCGCCTCTACGGCCATTAGCTGCTCTTTCATAAGTTGCATTGCCCGCCGCAAGACCGTCTTCACGGTACCGAGAGGCGTCGCGGTGTAATCCGCGATTTCCTGATGGCTGAACCCCTTAAAATAGCTCAGGACTAACATTTGCCGCTCGTTCGCGCTAAGCGCCTCGAGTGCCGCGCGCACGAGGCTATGGTCCTCAAGTCCGCAGAGGGCATCCAACGGATCGGCGGCTACATCCCCGTCCTCGCATGGCATCTCGGACGACGGGCAGATCTCCGCCGGATTACGCCGGCGTAGCAAATCAATCGCGCGGCTGCGGCAGATCGTGTACAGCCAGGTCATGATCTTTCCGCGCTTGGCATCGTAGGCGCCGGCGCCGTTCCAAACCTGCATGTACACGTCTTCCGCAACCTCTTCGGCATCGTTCCGTTGTCCCGTTATCCGCAAGGCCAAGGCGAAAACGCGGCTTGTCGTCGCATCGTAGAGCGCGGACAGCGCCGCTTCTTCTTTGCCGGCAATCCCCGAAATCAGGCCGCGCAAGGCGATCTCTCGGGCATCGAACTCGGTCGTCTCCGTACCAGCGTTCACAGTTGCATTATAACACCCGAACCCAGTCGCCGCGCCGGATGCGGCCTGAGAAGGCAAGCGGCCAGACTGACCGTTGCTCCGCGACGCCCCCAGTTCGTCTGTTTCGTTCACTATCCTCAGTACATGACGTACGGCATTCTTGGATGTTTCGCGGCGGTTCTCGATGGAGCTCTCGCCCGGCCGCTACGATGGCTCGCATGGCAGCGGACAGATCGAAGCTTATAGCGGATGGGGTTAAACTAGGGCACATACGAATCTCCGCCGGTGGCCGAGTAGTGATGCTAGAAAAAAGGGTTAACTAACATGTCTGAAACAAGATTGCGGGAACATCTCGAAAAGTTGAGGGAACAAGTGAACGATCTCGGTGCGGGGAAACCCGAATCGATAGAGCGGCTAAACCGGCTTATTACGGAAATCGAAAGTCAATTGGAAAATCGAGGTGACCAGACCCGGCATGAGGACCTCATCGCCAATGTACAAGGGGCGATCCGGCATTTCGAGGTCGAGCATCCTCGGGCGACGGCGATTTTGAACGACATCATGGTGGCGCTAAGCAATATCGGGATTTGAGAGCTTGTGAATAAATCTACTGCGCAGCCCGCCCGCATCGTTGCGCGGTGCTCGGAATCCTCATGTACTTCCACATACACTGCGGTTGCTCGCCTCGTCCTTGAGGCTCGCCCCTTCGGGGCATACGCGCCGTTTCGCTCCCGGCGAAACGCTCCTGCGCGCCGTGCGCCTCGCGGACGGACTTGCTCGCTACGATTTCTTCACAAGCTCTGAGAGAGTGTCCGCCACAAGCGGCGGGGTAATCGTGAATATACCAGTGAACGCCATGACAACCGCCGCAATGGCATGCATTCAACGGATCACCCTCTACCCGATCAAGTCACTCGACGGCGTCTCCGTGGGTCAAGCGCGCATCGCCCCGGGCGGGAGCCTTGAACATGATCGCGCCTTTGCCGTCGTGGATACCCAAGGCAAGTTTGTAAACGGCAAGCGCCTCGCCGAGGTGCATCGGCTGCGCGCGCACTTTGATCTGGACACACACACGGTCACGATTTCGGATTCAGGGACGAGCGCGCCGCAGCGCTTCCGCCTCGACCGAGACCTGGAACAGATGGCCGCGTGGCTCGGCGGATTTTTTGGCTTTCCGGTCGCGATCCGGCAGGATCCGCGGGCCGGCTTCCCCGACGACACGGATGCCTCGGGACCGACCGTGATCAGCGCGGCGACACTGGCGGCGGTCAGCGCCTGGTTCCCCGGCGCTACACCGCAAGATATGCAGCTTCGTTTCCGGACCAATCTTGAGATCAGCGGCGTCCCCGCATTCTGGGAAGACCGTCTGTTCGGGGAAGCCGGCACGCTGGTGGATTTTAACGTCGGGGGGGTCGCTTTCGAGGGCGTAAATCCTTGCCAGCGCTGTGTCGTACCGGCGCGCCACCCGCGGAGCGGGATCGAGGAGGCGGGCTTCCAGAAAACCCTGGCCACGAAACGCGAACAGACCTTACCCTCCTGGGCGGCCCGCTCGCGGTTCAATCACTACTACCGCCTCGCCGTGAATACGCGGATCCCGCCCTCTGAAGCCGGCAAGACCCTCCGGGTCGGGGATAAAGTCACGATCCTTGGAGTACGCCGCGCGAAACAGTAACCCGCCTGGCGGCCTTCGGGCTGCTCGCGACGATTTATTCACGACCTCTCCTCAGTAGTTCTTCTTCTGCTCGGCCTTTTTCTCGATCTTATCGCCGAGCTTCTCGAGGTCCCTGCCGAAGCCCTCGACGGTATTGCATCCATACATGCCAACCATCGCCACTAACAGCAGGATCGCAAGTACCGTGTCTCTCAGGTTTCTAAATTCGTTCATCGTCTTTCGAGCTAAGGCTTATGAAATAAATGCACTTCCCGCCCGGACCACATCCCCAGAGTACGAGCGACGGACCGAGCCGGAAACCGATTTTGTTGTTATCTTAGCACGGTGATTCGGCAGCCCACCTGCGAGCGCCGGGGTGGTTTCATGCTGCTGGAGTTGTCCAGCAATAATACGATATCCTTGGGAAGTGTCTCAGCAACAGCAGCGGTCGCCCTTCTCTCTGCCGCGGCGGGAGCGACGAGTGAGCGTCGTTCCATGGGTCGTGTTTCCACTGCTCCTCGGGATCACAGTGGTGGTTCAAGCTTATACCGCAGCGACCACACTGACCGCCGGCGGAAAGCATACGTGCGCGCTCCGCTTCGACGGCAGGGTCGTATGCTGGGGTACGCTAGCATCACCGTTCAGTCACCACTTCGTGCAGCTCAGTGCTGGCTTTGAGCACACCTGCGGATTGCGCTCCGATGGTGCCGTGACTTGTTGGGGGCATAACGATCTTGGACAAGCAGCCCCACCGAGCGGCGGCTTTACCGAAGTCAGCGCTGGCCAATTCCATACCTGTGGGATTCGCCCGGGTGGCCGCGTGGAATGCTGGGGTGACGGAAGCTCTGGACAAGCAGCGCCCCCCGATGGCCCGTTTACCCACCTCAGTGCGGGGAGCTGGCACACCTGTGGGGTGCGCCCGGATGGCACAGTGAGGTGCTGGGGGAGCAATTGGTTGTTTTATCGACCATTGACGCCTCCGCCCGGCAGTTTCGTCCAAATCGCCGCCGGGCAGTTGCATTCCTGTGGGCGGCGTGCCGATGGCACCGCCGCTTGCTGGGGAAGCGATTTCTATGGTCAGAGCAGCCCCCCGTCCGGTGCATTCACCCAGCTTAGCGCGGGCCGCTACCACACCTGTGGACTGCGGCCCGAGGGTCAGGTGGCCTGCTGGGGGAACAATAACTGGAAACAAAGCGATGTGCCGAACGGTGTATTCATAGAGGTTGCCGCGGGCGGCTATCACAGCTGCGCGGTACGCGCCACCGGGCGGATCGAGTGTTGGGGAGAAAACCGCGATAGACAGGCTAGCCCTCCTAGCGATAGCCTAGGTCTCGGACGTGTAAGCGCAGGCGGATTACACAGCTGGCGGCGGCACAATAACGGTCACGTTCGATGCTGGGGATCCAACAGGGATGGGCAGGCAAAAGCTCCCGGACCGCCCTTCGCGCAGATCAGTGCAGGGTACATGCACACCTGCGGGTTGCGTCCCGACGGTAAGGTAGTATGCTGGGGATCTAACTCAGATAGGCAATCCAGGCCGCCGGCCGGTAGCTTCGTCCAGGTTAGTGCGGGATACTTGCATACCTGTGGGCTGCGCTCCGATGCCCGCGCGGAGTGCTGGGGGAACAGGCGTTCCCACCAAGGAACGCCCACCGAGAGTGCCTTTCGCGAGCTCAGCAGCGGTGGCGTACACACCTGCGGGCTACGCCCCGATGGCCGCGTGCAATGCTGGGGGCTCAACTCAGAGGCTGTGAAAAAATTGTTTGCAGGGGGATCGCCAATTGATCATGAATATGCGATCTTAGCACC
>MUGK01000089.1 GCA_002007425.1 Chromatiales bacterium USCg_Taylor | reverse complement strand
CATACCGCTCGGATGCGAAATCTACCTCAACGCCTCGACCGACGGTCATATCTGTGTCTGAACTACCGTCAAATGACAATTGATTCACAGCCTCTCAGTACGACACCGTTAGACACTGTCCGCCATTTCACGTGCAACGGGCGCGGGCAGACAGTTAATTAAAACAATCAGTTACGATCCGAGCGGAGTCCTCATAATGCTGAGGTCGGTGGTTCGAGTCCACCCATAGCCACCAATATAAACAATAAGTTAGAGTAACAATCCCCGCTTCTGGAAGTTGGCGCTGCTATCGCCAATGCCGTCCTAATGCGGGCTGCCGACCTTGGGGAGCTCGCCAACGGTGTGAATGGGATTGCCCTTGAGCGTGACGTTGGCCAGGGGCTGGTCCGCGCCGCCCACTGCCGCGCAAGTCGGCCGTGGGCTATCATGCCGCCATGCGCTGGACCTTCCCCGTCACCTTGCTCGCGGCATGCGCTGGAGCCTCCGCACTCCCGACCGCGGACCCACCGGCCACCGAAGACCCGAGCGGCCTCATCAGCCAGGCCGCGCCCGGCTGGAAGCTCGAGCACTGGTTCAACTCCGAGCCGCTCGCGCTCCAGGACCTGCGCGGCAAGGTGGTGCTGGTGCGCTGGTTCATGGCTCCGAGCTGCCCGTTCTGCAGCGCTACCGCGCCGGCCCTGAACCGTTTCGACGAGGAGTACCGCGGCCGCGGGCTGGTCGTGATCGGCGTGTACCACCACAAGGACCCCGAGCCGCTCGATCTCGAGACCGTGCGCGGCTACGTCGAGCACTACCAGTTCCGCTTCCCCGTGGCCGTGGACCCCGACTGGCAGACCTTGAAGCGCTGGTGGCTTGACGGCCACGAGCGGTCGCGGACGAGCGTCAGCTTCCTCATCGATCGGCACGGCGTGGTCCGTCACGTGCACCTGGGCGGGAAGCTAGCGCCCGACACCGAGGACTTCCGCGCCATGCGCGCGAAGATCGAGGTGTTGCTCGCCGAGGATCCCTAGCCGTGCGCGGTGGGCGGCACCCGGAACGGCGGCTCTGCCGGCGGTCGACGTACGGTGAGCTGGTGGCGGAGCATCGCGTTCTCAAACTGCAGCGATGCACGAGAGCGAAAGCAACCGGTCAGGAACGCCAAGAAGTGTGGAGTTGAAAGCCGTGACTTATCTGTCATAAAGTCTCGTCCCCGAGAAACTCTACCTTTTTTAGAAAGGCACGCGCACCACCTCGCGTATCTTCCGTGTTCATCTGGAATCCAAACGAACTGACGGGGGGTATCTCCGGTTGTCCAAATTGGAGTTTGAAGGCCTCCGCTAGATCGAATTCAGTAACCACCGTCCCACCCGGTCGTACTCCACACGGTTCACAGAAGTATCGACCGCCTTTTTTGTAGTATTTTCCCGTATAAGCGCGGCCGCTTTTTTCCTTTTCTCCAAGAAACAGGCTGATGAAGTACGGGGCATCTGGGATGTAAAAGGAACCGCCGTCAATCTTTGTCTCTCCAAAAGAGATGACGACTGCGATGGGCACTCGGTAGATCCCTTGCTCCCAATCCGCGCCCTGGGGATAGCGGTCGACCCCCCAGGAGATCCGAATGCCTTTGACGTTCGCCAAGTTCACGCGTTTCAGAAAGTAACCCGCTGCCTCAGTGTTTGTCTCTATCACTAACCGTTTGTGGCTAAAGTGTGGGCTCAGGTCATCGGCGTCAAGCTTGAATTGAAACCCGTTCGCTTTAAGCCATGGCTTGGCATCACCGTCTGCTTGATCTGAAAAGTCCAGCGTGAAGACCACTTTTCCTGATGGATTCTCGGCCCAAACGGGCCCAGAAAAGGCGATGGCAAAAAGGACTGCTATCGGCAAGATTCTGCACAACGCACCAGTGTGGACACGAAAATATTTCGGGTACCAGTCTGTCATGAGAGGCTCAATTCATGCGGCCCTGTGCGTGGTTCTTTCGAGTCTTGTTTTCGTGTAGTTCAAGCTCTGAGGGGCGATCCGTGTGCGTAGGATGACGAGAGGAAAATAAAGTCCACCACTGATTCTTTGGCGATTGATCCCTCCATGAGCACGCTCGGTGCCAACCACGCCGGGGTTAGGCCGCATGGGTCCAGATTCGTTCATTTGGTCGGCGTGCGAGCGAGTTTCCACATCCAAAGACTCAGACCGCCCAAAATTATGAAGGCCAGCACACTTGGCCACAACGGCATCGGATGACCGGCCACCAGTACCTCTGGGCGTATCACTAGCCGCACCAATTGCGCGATGGCCATCAGACCGAACGCAACACTTGCCACTCGTAATCCTGTAATTCGTGAGTTCATGCTGCCACCCTACCACAGCCCCTGTGCAACATTGGTCTCTCTTGAAAGTTCTCTCGAAGTTCTCTATCCTTGGATAGAACTTTCGAGAACTTTCCATGCTAACCCCTGCCGAACAGCGCGTACTGGAGATCTTCGGGGATTACACCGAGCGGGAAGGTCAACCTCCGTTGCTCAGGGAAATCGGGCAGGCGCTGGGGATTCGATCCAAGGGCACTCTCCACCGTTATGTGCGCTCCCTGATCGGAAAAGGCTACCTCCAGGAAGGGCAAGGAGGCTGGCGGGGTATTGCCTTGGCTCGCCCGCGCCGGCGCCCGCTCGTATTCCCCTTGCTCGGACGCATTGCGGCCGGCCGGCCGCTCGAGGCCATCCCCGGCCAGGACGAGATCGATTTGGCTTCTCTCCTCGGCGGGGGGGATACCTACGTCTTGAAGGTGGCCGGTGACTCCATGATCGCGGCCGATATTCTCGATGGCGATCTCGTCTTCCTTCGGCGCCAGGAGACGGCGGAGAACGGGGACATCGTCTCGGCCCTCATCGACGGCGAGGAGGCGACCCTCAAGCGCTTTCGCCGGCGCCCAAACGCTCAGGTGCTCCTCATCTCCGAGAACCCCGTGCTGAAACCCATGGCGTACGACCCCGCGCGCGTCACTATCCAGGGGGTGCTGATCGCCAAGTTGCGCCTCTATCGGTGAGAGCTTGTGAAAAAATCTGCTTTTTCACAACCTCTGAAGCTATGAGCTTGGAGGCGGTGCTACGCGATCCTCGGCTTTGGCGCTGCGGCCGGGCGTTGCCCATTGAGGCGGAAACCATCCCGAGCGGTTTCGCCGAGATCGATGCGCTCCTCCCCGGTGGCGGGTGGCCGCGAGGCGCGCTCGTGGAGATCTTGACCGACATGGAAGGCATCGGCGCGCTGCGGCTCGTGATTCCGGCCCTCGCGCACCTGAGTCAATCCGAGAAGTGGCTGACCTGGATCGCTCCGCCGCACCTCCCTTATGGCCCGGCGCTCGCCGCTCACGGCCTCGCGCTCGCACGGCTGCTCCTGGTGTGGGGGATCGAGAGCCCGCGAGAGCGCTTCTGGGCCCTCGAGGAATCCTTGCGCGCAGGGGCGTGTAGTGCCGTGCTCGCCTGGCCGCGTGGTCTTGACGGGCGTGGACTGCGCCGCCTGCAACTCGCCGCCGAGGCGGGCCGAAGCCTGGGCCTCCTGTTTCGCTCTCTCGCGGCCCGCCGCGAGGCCTCCTCCGCGGCCTTGCGTTTAATGTTGGAGCCGCACGGGCCGCTCGCGGCAGTAAGCATCCTCAAGCGCCGGGGTGGGGCGGGCGCGAGGCCCGTGTATCTGGATCTGCGGGTTCCCTCCCGGTGAAGGGAACCTCTAAAAATGCGTCTTTTGTCCAAATACTGCGTTGCGGTACTTTCTGCGATGCTCATTAACTGCTTGTGTTAACTGCGCTTCTCGAAAGCACCGCGCCTTGTCTTTGACCAAAATCCACTATTTTTAGAGGTTCCCTTAAGGTTATGCGCGCCTCGCTCTGGCTCTGTCTCGGTCTTCCCGCCCTCCCGATCGAGGCGCTGGGGCTCAGGGACTCGCCGCAGGCGTGCGTCCTCACGACCGCCGGGCGCGAGCCGCGGGTACGGATAGGCAACCGCACCGCCTACGCGCTCGGCATCGCGCCGGGGATGCGCGCCGGGGCAGCGCAGGCGCTCGGAGATGTCGAGGTTTACACGCGCGGTGGATCCGCGGAGCAAGCCGCCCTCGAGGCACTCGCCGCGTGGTGCGGGCAGTTCACCTCGGTGGTGAGCCTGGCGCCGCCAGACGGTCTGCTGCTCGAGATCGGGCAGAGCCTCACGCTCTTCGGAGGCGTTGCCACGCTTGTGGAACGGGTGCAGGCGGGCGTGGTAGATCTCGGCTACCAACCGCTCCTCGCGATCGCGCCCACGCCGCTCGCGGCGATTTTTTTCGTGCGGGCACAGCAAGAGGTTTGCATCACCGATCCGCGGCAACTGCACGCGCTACTCAGCCGCTTACCGCTTGCGGTCCTGGGCGTCGATGTGCGCATCGCGGAAGCCCTCGCCGGGCTCGGGCTACGCGAGGTGGGGGAGTGCCTGCACCTGCCCCGCGACGGATTGGCCCGGCGCTTCGGCCCGGCGCTCGTGCGCTTGCTCGACCGTGCCTTGGGCCGGCAGCCGGACCCGCGTCTACCCTTCGAGCCTCCCGCGCGCTTCGGGCGTCTTCTCGATCTCCCGCATGAGGCCGAGGACACCCAGGCTTTGCAGTTCGCGGCGCGGCGGCTGTTATTGGAACTGACGGGCTTTTTGCGGGCGCGCGGGGCGGGTGCGCGGCAACTCGATTGGCGGCTGGTTCATCGCCATCGGCGCGAGACTCAATTCAAGCTTACGCTCCTCACACCCAGCCGCGATCCGGAGCATCTCGGCCAACTGCTGCGTAGCCGGCTCGAGCGGCTGGTGCTCCCCGAGCCTGTCCGCGCATTGAGGCTCATCGTCGACGATCTTTGCCCCTTGGCCGGCGTCACGCTCGCGCTCCTGCCCGGCAGCAAGGAACAAAGCCAGGCGCAGTCCCTCGCCTTCCTCGAGCGACTGCGCGCCCGCTTAGGCGAGGATGCTGTCCGTGGCCTGCGTCTGCTCCCCGATCACCGGCCCGAAGCGGCGTGGTGCTTCTGCTCGCCCGGGGAGGCAAGTTCGTCACCGGGCATGCGCAGCCGTCCCCTGTGGTTGCTCGACCCGCCACAAGCGCTCGTGGTCGCAGAGGGACGGCCGCGGCTTCGGGGGTCTTTGGAGCTAATGGAGCGCGGGGAGCGCATCGAAGGTGGCTGGTGGGATGGACAGCCCATGAGGCGCGATTACTTTGTCGCACGCAATCCCCTCGGCGGCCGTTATTGGGTCTTCCGCGAGGTCGAGGGGAAGCGGCGTTGGTTCGTACACGGGATCTGCGACTGAGTCACTCATGTTAAATCGAAGTGATCCGTCACCCCGGCAGGGATTGCCGGGGTCCAGTGGCCAAGGATGGCGATACCGCACGGATTCACATCCCTGTGCCTGGATTCCGGCATTCCCTGCCGGAATGACGCACGTATTCCAATCGTCTTGACTGCCTACCAGGTCTCAGTTGCCATGCCGGACTTGCCCCGCTACGCCGAGCTTCACTGCCTCTCGAACTTCACCTTCTTGAGAGGCGCCTCCTTCCCCGAGGAGTTGCTGGCAGAAGCCCGGCGACTCGGCTACACGGCACTGGCGCTGACCGACGAATGTTCGCTTGCCGGTGTGGTGCGGGCCCATGGCGCGGCCAAGGACCGCGGCCTCAAGCTTGTCATCGGCGCTGAGGCGAAGTTCCTCGACGGACCGCGGCTCGTCTTCCTGGCGCAAGATCGAGAGGGTTACGGCCGGCTCTCGGCGCTCATCACCCAAGGGCGGCGGCGAGCGGCCAAAGGCGACTACCGGCTGGAACGCGCGGACCTCGCCGCCGGTCTCGATCATTGCCTCGCCCTCTTGCTACCGAAGCGAGGGCTGGGCGTAGGCGAGCTGGGGCGGCTTAAAGCCGAGGCCGGCTGGCTCGCCGGGCGCTTTCCCGAGCGCCTTTGGATCGCCGTCGAGCTGCTGCGCGAGGGTGACGATGCCGAGAGGCTCGAAAGGCTCACTGCCTTGAGCCGTGAGACGGGCATTCCGCTCGTCGCCGCAGGGGATGTGCACATGCACGTGCGCGAGCGCCGCGCCTTGCAAGATACCTTGACGGCGATCCGGCTCAAGACCACGGTTAAGGCGGCGGGCTATGCGCTCTATCCGAACAGCGAGCGTCATTTGCGCCGGCGCGAAGTCCTGGCGCGGCTTTATCCGTCTGCATTACTCACCGAGACGATACGCATCGCCGAGCGTTGTAGCTTCTCCTTGGACGAGCTCCGCTATGAATATCCAGAGGAGCTCGTGCCCGCGGGCGAGACGCCGGCCCGGTATCTGCGGGATTTGACCGAGACGGGCATGCAGCGTCGCTGGCCTGCTGGCGCGCCGGCCAACGTGCGCGCCCAGATCGAGCACGAGCTGCGTCTCATCGCCGAGCTCGGTTACGAGAGCTATTTCTTGACCGTCCACGACATCGTCGCCTTTGCCCGCCGCCGCGGTATCCTCTGCCAAGGACGGGGGAGCGCGGCCAACTCCGCGGTCTGTTACTGCCTCGGCATCACCGAGGTGGATCCCTCGCGCATGGAGATGCTTTTTGAACGCTTTGTCTCCAAGGAGCGCCAGGAGCCGCCCGACATCGACGTCGACTTCGAGCATGAGCGGCGCGAGGAGGTGATCCAATACCTCTATGAGAAGTACGGGCGCGAGCGCGCCGCCCTCGCCGCGACCGTGATCACCTACCGTGCTAAGAGCGCGATCCGGGATGTCGGCAAGGCCCTCGGGATGAGTCTCGATCAAGTCGAGCGGCTGGCGAAGAACATCTACTGGTGGGATGGGAAACAACTCGCGCGCGAGCGTCTGCGCGAGGTGGGGTTCGATCCCGACCATCCGGTGCTGGCCCGATTAGCCAAGCTCGTTGCAGATCTCGTGGGCTTCCCGCGCCACCTCTCCCAGCATGTGGGCGGGATGATCATCTCCCGCGGTCCCCTGGCCCATCTGGTTCCCATCGAGAATGCCGCCATGCCCGAGCGCACCGTGATCCAATGGGACAAGGACGATCTCGATGCGCTGAGGCTCCTCAAGGTCGATTGCCTGTGCCTCGGGATGCTCTCCGCGATCCGCCGCGCCTTCGATCTCATCGAGAGGCTCGAGGGAAAGAAGCTCACATTGGCCACCGTGCCGCCCGAGGACCCCGCGACCTACGCGATGATCCAAAGGGCGGACACCATGGGGGTATTTCAAATCGAGTCGCGTGCGCAGATGGCCATGCTGCCGCGCCTCAAGCCCGCGTGTTACTACGACTTGGTGATCGAGGTCGCGATCATTCGGCCGGGGCCCATCCAAGGCGAGATGGTGCATCCGTACCTGCGCCGCCGGCATGGGATCGAGCCCGTGAGCTATCCGAGCGAAGAGGTGCGCGGGGTGCTCGGGCGCACCCTGGGGGTACCGCTGTTCCAGGAGCAGGTCATTAAACTGGCCATGGTGGCCGCGGGCTTCAGCCCGGGCGAGGCCGATCAGTTGCGCCGCTCCATGGCCGCCTGGAAACGCAACGGCGGCCTCCAGCGCTTCGAGCAAAAGCTCGTCGAGGGCATGCGCGAACGCGGTTATTCGGAGCGCTTCGCCCGCCAGATCTATAAACAGATCGAGGGCTTTGGCGAGTATGGCTTCCCCGAGAGCCACGCGGGGAGCTTCGCGCTCTTGGTCTATGTCTCCGCCTGGCTCAAGTGTCATGCGCCCGCGGCCTTCACGGCCGCCCTTTTGAATAGCCAGCCCTTGGGCTTCTACGCCCCCGCGCAGCTCGTGCAAGACGCCCGCAGGCACGCGGTGGAAGTGCGTCCCGTTGATGTGGGTGCCAGCGCCTGGGACTGCACCCTGGAGCGGGGATCGAATGCCCAACCCGCGCTTCGTCTCGGGCTCCGCAGGGTCAAGGGTCTTTCGAAAAGCGGTGCCGAGCGCCTCGTGGAAGCGCGCACAACTGAGGCCTTCATGGATGTCCAGGATCTCATGCGGCGTGCCGAACTCAATCGCCGCGACCTCGAGGCGCTCGCTGCGGCCGATGCGCTGGTGAACCTCGTCGGCCAGCGGCATCAAGCGTACTGGGCCGTGCTCGGCATCGAAGCACCCACGCCGCTACTCGCCGCCACCGTCAATGAAGCCTCGCCATTACTGCGCCGCCCCACCGAGGGCGAGGCGATCGCCGCCGACTACGGGAGCCTCGGTCTGACGCTCCGGCGCCATCCCCTGGCACTCCTGCGCCCGCGCCTCGAACGGATGGCGTTCGTGACCGTCGAGAGGGTTCTGTGTCTTACGCACGGAGACACCGTCCGCGCCGCCGGTTTGGTGATCACCCGCCAGCGTCCCGGGACCGCGACCGGGGTGGTGTTCGTGACGCTCGAGGACGAGACCGGCTACCTCAACCTCATCGTCTGGAGCAGCTTGGTGGACAGCCAACGAAAAGAGCTTCTGGGCTCACGCCTCCTTGGCGTCACCGGTGAGGTGCAACGCGACGGAGAGGTGGTGCACGTGCTCGCCCGCAAGCTTGAGGATCATACCGATCTCCTGGGCCGCTTGAGCACGCAATCGAGGGACTTTCATTAGAGCCGAGCGGGGCAGAGCCTAATCCGTCTGACAATTGAGCTTCTAACTCGGCGCTCCACCCGACCGCTCACCGCTACCCGGCTCGCGTCGGGTGAGCTTGGTCGTTCTCTTTGCGGTCTCTGCGGTTCAATCGGGCTCTAGCGTTTCTCCGCGGTTCGATTGACATCAACCGCCTGCGCGCAGCTGCGCGGACGACGTCCCTAACCGGCGGAGCAGGTGGCGGGCGCTCAGTCCGAGGCTCGACGCGCTGACCACGACGGCCGTCACGACGCCCATCCACCAGATGTTCTGCGACTCGAGTTGCAGCCGGTATTGCAGCAATGCGATCGCAATGACGCTGCCGACCGCGATGGCGAAGAGCGATGTCAGCACGGCAAGCAGCGTGTACTCGAGTTGCAGGCTGCGGCGGATCATGCTGATGCGAGCGCCCACGACATGAAGAACGCTCGCGTCGTAAATCTGCCGGGCCCGGCTGGAGGCGATCGCGCTCACCAGCACGAGCAGGCTGGCGAGCAGGCTCACGCCGGCGATCACGGCCAGGCCCGCGCCGGCCTTCACGATCGTGGCGAGCTTGGCCTGAAGATAGGCGTGCACGCTGTTGAACACGCCCAGGCCGCCGACGAACAGCGCGCTGAATCCGATCAGCAGGAGCCCCGACGCGATCTGGCCTAGGACTTCGGCCAGCTGGTCGCCGCGCTCCATGAAGGTATGAACCTCCCAGCCGGCATCGGGAAACGCCGTCGAGAAAGCGGTCCGCCACGCTCCGGGCTCCTCGCTCGTCCTGATCCGGTAGCGATAGGAGAGTCGGCTTCCCGGCTGCACCAACCCCGTAGCCTCGAGCGCCTCGGCCGCGATCAATACCGGCGGCCCTCTCCAGTCGGCGCGCAGGCTGCGGTCCGGCTGGCGCGCGATCAGCGCCCGCACGGTCACCGGCAGGTCGCCTATCTCGATCCGATCGCCGACGGCGACGCCGAGCCGCTCTGCTAGCACCGGGTCCACGGCCGCCCCCCATCGGCCCTCGCGCATGGCCAGCGCTTCGCCGAGGGACGAGGCGGGTCGCAGTTCCACGTTCCCATACAACGGGTAGCGCTCGCCGAAGCTCTGCAGCTCGGCGATCTGGGCGGGCCCGTCCGCGGCGCGCAGCATCGTGCGCATCTCGACCAGCAGCGACACATCGCCGCGCGAGCGCATCCATGCGAGTTCTTCGGCCCGCAGGGGAGCCCGGTCGCGCACCTCCAGGTCGCCGCCGAGGAGCGCGCGCGTGTCGGACAGGAGCCCGCCGCTGACTTGCCGGAACAACCCGCCGCTGCCCGCGATCAGCGTGACGCCGAGCACGAGGCACGCGCAGAAGATCCAGAGCGAGCGGCCGCTCCCCCGCAGGTCGCGCCAGGCAAGTGGAAGTTCGTGCAGCACGCCATCGTGCAGGCGCAAGACCCGGTCGCACCGGCCGGCCAGTTCCACGTCGTGGGTCACCAGCACGAGGGTGGCTTCCGACTGCCGGTGCATTTCGAACAGCAGCTCGCCGACGGACTGGCCGGTCTGGTCGTCCAGGTTGCCGGTCGGCTCATCGGCGAGGATTCAGCTTCGGCGCGTGCACGAGGGCCCGCGCAATGGCAACGCGCTGTTGCTCCCCCCCGGAGAGCTGGCTGGGGTAATGGCCGAGTCGGCCTGATAACCCGACTCTGTCGAGCAACGCCCGCGCTTGCCCCTGGGCGTCGCGCTTCCGGGCTATCTCGAGCGGCAGCGCGACGTTTTCCAGGGCGTTCAGGCTGGGGACCAGATGGAAGAACTGAAATACGATGCCGATGTGGTCGCGGCGCAGATCGGCCAGCTGGTCGCCGTTCAATTCATTCAGCAACCTGCCGTCCAGCTTTACCGCGCCGGAACTGGGTTGCTCGAGGCCCGCCAGCAACAGCAACAAGGTGGACTTGCCCGAGCCGGAAGGCCCGGTGACGGCCACGCGCGTGCCCTGCCGCACTCGCAGGTCGATATCCTTCAGGACCTGCAGCTGGCCCTGGCCCGTCCCGTAGTGCATGGAAACGCCCGTGAGCTGAATCATTCCCGGATCATCGTCAATCGCGGCGGTGCCAGCGGCTGGAGTGGCAGAGCGGGGCCATTGACGATTTTCATGGGGAAAGTATAGCGGCTGCGCGGGGCGCATCAAAAGCCGTGATCCGTGATCCGTGAATCGATTCTGTTCGAGCGACTAAGAACGATCAACCTAAGCCGATCGAGACCCGGAAATCGTAACGCACTGAGTGCTTAGGCTCGGCACTAATCGACATTGCAGAACGGACGGGTCGCGGTGACCCGTGCCAGGGTACCGACGCGCTTTCCGCTGCGGGCGCCGCCGAAACTTTGCGCGGCATCCGCCAATACAAACAGGTCGTAGCCTTTCGCGATCGCATCAATCGCAGCATAGTCCGCCGGCTGACCGAATATTCCACGGGGATGACGACCTTCGGCCGTAAGCTTCTTTTTACCGTATCTTGTATCGCCGCTTCGAGGCTTGTTAAATTCATGAGAAAATCTTCAGCCTCAACGTCGACGAACACGGGTGTCGCCCCGAGCAGCGCCACGACTTCGGCCGTCGATACGAAGGTGAACGACGGCTTTTCTCGGCAAAACCTTTACGGGTCAAGTAATAGAAATACCGGTTCGCCGGCGCCAGCTTGATCTTGATCAGGCCTTTGCGAACGCAACGCTTG
>MUGK01000088.1 GCA_002007425.1 Chromatiales bacterium USCg_Taylor | reverse complement strand
TCCTCCCATCATGAACAGCTACCCGCTCCTAGTTCAGGCTCATCTTGTGTTAGAAATAAGCCCCACCTTCAGGCTCATCTAGCATTGGAAGAGACTGCCAGTAGACCGGAAAGGTTTTGTCGGTTAGTATGATCGAGGAAGATTCCCATTGCACCATAATCAAAACGGAGGCGCTCAATGGCCACAGGCCTTTTAGATATACCCGTGTGGGGTTGCGTGATTTACACGCTGGTAGTAACCCATATCACCATTGTCACGGTGACCGTCTTTCTCCACCGGTATCAAGCACATCGGGCGCTGGATCTGCACCCGGCGATAGAGCATTTTTTCCGCTTTTGGTTATGGTTGACGACCGGTATGGTGACGCGCCAATGGGTGGCCGTGCATCGCAAACATCACGCCTGTGTGGAAACGAAAGACGATCCGCACAGCCCACAGGTCTATGGAATTAAGAAACTGTTGCTCGAGGGCACGGAGCTTTATCGGGTGGGGACGAAAGACCAGGAAACGCTGGAAAAGTACGGCCACGGCACCCCCGACGATTGGATGGAGCGCAATGTGTATACGAAGCACGGGAAGGTCGGTGTGGGATCGATGCTCGTCATCAATGTTTTGCTCTTCGGACCGCTCGGACTCACGGTATGGGCCGTCCAGATGCTGTGGATCCCGATATTCGCGGCCGGTATTGTCAATGGCCTTGGGCATTACTGGGGTTATCGGAATTTCGAATGCCCCGATGCGTCCACGAACATTTCCCCCTGGGGGATATTGATCGGCGGGGAAGAGCTGCACAATAACCACCATGCCTTCGCGAGCTCCGCCAAGCTATCGTCGAAATGGTGGGAATTTGATATTGGCTGGATGTATATAAAGATCTTTGCTCTGCTGGGACTCGCGCGGGTGAAAAAACTCGCACCCCAGCCTGTCCTTGCGATCGGCAAGGACGGGCTCGATGTCGATACGGTCCGCGCCATCATTGCCAATCACCTCCATATAATGGCGCGCTATGCCAGGGAGGTGGTCGGTCAGGTCCATAAAGAGGAGCTGCGTAAGGCGACCGGCGACGTGAGAGATGTGTTAAAGGCCACCAAGGGGTGGTTGACCCGGGAAGAGTCGCGCTTGAATGACGCCGCAAAGGATCATCTCGCACGCGCTTTTTTGCATAGCCATCCGCTCGAAACGGTGTATGAGTTCAAAGTCCAACTGCAACGACTTTGGCAAGAGCGTACGGCCAGCTACGAGAGCTTGCTCGCGGCCCTTCAGGTATGGTGCCGGCAGGCTGAGGAGACCGGTATCACGGCCCTCCAGGAGTTCGCGCAGTCCTTGCGGGGCTATACCTTGCAACCGGCTTGAGGCAGCATCTTTCACCTATCTATATGCAGAACGAAGCCCGCAACTGCGGGCTTCGTTATTAGATAACCTCTGAACCTATTTTATCTTCGCTTCCTTATACACCACATGCTTGCGCACCACTGGATCGAATTTCTTGACCTCTAATTTGTTCGGGTGCAATTGTTTGTTCTTAGTGGTGGTGTAGTAGTGACCCGTCCCGGCGCTTGATAGCAGTTTAATTTTTTCGCGCATAATAAGTGAGCCTAAACCTTAATGCCGCGGCGACGAAGATCGGCGATGACCTCGTCGATGCCGAGTTTATCGATAATGCGTAATCCCTTGGTACTGATCCGCAAGCGGACCCAACGTTTCTCACTCTCCACCCAAATCCGATGGTTTTGGAGGTTAGGCAAGAATCGCCGTCGGGTTTTATTATTCGCGTGCGAGACATTGCACCCCGTCCGCGGGCGCTTACCGGTGATTTGACATACACGAGCCATTGTCTTTAGTCCAAGGGAAAATGGAATTCTACAAACAATCAGCCGAATTCACCAAGCGTTTTCTCTCATCCGTAGCCACGATGGTCCGCTGTGTTAAATCAAACCGCGTTCCGCCATGGACACGATTTCACCCTCCCCAATGACGAAGTGGTCGAGTACGCGTATGTCAATCAGCTCCAGTGCGCCCCTTAGGCGCTCGGTGAGCGCTTTGTCGGCACTGCTCGGTTCCGCGATCCCCGAGGGGTGGTTATGCGCAAGTATGACCGCCGCGGCATTGTGCAAGAGGGCGCGTTTAACCACCTCGCGCGGATACACGCTAGCCGCATCGAGAGTCTCCCGGAAAAGCTCCTCGAAACAGATAATACGGTGTCGCGTATCGAGAAACAAACAGGCAAAGACTTCATGCGGAAGGTTGCGCATCGAGGCGTTCAAGTAACGGCGCGTGTCCTCCGGATTGCACAGGGCATCCCCCCGGTTGAGCTTCTCCTCAAGGTAACGCCGCCCGAGCTCAAGCGCCGCTTGGATCTGTACGTATTTGGCCGTGCCGCCACCGCGGGTACGGCAAAATTCCGCATGGGTTGCATCGACTAAGGCGCGCAAACCCCCGAACCCGGCGATCATCTCCCGCGCTAAGTCCACCGCGGTTTTCCCGCGTACGCCGGTACGCAGGAAGATAGCGATGATCTCGGCGTCGGATAGGCTCCGTGGGCCTTTGGCCAGCAGTTTCTCCCGCGGGCGCTCTGCCGGCGGCCAGTCGTTGATCGGCATCCTAACCTCCATGTCGCTTGGCGGCGCGTCAAGTGTGCCAATACAATAGTACGGATGGAGGACAAGGACAAACCAGGCGCGCGGGTGCTAGAACATAAACGCATCGTCGTGGGCGTCACGGGCGGCATTGCGGCCTATAAAACCGCGGATCTCGTCCGCCGTTTACGCGCAGACGAAGCCGATATCAAGGTCATCATGACCCGCTCCGCCCAGGCCTTTTTGGGCCCGCTCACGCTGCAAGCGCTGTCGGGAAATCCGGTCTACACCGAACTGCTCTCGAAAGGGAGTGATGCGGGTATGCAGCACATCGAATTGGCCCGCTGGTGCGATCTCATCCTCGTCACGCCGGCGAGCGCCAATTTTATGGCTAAGCTAGCCCACGGCCTCGCCGATGATCTACTGACGACGGTCTGTCTAGCGAGCACACGGCCGATCTTGGTGGCTCCAGCGATGAATCGCGAGATGTGGCTCGCGGCCGCGACCCAAGAAAACAAACAAATCCTTGAACAACGCGGCGTGCGGTTTCTGGGGCCGGCCGCGGGCGATCAGGCCTGCGGTGAGGTGGGGCCGGGGCGGCTGATAGATACAGACGATCTGTTCGCAGAAATCACGGCGGCACTGGCCCCAGGTGTGTTAAGGGGGCTTGAGGTTTTGGTCACAGCGGGGCCGACTCGGGAGTATATCGATCCGGTACGTTACCTGAGCAACCGAAGCTCAGGAAAAATGGGCTATGCAATCGCGCAAGCCGCCGCGGAGGCAGGAGCCTCGGTTACCCTTGTCAGCGGTCCCGTTGCGCTTGCGCCACCGCGGGGCGCCGAACCCGTGTGGGTGTCGAGCGCCGAGGAGATGTACCGCGAGGTAATGTCGCGTGCGCATCACTGTGACGTTTTGGTGGCCGCGGCCGCGGTCGCGGATTACCACTGCGGGGTGCCGGCATTACGAAAACTAAAACGCGGCGGCGCTTCGCTTACGCTGACCTTGCTGCCTACACCCGATATCGTAAAAGCCGTAACCGCTTTGGCACGGCGCCCGTTTACCGTCGCGTTCGCCGCGGAAACCGAAAACCTGGTTGCCAATGCCCAAAATAAACTAGAAGATAAGGCGGTCGATATGATCGCGGCAAACGATGTCGCCGCGAATGGGGTGGGATTCGACCACGACCGGAATGAGATTGAGGTGCTCTGGCGGGGTGGAAGCATCCATCTCGCCAAAGGCTCAAAGCAAACCTTAGCCCGGCGTTTAATTCGCATCATTGCCGAACGTTATCGTGCAAAAAAAGATACAGCTTAGGGTGCTTGATCCCAGGCTCGGGCGCGAGTTTCCGCTGCCAGAGTACGTGACCGCGGGAGCCGCGGGTATGGACCTGCGGGCGTGTACGAATGCTACGTTGAGATGTCGTCCAGGCGACACCCATTTGATCCCGACCGGTGTGGCGCTCCATATCGGTGATACGGGAATTGCAGCGCTGGTGTTACCGCGGTCGGGACTCGGGCATAAGCATGGGATCGTCCTTGGAAATTTAGTGGGCTTGATTGATTCGGATTATCAGGGGCAGATTTTTGTCTCCTGCTGGAACCGGGGACGCGAAACATTCGATATTAAACCTGGAGATCGCATCGCACAGATTGTGTTTGTTCCGGTCGTTTCCGCGTGTTTAGATGTCGTTGAGACCTTCACGCAGACGACGCGTCATGAGGGTGGTTTTGGACACACCGGCCAGGCGTAACCAAGTACGTTGTTTTTCGCTTAAAGGCTCGACAGACACCATGAAAAAGTGCGCAGGGGGATTCACGCGACGATTCCAATTCCGATGGCCGACGGTACGGGTCGCGCTCGGCGTCATGATCGGCGCCACTCTAGCGTTTAATTCCAATGGAGAAGCTGAGCAAGCAACCAAACCCCAAGCCAAAGTATCGGCCACGGCCGACGCTTTGGCTGCCGAGGTCGGAAGTCGCTTCAGGCAACAGATTGAGCTCCTAGATGCGCTGAGCCGCGATGAAGCGCTGATCGCTGCCTTTAAAAATCCTGACTCAGGCACGCTGGACCAGCATGCCCGGCAGCTGCAACTTCCATACGCGCTTAAAGTAAGGTTCGTGCGCGCGGGCCAAATTCAAGTCGATGAGCGAGGGACGCCCGCGCTCGGGTACGCGTCGGTCGCGATGCTGCGCCATGCGGAGCGTACCCAACTCGCCCCGAACGCGGAGGTCCATTTCCTTGGCGGCGCCCAACAGCAGGTCGCGCTGGTGCAACCGGTCAGCGACGCCGGTGGTGTGTTTTTAGGATCGATTCACGCGAGCCTGGACATCGCGGTGCTGGATGCGCTTGTGAAGCCCTTGCGCTTAGACGGGGCTTATATCGAGTTGAGGCGGATTGGGCCTGCCGCTTCCCCGGTCTTAGCTAAGCTCGGAGCCGCGCAGATCGCCGCCGGTACCGCGGCTCACAGCCAGGTTTCGATCGCTGGGACGCAGTGGGCACTGGCCTATTGGCCGCCGACGGTCTCTAGGAGGGTATGGAATACCGATGCGCCGTTCTCTGGAAACCTGCTCCTGTTTCTAGGGGCCGGAGCTGTGGTCTTAGCAACCATCGGGGCGGTGGTGTTCGCAAAAAAACGTGCCCGGCCGTCCGTGAGTGAAATCTCGCCGGTGTACCAAGGTGCGTTAAGAGCGATTATCGATGGCGAACACCCGCATGTGGAATATCTGGTCCCCGATTTATCCCTGCCGGCGCGGGCCCCAAAGCCGCCGAATACCATACCGAAGGATCCCTTAGACGACACGCTTCCCTTGGTGCTCGACTACCCCGGCGCCCTGGCCGCGGGGGAGGCTGCTCAAGCCCGGACGCCATTGTCCGCGGAGCCGTCGACGCCTGAATCCGATGATCCGGCGGACGACACGCTACCGCTCTCGGCCTTGGATTTGGGATCCGCTCTCCCGCTCCCAAGTGTGGATTTTGATCTCGATCCCGCGCCCACCGAGCCGAGCGGCGCGCGGTCAGATTATTCCGTTCCCGACTCGATCTTCCGCGCTTACGACATACGCGGAATCGTCGCTGAGACCTTGACAGAGGAAACCGTCTACAAGATCGGATTGGCATTAGGGAGTGAAGCCAGTGATCTAGGTCAAGCGGAGGTGGTCGTGGCGCGTGATGGACGAGTTTCGAGCCCGGCGCTGGCCGCGGCGCTCCAAAGAGGCCTCCGCGATAGCGGGCGAAAGGTCATCGATATCGGTATGGTGCCGACCCCGGTACTCTATTTCGCAACCCACTATCTCAATACCCAGAGTGGGATCATGCTTACGGGGAGCCATAACCCCCCAAATTACAATGGCTTAAAAATCGTGATGGGCGGCCAGGCGCTGTCAGGAGAGGCGATTACAGCGATTCGAGACCGCATCCGCCGCCAGGTGTTCACGCACGGCGCGGGCACGGTGGTAACTCAGGACGTTGTGCCTGCTTACGTCCAACAGGTAACCGACTCGATCGGCGTATCCCTTAGCAATGGGTTGAAGCTAGTCGTTGATTGCGGAAACGGAGTTCCAGGTATGCTGGCGCCGAGGCTCATGACTGCTCTTGGGCACGATGTGATTGAGCTTTATTGTGAGGTTGACGGATCTTTTCCCAATCATCATCCGGATCCCGCGCAACCTGACAATCTTCGGGATTTGATAGCTGCCGTTAAAGCGGAGCGCGCCGATCTCGGGCTTGCTTTCGATGGCGACGGCGATCGCCTGGGCGTCGTCGATGGTGAGGGAAATATCCTGTGGCCGGATCGGCAAATGATGTTATTCGCGCGTGATGTGTTGGCGCGCAATCCCGGCAAGGAGATCATCTTCGATGTCAAATGCAGCCGGCACTTGCGGCGGGTCATCGAGGAGCACGGTGGTAAGCCCGTCATGTGGAAAACTGGACACTCTTTGATCAAAGCCAAGATGCGCGTTTCCGATGCGCCGCTTGCGGGTGAGATGAGTGGTCATATATTCTTCAAAGAGCGCTGGTACGGTTCCGATGATGCGCTTTATGCCGCGGCCAGATTGCTGGAAATCCTGGTGCAAGACGGGCGCTCGCCAGCGCAGGTGTTCGCGGAGCTTCCGGGCGGTCTGGCCACACCCGAGCTCAAGATCGGAATGCCCGAGAGCGACCATGCCCGGTTCATGGCGCGATTGTGCGAGGCCGCTGTTTTCGACGACGGTGCGCAAATCACTACCGTGGATGGCCTGCGGGTTGACTGGCCGGATGCGTGGGGCCTCATACGGCCCTCCAATACGACGCCTTGTTTGGTGTTGCGATTCGAGGGCGACAACCCCGCCGCATTAGAGCGCGTGCAAACCGAGTTTCGGCATCGAATCCACGCCTTGGATCCGGGCCTTCAGTTACCGTTCTGAAGGCTGTTTGCGGAGGATCACAGGTCTCAACCGGCGTTCGCGCGAGCGCACAGCATGGCATCTCAATTCATCGACCCGATCGAGATCGCACGCGTTCTCTCAGAAGCGCTGCCATACATACGCCGTTTTTCGGGCCGCTCGGTCGTCTTCAAATATGGCGGTAATGCCATGGTCGACCCGGCTTTAAAGAGCGGCTTCGCCCGCGATATCGCATTAATGAAGCTCGTTGGGATTAATCCCGTCGTGGTTCACGGCGGGGGGCCACAGATCGGTCAGTTGCTACGGCGCCTTGGAAAAGAGAGTACCTTTATCGGTGGGATGCGGGTCACGGACGATGAAACCATGGATATCGTGGAAATGGTGCTCGGGGGTCTCGTCAATAAGGAAATCGTTAATTCCATCAACCAGCATGGAGGGACCGCCGTCGGCCTCACCGGGAAGGATGGCGATCTCATCCGCGCTCGTAAGCTCACCTTCACCCGCAATGACCCCAACATGCAGGCCACCGAGATCATTGACATCGGTCACGTGGGAGAGGTTGCCAGTATCGATACGGCGGTCGTGGACATGTTGATCAAAGGCAACTTTATCCCGGTCATTGCGCCCATCGGGGTGGGCGATAATGGCCAGTCATACAACATCAACGCCGATTTAGTTGCCGGAAAACTGGCGCAGGTCCTAGGGTCGGAGAAGGTTATTTTTCTCACCAACACCTCGGGCGTGTTGGATCGTCAAGGTCACCTGTTGACGGGCCTTAGCGTTGACCGCGTCAACGAGCTTATCGCCGACGGTACGGTCGGCGGCGGGATGCTCCCCAAGCTACGGGCCGCCGCGGACGCGGTAGCAACCGGTGTTAAGAGCGCCCATATCATCGATGGGCGCGTCGAGCATGCCGTGCTGCTGGAGATCTTTACCGATCAAGGCGTCGGTACGCTGATCCATAGCCGCCACTTCGTAAGCTCCGGTGCACGCAACCGGGGGGGCAGAGCATAGCCCCCCATCCGCACGAGCAACGGTTGGATGTAGCGATTATCACTCTTTTCCGGTGAGCTTCCTGAAGCGCTCGATGTCTGCGACATACTGTTGCCGTACGCTTTCTTGCTCTTTCCTTTTTGTCTCGATAAACGAGCGGTTGTCCGCGATCTGAGCGCGTACCTTTTCGATATCGGCCATCGCCTGTTCCGTGGGTTTCTGGCCACTGCGTTCCAGATCCGCCGCAATCACAATCATGCGATCGAGGTTGGCCTGTATTTTTTGAATATGGGATTCGGTAAGTTGAATTTGCGCTTCGATCGCGGACACCATGCCTTCGCGCGCAAAAACCAAATCGTCTTCGCTACTGAAGGTGTCTAGGAGTACGCGATCGGCCTTTTCGGCTTCTTGACGCTTGCGGTCTTCTTCCGCTTTCTGCTTCTTGATGCGTTCTTCTTCGGCAAACTCCGCTTGCGATTTTGCGCGTTTTCGATGGCCTACCGCAACTCCCTGGGCGTTGAATTTGGTGTGTCCTTGCTGGGCGTATTCGGCGGGTACGGCGTTCCCGCATTCGCGGACTCCTTCCTTATTTGTCCAGCACTTGATGCCAGCGCTCGCGTCGAGGCTGATGCTGCTTACCAGAACCAACGCTAGAAGCTGACAGAGGTTGCGATAATATTGTCCCATACTGATGCCTATCAAGAACGATTAGACTAAAATCGGGCTATTCCTGTTGCCGTGCAGTTATACACTGACACGGATCGCCGTGACCTCGCGGCCTTGCTCTTAACGCACTGGTTCGTGAGCGACGCAGCAGCGGTCCAGGAACCAAATTAACGCGCTGCTGTTGCGCTCAATCGTTACTTGGATGCTATATAGCGTATCGCTCCCGGTAAGCCCGCATCTGCGACAGGAGCTTATTTGTACGCCGGCGATGCCTCGAGCCGCTCGATGAAATCATCGAGAGTCACGATGCTAGTGATCGGCAGGTGATAAAGCTTCTTGATTTCTTCGATCGCGGACCGTGCACCTCCGTTGCCCCGTTCCATGCGGTCTAACGCGATGACACGCCGCGTAATTATTGGAAACTATATAGTTATCAGTATAATAATGATTGAATTTTATCGCATTGCCGATCAGAAATTTGCTAAAGTCCGGCTCTTAGGGGGCTCCATGTTGCGTATTATTACTCTAAACGCAAACGGGATCCGATCCGCCCACCGCAAGGGTTTGTTCGAGTGGTTGTCCACGCAAAGGGCAGATATCCTGTGCCTTCAAGAAACCAGGGCGCATGCGGGTGATCTGCAGGACGCGATCACCGTTATTCAGGGCTACCGCGCGTATTTTTGTGATGCGGAGAAGAAAGGGTATTGCGGCGTCGCGATGTACCTGCGTAGACCGCCTGACAAAGTAACTCATGGCCTAGGATGGGCCGACTTTGACCGGGAAGGCCGTTTCTTGCAAGCCGATTACGGGCCATTGAGCGTGATTTCAGTGTATGTCCCCTCAGGATCATCGAGCGCGGAGCGCCAGCAGGCCAAGTTCGATTTCCTTGCCCGATTCATGGAGGTATTGCGCGCGATGCGGCGTAAGAAACGGGACTACATTGTGTGCGGGGATTGGAATATCGCCCATAAACCCATCGATTTGAAGAATTGGCGCTCGAATCAGAAAAATTCCGGATTCTTACCCGAGGAACGGGCATGGCTAGATGCGGTGTTTACCGAATTGGGTTTCGTCGATGCATTTCGCCGTTTCAATCCGGCGCCGGAGCAGTACACCTGGTGGTCAAATCGTGGCCAGGCCTGGGCGAAGAATGTGGGATGGCGTATCGATTATCAGATCGTCACGCCGGGCTTAGCGCCGTTGGTCAAGCGAGCCCAGATCTATAAGGAACAGCGCTTTTCGGATCATGCGCCGCTGCTCATGGACTACAAGATCACGATTTGAATCCACCATGTCTTAACCTTCCAGTTGCATAAATTCTGGGGGTAAGCGGCGGGAAATGGCGTCGGACATAGGGTTTAGTGAGTTTTTTGCTTTTCGCTGGATATCACCGTG
>MUGK01000087.1 GCA_002007425.1 Chromatiales bacterium USCg_Taylor | reverse complement strand
CAGCCAATCAAGCGGTCCAGGAGGAACTGTTGCATTACCTGGCGGCTTTGAAAGCTGCGTGAGATCGCCATCAACCGAGATTTATGCAACGCTAGGGTTGCCCTGTCACGGGAGGGCCTAACTCTGTGGATTAGCTTTACCTTCGGTCGTGGCAACGCCTGTGCCACCCACTGCAGTAGATATTTCCGTCAATTAGTTCAACGAATTAGCACAGCATCGCGGTGTCGAACAAAGCATCTCTAGCGTGCGGTCCGTAAGGGTTACCATTGTCCTTGTAAAGTTTACCGATCACGGCCGATGCGCACGAGCTGTATTGCTGTACAGCCCTCCCTAAGCCATTGAATTTACTTTTGGAGCCTCCGACCCGATCGGCCCTGGCATAGCTGTTGCCGACCGGATAGATCAAAGTTCCCAAACCCTGCTATACAAAAAGCAGGTTCGGAGGTCATCATGAATCGGGAAGAGATTAATACCCTTTGGATGAACGAGCTGTCAGCGATTGAAGCCTATCAAGGAACGCTGGGAGCCAAGGAGTGGAAGCTCGGTGACGGCGATCCGGAAATCGACGAACTATTCCACATACTAGTCGATCATGTACAAGCCGCTTCACTACTCGGGAGGACGCTCGGCCGGCTTAAGCGTATGCCCTTGGTCAGCGAGCTAAACCACAGGGCAAGTGGTCCGAGTTCGGCACACTGGCGGGTGGACTGTTTCGCGATGCCAATGTATTTGGCGATACGGCGGGGTTAGAGATTCTGAAGGAGGGCGAGGAGTGCAGCCTTGAAGACTATGAGCAGATGCTGCACGACACAGCCGTGCCAAAGAACTTGAGGCCCTTGATCCGTAAGCTGGTAACGAAACAACGGACGCACGTACGCTGCTTAAGCGGATTGATGTCGAGACCTTAGACCTGGAGGCCGCAACATGAAAAACATGATGCGAAAGATCCCTACTTTTGTCTATCGCTCTCCGGGTCGTATGACTAGGACGAAGCGCGATCGCGCCGATATCAAGCAGGTCATGGCCCGAATCCAATGCGAGCGCTACCCGACCCAAAAACAAGCGGAACAGCGAGCCAACCAATGGGCAATGCGCTGGCATTCTTTCCAGCCTTTGGGCTTTTGATTAGGAGGCAGGAGATGGCCCACATCGATCTCCGAGTCGTTGGTATTGCAATGTGGTGATCCGCAATTTAGACTGGAAGGAGATCGAGAAGAACGCGAACGTTCGACACTTATTCAACATGCTCGTCGACAACCTGCAGGACCATTTAGCCGCGGCCTCGGAGCTTAAGGCCGAGATTCAGCAGATGGGAATCACGCCACCTCATGGCTTAGCAGCATCTGGCGGTTCGTCTCAATTGGCCGTTGAAGCGTCTAATATGTGAAGACAAAACCGCGCTCGAGATCCTGAAGCAGCGTGAAATTGGTTGCCTCGAAAACTATGAAGACACGCTCCGAGATACGGAGACGCCTTCCGATAGAGAAATCTTATAAAGAAACTGGCCGCCAAACAGCGGTGGCGCATAAACGCCTTAAATGAGTTCATGACTTAAGTGCTGAATAATTATCAGGTGTCACTGCACTAAGGGAACAATCGCCATCAGGCTCATACTCGCGTGCGTTCTAGGCGACACAAGGAGCCGTCATTCCGCACATGGGCGTGAACGGAAGCCAGCGGCCATCGAGGGCACCTCCCATCTCGATACGGAGCATTCTGTGGCGGTATTTACGGCTGATTGTGGATTGGATCGATTGCGGCTCGGTATCCGAGCTGCCAGCGCCGCAGCTCTGCTCACCCGGAGGCCCGAATAACATCATGAGCCGTAGGTTACGCTTCTACCGACCAGCTTCCGTACCACAGCTGCTCCTCATTGTATTTTCCCTGATCGTGCTCCCGCTGATCCTGGTGCTGATCAGCGCGAAGATGGCTTTAGACCGTCTGGGGATACAGAGTCGGGAGGCGGTAGTGCAGACCGTGCGCATCGTCGAGGCGGGCCGGATGTTGCTCGAAGAGGTCACGGCGCTGGAGCGCAACGCGCGCCAGTTCCAATCACTAGGCGACCCTAGCCTCTATAAAATTTACCTCACACAGCGGGATCGATTAAAGCAGTCGATCGCCCAACTTGGTCAACAAAATCTCCATGCCTCGCAGCGCGCAAGGCTGAACGAGCTGGTGGCGGAAGAGCAGCGCTTCCATGAGATTCTGCGGACCTCGACCTCTGATCCCCCAGCACTGCACCGGGCACTTGCGCAGCTCGCCTCCCTGAGCCAGCAGGCCCGGTCCATCGTCTCTGAGAGCGGCAAGACGATCGGGCGTGAGGTGGAGACCATGCGGGCAGGGGCAGCCGGCGTGCAGCACTTGCTCTTCTGGCAGGCGGCTGCCGTGATTCCCGCGGTGGTGGCGATCGCGGTCGTAGGTACCGTCCTCATTGCGAAACCGATGCGGCGGCTTGAGCAGAAGATACGTAGACTCGGACAGGGGGACTGGTCGGCGCCCGTCGAGGAGGTCACCGGGCCGAGAGATCTTGAGGAACTCGGGCGGCAGCTGGACTGGTTGCGGGTGAGGCTATTGGATCTCGACGGCCAGAAGACCAAGTTCCTCCGCCACGTCTCCCACTCGCTTAAGACTCCGCTCGCTGCCCTACGCGAGGGGGCCGAGCTGCTGGCCGACGAAGCAGTGGGCACGCTTAACACAGCGCAGGGCGAGATCGTGCGGATCCTTTTGTCAGAGTAGCGTCGAGCTGCAGCGGCAGATAGAAGAGCTGCTGAATTTCAGCGCTATCGCCCAGGCCTCGGATCTGTCTCTTAACAAGCGTCCGCTCCGCCTCGGCCGCTTGGTCGAAGAGGTCATCGATGGCCAGACGGTAGAGCTGCGGGCGAAACACTTGCGGGTGGAAAAGCTGCTCGACCCAGCCGCGGTGAGCGGGGATAGCGAGCGCCTCCGTGTGGTCTTAGATAATGTGCTGTCCAACGCCATAAAATATTCACCAGACGGCGGAGAAATTCGGATCGTGCTCCAGTCCCGTGCGGGGAAGGTGGTGCTGGAGGTCCTGGACCAAGGGCCTGGAATTGCTCCAGACGAACGCGATAAGGTCTTCCATCCCTTCTACCAGGGTCGAGGGGCGCCGAGTGGGATCCTCAAAGGCACGGGCCTGGGCCTTGCCATTGCGCAGGAGTTCGTCAAGGCGCACCAGGGCAGTATCGAGGCGGTAGATGTGGACGCTGCGGACAGCGGAGCCAGGTTGCGGGTCATCTTGCCCTTGGAAGAAACCAAACCCTACGAGGACGGTCGTCGCCATGATTAGTGCCAGTCGAGCCCGCTTAGTGATACCTGTCGTTCATATGGTCTGCTTGCTGAGCAGCTGCGGCACGACTGGCTCGGTGGTCGAACGCCACGCAGGCACTACCCCGCCCTCAGGGCAATTGTCGACTCTGGATTTAGGACTAGAGGGTAACGGCCCGCAGGCAGAGGTCGATGTGTCCTCACTCCTCGCTTATGTGAGATGGCTGCGAGCACAGTCTCAGGAGGCACAAAAGCACGAGCTCAGGCGCGTGGAAGATATCTTGGCCCGAGAATATAGTCCCTTGGAGCAGCTGCGGCTGGGACTGCTGTTACTGCTTCCCAAAACAAGCTTCCAGGACGAAGCCCGGGCCCGTCAGCTACTCCGCCGATTGTCTCCGGAGGACGTCCCTCAAGAGTACCTGGGCTTGTCGGAGCTTCTCCTCGTTCTTCTCGAGGAACGCGACGCGCACGATCAGGCCTACGCACGGTTGCAGCAGCGGTGGCAGGCCGAACAGATCCAGCACCGGACCGTGCAACGGCAACTGAACGCCATCAAGGCGATCGAGAAGACCATCACCGAGAGGAAGAGGCCGCCAACGCTGCCTTTAGACGATGTCGAATAAAGCGCGGATCCTGTTGGTCGACGATGATCCGGGACTCTTGCACTTGCTGCGGATCCGCCTAACCACGACTGGCTATGAGGTCGAGGCTGTCGCGAGCGCCGAGCAAGCTTTAGCGCGCCTATGTGTCTTTAGGCCCCAGCTCGTGATCACCGATCTGCGTATGGAGGGCATGGATGGAATGGCTCTGTTTGCGCTTATCCACGCGCAACACCCCACCCTCCCGGTGCTGATCTTGACGGCGCATGGGACGATCCCCGACGCCGTGGGAGCAACCCAGCGCGGCGTCTTCGGTTACTTGACCAAACCCTATGACAGCAAAGAGCTACTCGAGTGGGTCAACAAAGCCCTGCGCATTGCCGCCGCCACGCGGAAACCGGAGGAAACGGACCTAGCGGACGTTCACTGGCGGCGCGACATCCTCACCCGCAGCGCTGCCATGGAGGCACTACTCGGCCAAGTGTGGCAAGTCGCCCAATCGGAGGCGAGTGTGCTCCTTCAGGGGGCAAGCGGAACCGGAAAGGAATTGCTAGCCCGCGCGATCCACCGGGCCAGCCGCCGGGCGGGTCGGCCCTTCGTTCCTGTCAATTGCACCGCGATCCCCGAATCGCTTCTCGAATCCGAGCTGTTCGGACACCACAAAGGGTCCTTTACCGGCGCGATCCGCGACCACCAAGGCCTGTTTCAGGCAGCCCAAGGCGGGACCCTGTTTCTGGACGAGATCGGAGACATGCCGCAAGGCGTCCAAGCGAAGCTATTGCGCTCCTTGCAAGAAAAAGAGGTGCGGCCGGTGGGGTCGACCCGCACCGTGCCCGTGGACGTCCGCATCATCTCGGCCACCCATCGCGAGTTGGAGCAGGAAGTCGCGAACGGCCGCTTCCGGGAGGATCTCTATTACCGCCTGAATGTCGTGAGGCTGACTATCCCGCTGCTGTCAGAACGCCGCGAGGATATTCCGCTCTTGGTCGCCCATTTCCGGAACAAACTTCAAGGGGACGTCGACCAGCGGGTCAGAGGATTCGCGCCCGAGGCCATGGAACTCCTCATCGAGGCACCTTGGCCAGGCAATGTGCGGCAGTTGCAGAATATCGTGGAGCAAACACTCGCGCTGGCTACCACCCCGATCATCCCCGCCTCCTTGGTGCAATCGGCCCTGCGCGAGAAACCGGGCGAGACGCTCTCGTTGACTAACGCTCGGGAACGCTTCGAGCGCGAATACCTCGCGCAACTGTTGCAAACCACGCAGGGCAACGTGAGCCACGCCGCGCGCCTCGCCCGCCGCGAGCGTAGCAAGTTTTATCAGTTGCTGCGCCGCTACCACTTAGATCCCGATCGGTTTCGCGCCTCGGACTAGGGCGTGTCCACGGGGACACACTTGGTTTGTCGCGAATTATCAGCGAGTTGTCGAATTCAGGGCCTCGGCTTATGGCCGGCCAGCCACACTTCGATCCTCACGCGGCAGCCGTTTCGCTGCCGAAGGCTTCTTCTATCCTCTTGAATGCACGACAGAACTTTAGAGTAGCCGGGACCTGGTACACGGTTTGACACAAGTGCTCTTGAGTGGGCGTGCCCGCGGGTTGTGAAAAATCCTGAATCTTGACTTTATATAAGGAGAACACCATGAAATTAATCAATACGTTTATTCCTGCTGCGCTGGTCTTAGTGTGCAGCTCCGGCTTAGCCATGGCAGAAGAGCGAATGGACCCGGCGAACCCGAGTGCCATGCCGCAAGAGTCGACAACACCCCAAGGATCGACAACGGCGGTCCCTGAGTTCGGCAAATTGGACGCGGACCGCAACGGCACCATCAGTACTTCAGAGGCTACGGCCTTTCCGCCCCTCGTCGATGCGTTCCCCAAGGCCGACGCGAATACCGATGGCCTGTTGAGTCAAGAGGAATATGCGGCCATCGTGCCTAAGAGCGAAGACGAGGGCAGCTAAACCGCCTTTGATTCCGGCAGCCTCGCTGCCGGGAAGGACCCGCCCGGGCCGCGATTCTCACGACCTCCGGGCGGGTCGTCCATGGAACCAACCGCTGTAAAAGAGCTTTACGGCCGTAAGCGATGCACAACGGAGGTACCACATGAACCGACTACTGATCCCAACCGTGGCGTTCGTAGCGCTACTGATGGCCGGTTGCGAAAATTGGGACTTACCCGACTGGCAAAAGAATACTTCGGATCAGGGCACTGCGCCGGTTGCACCTGACCCTTCCCCTTCAGAAGATACGGAATCGACGCAGTGACTCGGCACGAGGATGGGAGTGACTCCAAGGAAAGAAGAGTCACTCCCATCGCGGCGGCATCTCACATGACCGCGGGTAACACTATCGAGCGCCTGCTCTGTTGCCGGTTCATGTCGGGAGATTTGGTTTGTAGCTCCTGCGGGCTCATGTTCCGTAATGACCGTATGAAACCATCGCACCAAGTCGAGACGGTGTTACGGCGCAGCACCGACATCATCGACGCCCATCTCGTTTGCCGCTCCTCTAGCGGCATCAAAAGCGCCTGATGAATGGCTTCAGCGAGTTGGTCGATGTCGAATGGATTTACGATCAGTGCCCCGTCCAGTTCTCGCGCCGCGCCGGCGAAACGCGAGAGGACCAGCACACCCGGATCTGCGGCATCCTGCGCGGCAACATACTCCTTGGCCACGAGATTCATACCATCGCGCAGCGGCGTCACGAGGCCAACTCGACTCAAGCGGTAAAACCCTGCGAGCGTCTTTTGCGAGAGAGTCCGATTGAGGTACCGTATCGGGGCCCAATCGAACTCCGCATAGGTTCCGTTAATACGACCGGCCGCTTGCTCGAGCTGGCGCCCGAGCTCACGGTACGAGGCGACCTCGGTCCGCGAGCGCGGAGCGACCTGCAACAACGTCACGCGCGCGCGGTGCTCGGGCCAGTTTCTGAGAAGCCGCTCATAGGCCTCGAAACGGTTGGGGAGTCCTTTGCTGACATCGAGGCGGTCCACTCCGATGATGAGGCGCCGACCGGTCAGACTTTGCTTCAGCCTCACGGTCTCCGGAGAGTAGGCGGCCGCTTCCGCCATCCGGGCAAACTTTTGGGTGTCTATGCCGATCGCGAAGACCCCGGCGCGGAACGTGCGTCCTCGCGCCGCGATAACGCCTCCCGGCAAGATGCTGCCGCCCGCCTTGGTCACAATGTAATCCTGAAAGGCTTGCAAATCCTGCTCGGTCTGAAAGCCGACCAGATCATAGCTGCCAAGAGCGTCGATTAACACTTCATGTTGGGGCAACAGCTCCAGGACTGAAGCCGCCGGGAACGGCGTGTGGAAGAAGAAGCCGATGCGATTTTTCAGCCCCAACTGGCGTAGCTCAGCGCCGAAGGGAATGAGGTGATAGTCGTGAACCCAGATGAGATCGGCGGACCCGACCAGCGAAGCCAGCGCTCGCGCGAATATGGCATTCACTCGGCGGTAACCGTCGAACTCTTGGCGGCTGTACTCCAACATACCGAGCCGGTAGTGAAAAAGCGGCCACAAAGTGCCGTTCGCGAAACCGCTATAGTATTCCTGATAATCGAGACGGCCCAGATCGACGGCGGCAAAGGTCGTTTCGCCGGCACGGGTGATACGCGGGGTCGTCGAGGTTTCCTCAGCGATGTCTCCGCTCCAGCCGAACCATAACCCGCCATGGCGGCGCAGGATGTAGCCTACGCCAACCGCCAAGCCCCCCGCTCGCGCGCTCCGCTCCCGCGGCAGGAGTACGCGGTTTGATACGATGACTAGTTTCTCCACGGTGCCTCCTTCCAGATTTTACTAAGCCGCATCAAGCGGGGCAATAGCTCGAATCGGTCCTCTCGTTCCGCTAGATCTCGGTGAGACGTCGCTCAAAGCTTACCAGATGTCTCTGGCACGTGACGAAAGTGCACCGCGGACCCTTCGATTAACAGTCCCGAAATCGGCTTCGTTACTCGCGCGATCTCCTGCGCCCGACATGGTCCTCCTAATCTAGTCGGCAACCCTTATGCCACGATGCTGTCTAGCGGGCATCTCCCTGATCAGTCGAGAAATTTATAACTACATGCGGCACGGAAGGGTACAGCGAACAGGAGGCCCGGCAAGGATTACCTGCGGCCGAGTAAACCTTACCTGACGGTCACAAAGAGCCCAACTCGCTACGCTCATCTCGCACCAGAAAACGTGAGAGCAGCTGCTGCTTGTACTTGTAGTGCGTTCCATGAAAATGGTTACGAATCAAGCAACCCAAGTCGAATTTTTTCCAGCGGAACGGAACGGGAGCCTCGTTGAACTCGGCGATGCCTTTGAGGATCCGCTCCTTGAGCTCCGCCTTGCAGTTGAGCCAAGAGCCATGTTTCCCTGCCTCACCTCGTGGGTTCTGTTCTAACCACCTGCCTGGAGCTTCACGCTAAGGTTGGTCTTGCCGGCATCGCGCAGCACCGTCACCCGTACCGCATCGCCCACCCGAAAATCGTCGAGCCGGCTGAGGAGCTTTGCGACGCTGTCGACGGGCTTGTCATCCACAGAGACGATGATGTCGCCGGGGGTAATGCCCTCGGCATCAATGCGAGCGCCCTGCATACCGGCTGCCTCGGCGGCCGAGCCCGGCATGACTCTGAGCACGAGCACGCCTTCGACGTCCAGCTTCTGCGTCACCTGGCGGTTCAGGTCCTCGTCTACCTCGATCCCGAGCGCGGGACGCACGTACTTGCCACCCGCGATGAGCTCCGGCACGACGCGGTTCACGGTATCGACCGGCACGGCGAAGCCTATCCCGGCGAAGGTCCCGGAGGGGCTGAAGATGGCGGTGTTGATCCCGATCAGCCGGCCAGCGGAATCGAGCAAGGGGCCGCCGGAGTTGCCGGGGTTGATGGCGGCGTCGGTCTGGATCAGGTGCTCGATGACGCCGCCCTGGTCGGAGGGCAGGGAGCGGTCGAGCGCCGAGACGATCCCGGTCGTCAAGGTCCAGTCGAGGCCGAAGGGGTTGCCGATGGCGAACACCTTCTGGCCGACCTTGAGGTTCTGGCTCGTGCCTAGCAGCACGGGTGGCGGGCGGTTGAAGGCCACCCCGATGCGAAGCACCGCCAGATCGTGGGCCTGGCTTGCGCCCACGAGCCCCGCGCTGTTGTCGCGCCCGTCGCTCAATCTAACCCGTGCCTCCGAGGCGTTCGCCACCACATGGTAGTTGGTGACCACGTGGCCCTGCTCGTCCCAGATGAAGCCCGAGCCCGTGCCCTGGGGGATGCTGAAGACGTTGCGCGTCCAGGGGTCCATCACCCGCTCGCGGGTCGTGATGTAGACGACCGAGCCTTTGGCCTTCTCGAAGAGCTCCATCGTTGTCTTCTCGTCGGCCGCGAGATCGCCGCGCGGCGTGACCACCCGCGGTGTCGCGGCCACGCCCAAGATACGCCGCTCGAGCGAGGGCAATGCTTGCCAGAGGAGCAGCAGAGCCGCCGCAGCGAGGGTTATCCAGAGAACACGGGAGCGGAACGGATCTTGGCTAGGGTTCATGGCGGTTCTTCTCTTCTGTCGCAAATGAGGTTTCTATCGGCCCGCGCTCGGCCGCTCGCCCGACCCGCCGGTCATCGGGGGAGGACCCAGGATTGACGAGTGCGAGGATGAGACCGAAGAACAGAAGTTGCAGCATGTCTTCCGGCCCCCAAATCAGGTGGCCGAGCAGGGCCAGAAAACCCGCCATGAATCCGATGAGCAATAGCGATTTGCAGCCGGTTCAGAAAGGAATGGCGGTGCCACTCGGCGGGGTTCATGGCAGCGCCCTACGGCCTATCTGAATGCCCGCGCGCTTCGGTTGGGCGCGCGGCCGCTCGACACCGAGAATCTTGTAAGGGTCCGTGAACTTCATTTTTCCGCCTTTCTTGTGTTCGGCGCTTACGGTGGGTCTCTCAACAGATCGACCCCCATTACCATTACATAGATAGTGCCGGGATGAAAGCCGGTATTCTAGTGAAGTGCTGACCAAACGAGATGCGTCGCCATTGACCGCATCCCGGAGCGCCTGGCGATGGCCCGCGCGAGCGGCGCTGAGAGGCTGTGAATCAATTGTCATTTGACGGTAGTTCAGACACAGATATGACCGTCGGTCGAGGCGTTGAGGTAGATTTCGCATCCGAGCGGT
>MUGK01000086.1 GCA_002007425.1 Chromatiales bacterium USCg_Taylor | reverse complement strand
ATCAGGGAACAGCGAAGGTTCTTTGCTCATGGTGCTAAGATCGCATATTCATGATCAATTGGCGATCCCCCTGCAAACAATTTTTTCACAGCCTCTGAGGATTGCTTCCTGTTGCGCCGTCATTTTCTCCACCAGCTTGGCATTGATTGCACCAAGCTCTTTCATGGACTCGAGGGCGCTTCTGCTCAAGGCGGCCCATTGGTCGATTATTTCTCGCTGCATACGCTTATCTCCTGGTATCAATCGTCATTGACGGTGGATAAGTAAAAAGCCGGGGGGATCAAAAGCAGCTTACTGTGAGGCGGCGTGCCGGTCAACACGCGAAGACGAGGAAGCTCGTGACGTAGGCGAAACCGGCGCGGGATGGTAAAATGCAAAACAAATACGCATTTGCGGTGACAATTATCTTTCTACGTACTGAAGATTAGAGGTTGCGTTCATGACGATGACACACGACGGTGCAAAGAGAACAAGAAACAAACGGCTTTTGCAATGGGTGGAAGAGATTGCCGGCCTTTGCAATCCCGATCGCATCCATTGGTGTGATGGTTCCCAGGCCGAATACGATCGCTTGTGCGAAGAGATGGTGCAAAAAGGAACCTTTATCCGCTTAAACCCGAAGAAGAGACCGAATAGCTTTCTGGCGCGTTCTCACCCGACCGATGTCGCGCGCGTCGAGGACCGAACCTACATCTGTAGCGAAAAGCAGGAAAACGCCGGCCCCACGAATAACTGGATGGAGCCGCAAAAGATGCGTGGCATACTCCTTGAGTTGTTCGAGGGGTGTATGCGCGGGCGCACGATGTATGTGATCCCCTTCAGCATGGGTCCCATTGGATCGCACATTTCCCATATCGGAGTTGAGATCAGCGATTCCGCCTATGTCGCGGCGAATCAGCGCATCATGACCCGTATGGGTCAGGCCGCTCTCGATGCGTTGGGGCCGGACGGCGACTTCGTACCGTGCGTGCATTCGATCGGCGCACCCTTGCAGCCGCATCAGAAAGACACAGTGTGGCCGTGTAATGACACCAAATACATCACGCACTTTCCCGAGACGCGCGAAATCTGGTCATTCGGGAGCGGCTACGGCGGGAATGCCTTACTCGGTAAGAAGTGTTTCGCGCTGCGCATCGCATCGGTGATGGCGCGCGACCAAGGCTGGCTGGCTGAGCACATGCTGATCCTCGGCGTCGAATCCCCGGCCGGCGAGAAGACCTACGTGTCGGCGGCCTTTCCGAGCGCCTGTGGCAAGACAAACTTTGCGATGCTGATCCCGCCCAAGGCCTTGGATGGATGGAAAGTGACGACCATCGGGGATGATATCGCGTGGATCAAACCCGGGGCGGACGGCCGCTTCTATGCCATTAATCCCGAAGCGGGGTATTTCGGCGTGGCGCCCGGCACCAACATGGATTCGAATCCCAATGCCATGTTAACCCTGAAAGAGAACTGCATTTACAGTAACGTCGCGTTAACCGACGACGGCGACGTGTGGTGGGAAGGGATGACGAAGGAGCCGCCCGCGCATCTCATCGATTGGAAGGGAAATGACTGGACACCCGGTAGCGGCACGCCGGCGGCGCATCCGAACGCGCGCTTCACGGCACCGGCCCAGCAGTGCCCGTCGATCGATCCGAATTGGGAGGACCCGAACGGCGTACCCATCAGCGCCTTCATCTTCGGCGGGCGTATTAGTAAGAACTTCCCACTGGTTCTGCAAGCATACGACTGGGAACATGGGGTCTATCTCGCGGCGACCATGGGGTCGGAAGCGACCGCCGCCGCGGTGGGCCAGGCCGGGATGCGGCGCGACCCCATGGCGATGCTCCCGTTCTGCGGTTACAACATGGCGGATTATTGGAAGCATTGGCTGCGTATTGGCCGTCAGCGCGTCGCCACTCCGCCCTTGGTGTTCCGTGTCAACTGGTTCCGTAAAGACGACAAGGGCAAGTTCATCTGGCCGGGCTACGGTGAAAACATGCGGGCGCTGAAATGGGTGGTCGACCGCTGCCGCGGGCGGGCGCGGGGCGTCGAGAGCCCCCTCGGCTGGGTGCCGCCGTTCGAGGAATTGGTCTTGGACGGTATCGAGTTTTCAAAGGATCGCTTCTACGAGATCATGAACATCGACCGGGAACGGGCGCAGCAGGAAGCGAACGATCAAGAGGAGCTATTCACGCGTTTCGGCGATCATCTCCCGCGCGAGATGGAGATCGAAAGAGAGTTGCTGCTATCGCGTCTCTATCACTCACCTACCGTTTGGGACTTGAGGTCCGCTAGCGCGACGTAGCAGGACGGACATCAGCGGACAGGCGGCCTTAGGCCGCCTTTGTCTTCGGCGGGATCCTACGCGGTTAACCGCCGGTCGTTGACCGCGATGTCGATTCCGGTGATGTAGCCGCTCGTGTCCGCCGCGAGAAAGTCGACCGCGGCGGCGATCTCTTCAGGCTCACCCCATCGCCCCTTTGCAAGCTTCGCCTTAATCGCTTTGCGGATTTCATCCGGGATTTCCACCACCATGCCCGCGCCGTGTCCCGGTGATACGGTATTAACGGTGATCCCCTGATCCGCGAGCTCCCGAGCCAGGGACTTGGTAAAACCCAGCATACCCGCCTTGGCGGCCGCAACGTCGGTTTGCCGGAATTGCCCTGAAGGCCCGTTAACCGAGGAGATATTGATTATCCGGCCGAAGTGCCGTTCCGCCATCGCCGCGATCACGGTCCGCGTAACGTTGAATACGCTGTCGAGGTTGGTGTCCAGAACTGTCTGCCAGTTCTCTTGTTTTCTATCGTCGCGGGTGATGCCGACGCAGTTGACCAGGATATCGACGTGACCGTAGTGACCTTCGATCCAGCTCGCCATATTGGCGCAGTCATCGCATCGCGCGACATCACACGCGACGATACCAAGCTCATAGCCGGCCCGGCGTCTCGCCGCTTGCCATTGGCGCGCGGCAGGCGATTCGTGGCGAGGATACGTGGCGATGACTAAAAAACCAGCGTCCGCAAGCCGCAGACAAATCGCCGTTCCGATGCCGCCAGTTCCGCCGGTGACTAAAGCCACCCGCCTGCCGTGCTGCAACCGGTGGTAAGGGTTTAAATACGTCCAGGTGTGGCGCAGCTCCGCGGCGGCCGTGGAAACGCTCCGATTCCATTCGTCCCGCTGATGTGTTGCTAAAGCATCGAGCGATTGCCCGAACACCGTGGCGGCCTGGACGCTCGAGGTGAAGGCCGTGGTCCAGGCTCGGCTCCATACTTCGAAAACTTTGAGTGGCATCGTGTCGAGAAACATAGCTTTCACGCCTCCCGATTTTCGTTTGTTTTCTTCGTCGATGGTTGAGGTTGAGGTTGATTTATTCTTGCTTCTTACCCGCTTCGCCTTCGCTCTGAGTGGGATTAGTCATGCCGGCGGCCCGGAACAAGCTGTCTTGCATTTTCTTGAAGATTTCCAGGTTTCGTTGGGTGATCTCGGTCAAGGCCGTGAGGGGATTGTTTTTGACCGCGTCGTTAAGCTGCGTATGGAATAGCTTCTGCTGTTCGGTAAGCATGCCTAGGCTGCGTTCGATAAAATTTCCCGCCAAGCCTGGGACCGCGTCTCTGTAGAAACGGATAATTCGGAGGAGAGCATGGGTGGTGAACAGCGGCTCCCCATGGTCCTCCTCTTCCGTGATGATTTGGAGCAAGATGCTCCGGGTGATGTCTTCGCCGGTTTTTTGGTCCTTGACATAGAATTCAATACCGGCCAACACCAGCGTCCGCACATCCGCGAGGGTGATGTACTTGCTCTCGACGGTGTCGTACAGGCGGCGATTCGGGTACTTTTTGATGACACGCTTGTCACCCGTCGCGGCGCCGCCAGTATCGCCGATGGAATTTGGATGCATCGCCATCACATCATGTGCTGCCCGCCGTTGATGGTGAGATCGGCGCCGGTAATAAAATTGGCGCGGTCGGACACCAGAAAATCGACTAAATAAGCCACTTCTTCGGAGGTTCCTAACCGTCCCGCGGGGATCTGGGCAATAATTTGATTGCGAATGTTTTCCGGGACGGCCATGACCATCTCGGTGGCGATATACCCCGGCGAGACCGTGTTCACCGTGATCCCCTTGCGCGCGATTTCTTGCGCCAAGGACATGGTGAAACCGTGCATGCCGGCCTTGGAAGCGGCGTAGCTGGTTTGCCCGATCTGACCTTTCTGGCCGTTGATGGACGAGATATTGATGATCCGCCCATAGCCACGGTCGATCATCCCCGAAATGACGTGCCGCGTGACATTGAAGACACTGTCGAGGTTGGTCCTGAGTATCGTGTCCCATTGCTCCTTGCTCATCTTGCGTAGCGTCACGTCGAGCGTGATGCCCGCATTGTTGACGAGGATGTCGATGGGGCCCGGGTCTTTTTCGATCTCGCCGATCATCCGGCCGCAGGCGTCGAAGTCCGTCGCATCGACACGGTAGATCTTGAAGTCGTAGCTTTCGGCGCGCATCTCCGCCAACCACTTTTGCGCCTTTTGTTCGTTGCGGTAATTGGTGGCGACCTTGGCGCCGGACGCCGCAAGTTGTTTGCAAATGGCCGCGCCGATCCCGCTCGTTCCCCCGGTGATCAACGCTACGCGCCCGCTGAGATCTGTCTTCATTATTCTTGCTCTTTCAACGCTCCACCGCGAGAGCCACGCCTTGGCCACCGCCGATGCATAAGGTCGCAAGGCCCTTGCGCACATCGCGGCGGATCATCTCAAACACCAGCGACACCAAGACACGCGCCCCGGAGGCGCCGATGGGGTGGCCGAGCGCAATCGCGCCGCCGTTGACATTCACCTTGGCCAGATCCCACCCGATATCCCGGTTCACCGAAATCGCCTGGGCAGCAAAGGCCTCGTTCGCCTCGATAAGATCGAGATCCTGAACCTTCCATCCGGCTTTCCGCAAGCACCGTTGCGTCGCCGGCGTCGGACCTGTCCCCATAATGGCGGGATCGACCCCGGCCGTGCCATAAGCAACAATTCGCCCGAGCGGTGACAGGCCCAAGGCCTTGGCCTTGCTTTCGGTGGTGACGATCACGCCCGCCGCGCCGTCATTGATTCCGGAAGCATTGCCGGCCGTGACCGAGCCCTCCCGGTCGAAGGCGGGTTTCAGTTTGCCCAGGGCTTCGGCGGTCGTGCCATGACGGGGGAATTCATCGGTGTCAAAGATGATCGGGCTGCCTTTCTTTTGCGGAATTTCGATGGAGATGATTTCCTTCTTGAAATGCCCCGCCTTCTGAGCGGCCTCGGCTTTTTGCTGCGAGAGCGCCGCGAACGCGTCCTGCTCCTCGCGCGAGATAGTGTACTTCTTAACGATGTTTTCGGCGGTCATGCCCATGTGATAATTATTAAAAACATCCCATAAGCCGTCGTTGATCATCGTATCTACTAACTTCCATTCGCCCATCTTCTGGCCGGTGCGTGAGCCGGGGAGCACGTGCGGCGTTAGACTCATATTTTCTTGACCGCCGGCCACCACCAGCTCGGCATCACCGGCGCGAATCGCTTGCGCGGCCAAAGCCACCGCTTTGAGCCCGCTGCCGCATACCTTGTTGATGGTCATACATGGCACCGAGTGCGGCAGACCCGCGCCCAGCGCCGCCTGCCGCGCCGGGTTCATGCCGACGCCCGCGGTCAGGACCTGGCCCAAGATCACTTCCTCGATGTCCTCGGGTTTAATCCCGGTCTTGGACAAGAGCGCGGAGACCACCTTCGCGCCCAGCGTCGCCGCCGGAATAGTCGCGAGCGTTCCCCCAAAGGTTCCGATGGCCGTCCGGCCGGCGGCCACGATAACTACGTTTTCAGCCATCTAGTCCTCCCTACTGACACTGCGTTTCGGGTACCGACCCAACCGTCACTCGGGCGCTTCAGCAGCCGCAACGCTCGAACGAGGCGCATACGTACAGCAAATTTACACCTTTCCGTAGACGCTGCTGTCTATCCGCTGAGCACGCGATTCGCTGCGATGCAATAAGCAGCGTAACAAAGTACGTTCGGAGAATCTAGAGGGTAGGCCGCCTTCAACCCGCGGCCTGAGGGGATTATAGATTGATCGTGCGGTTATCCACTGCGAGCGCAGCTTCGTGCATGGCTTCGGCGAGCGTCGGATGGGCGTGGATCGCGCGCGCCAGATCTTCGGTGCTGGCGCCGAATTCCATCGCGATCACAGCCTCGCTGATTAATTCCGAGGCATTCGGGCCGAAGATATGTACCCCGAGCAAGGCATCGCTTTCGGCATCGCCCAGGATTTTGACGAGTCCCCCGGTCTCGCCCATGGCGCGGGCCCGTCCGCTCGCTAAGAACGGGAACACACCGCGCCGAAACCGTGTGCCATTCGTCTTTAACGACTGCTCTGTTTGCCCCACCCAAGCTACCTCCGGCCAGGTATAAATGATCCATGGGACACAAGCGTAATTCACCTCGGTGGCATGACCGGCGATGGTTTCGGCCACCGCCATACCCTCCTCGGAGGCCTTATGTGCCAGCATCGGGCCGCCAATGACATCGCCGATGGCGAACACGTCTCTCAGGTTTGTGCGGCACCGATCATCGACCTCGACGAAGCCGCGCCCATCGAGATTAATCCCGCATTCCACGAGACCGAGTCCCTCGGTATTCGGACGCCGTCCGACCGCGACGATCAGTCTGGCCACGGCCAGATCATGTTGCCCTTGGTCCTTTTGGTACGCAACGCGAAGGTCGGTCCCGTTCACGGTCACGCCGGTCACGGTGCAGCCTAACCGAATCGCTAGATCTTGCCGCGCCAGTTCTTTCGCGGCGGCTTGGGCGATCTCGAAATCCGCGCCCGGCAGAAACTCGCTCAATGCCTCCAAAATAACCACCTCCGAGCCAAGACGCCGCCACACGCTTCCAAGCTCAAGCCCGATGGCGCCGGCGCCGATGATGCCCAAGCGCCTCGGGACTTCCGAAAATGCTAGCGCTGCCGTCGAATCGCAAATCAACCCGTTATCGATTTCGATGCCGGGCAGCGCGGCGGGTACCGACCCGGTGGCGATGATGATATGCGAGGCCGTGATCACGGACGCTTCGGCGCCCGTGCGATCGGTCACCGACACGCGCATGTCGCCCAACAGGCGCGCCCGTCCCGCGAGCCACGCTACATTGTTTTTCTTAAACAGCCCGGCGATGCCCTGGGTCAAGGTGCGTACGACTTTATCCTTGCGGAGCATCATCGACGGGAGATCGAGGCTGAGGCCGCTCACCGCGATCCCGTGATCCTTGGTATGGCGGCCAATCGTCTCGTAGAGGTGGGAGGAATCCAGCAGCGCCTTGGAAGGAATACAACCGACATTCAGGCACACTCCGCCCAGGGCCGGTTTACCGGCGGCATCGACCCAAGCGTCGATGCACGCGGTTGTTAAACCGAGTTGGGCGGCGCGGATTGCGGCGACATAACCGCCGGGCCCGCCGCCGATCACCACGACGTCGTAGCGGTCCACGCCCTAGACCTCGATCAGGATCCGCGCCGGATCTTCGATGTGCTGTTTTATCGTGACCAGAAACTGCACCGCCTCGCGCCCGTCGATGATACGGTGATCGTAGGACAATGCGACGTACATCATCGACCGGATCACCACTTGCCCCTCTTCCGCCACGGGCCGGTCTTGGATCCGGTGCATGCCGAGGATCGCGCTCTGGGGCGGGTTGATAATGGGCGTCGATAGGAGGGACCCAAACACGCCTCCGTTGGTGATGGTGAAGGTGCCGCCGCTAAGCTCGTCGATGCCGAGCTTCGCATCCCGCGCTTTGTCGGCGAATTCCTTGACCGCGATTTCTATCTGCGCGAAGCCCAGACGGTCAACATCGCGAAGCACGGGGACCACGAGTCCACGCTCCGAGCTGACCGCGATCCCTAGGTCATAGTAGTCATGGTACACGACATCGGAACCGTCGATGGAAGCATTGACAATCGGAAACTTTTTCAACGCCGACACCGCGGCCTTGCAGAAAAAGCCCATGAACCCCAAGCGCGCGCCATGACGTGACTCGAACGCCGCGCGATAACGCTCTCGCAGCGCCATGATCGGCTGCATGTTGATTTCATTGAACGTGGTCAGGATCGCGTTCTCGCGTTGCGCCGCCAAGAGGCGCTCGGCAACGCGCAAGCGCAAGCGGCTCATGGCGACGCGCTTCGTGGGACGCTGGCCGGCGTCGGGGTCCGCGAGAGCATCTTTCTGCCGGGCCGGCGGTGGAACCAGACCGGTATCTTTGGCTTCAATATAAGTGAGCACGTCTTGCTTGGTGATCCGGCCGCTTTTCGCGCGCGCCGGAATGGTCTTAGGATCGAGGGCGTGCTCCGTGACCAGCCTGCGGACAGCCGGGCTGAGCGGCGTCACGTCCTCGGAAGGCGCCTCCTCGCTTACGCGCCTAGGCACGGCAGCCGGTTTGGGCGTGCTCGACCCCTTATCCGCGGGCTGCTCGACTTGGTGAGCGGTATCGATGACCGCTAAAACTTCTTGACTCAACGCCGTCTCGCCTGTTTTTTTGTAGACCTCCTTGAGCATTCCCGCTTCCGGAGCGGTGATCTCCAGTGTCACCTTGTCCGTCTCAAGATCGGTCAGATGCTCGCCCCGGCCGAGCCGATCGCCCGGTTGCTTATGCCACTCGAGCACGCGCGCATCGGCGATGGATTCGGCCAGCACTGGAACCTTGACCTCTAGCAGCATGGGGGTTAACGCTTTACGCGGTCTTCTGGTGCGCGACGGCAGCCTGATTCAACTTCAAGGCCTCGCTGACCAAGGTTTGCTGCTGCTCGAGGTGTTTCGAGATATAACCCACCGCCGGCGAGGCGGAGTACGGGCGCGCCACCAGCATCAGTTGCTGCGGTTCGTGCAAGCGGCGGAAGAGATGCAGGCGTGACAGCAAGTAGATCCAAGCCCCTTGGTTGCGCGGCTCTTCCTGCACCCAAATGATTTCGAGCGCATTCGGATAGCGCGCCAGCACGGCGTCCATTTCTTGGGTTGGGAACGGATACAATTGCTCGATACGGACGATGGCGATGTCTTTGATTCTGTTCGCGCGCCGGGCTTCCAACAGATCAAAATAAATCTTTCCGCCGCATATCAGCACACGATCTACCGCCCGCCCATCAATGGGATCGATCTCGTCCATAACGACCTGAAAGCCACCTTCGGTGATATCTGTCAGGGTCGAAGTCGAGAGCTTATGCCTGAGCAGGCTTTTTGGACTCATGACGACCAAGGGTTTCTTGTAGGGGCGACGCGCCTGTCTTCTTAACATATGAAACATCTGCGCGGGCGTGCTCGGAACGCATACCTGTATATTTTCCTCGGCGCACAGCTGTAAGTAGCGTTCGAGGCGTGCCGAGGAATGCTCGGGGCCTTGTCCGTCGTAGCCATGTGGCAACAACATGACCAACCCGCTGTAACGGCTCCATTTGGACTCGCAGGAGGTGATGAATTGATCGATGACGACTTGAGCGCCATTTGCGAAATCGCCGAACTGCGCCTCCCAGATCACCAAGGCATCGGGTTCCGAGCTGCTGTACCCGTATTCGAAGCCCAAAACCGCCTCCTCGGACAAGATCGAATTGATCACCATGAATCGCGCCTGATCCTCTTTGACATGGTGCAGAGGGACGTAGCCTTCACCGGTGTTTTGATCGTGCAAGACCGCATGCCGGTGAAAAAACGTCCCGCGCTCGCTGTCCTGCCCCGCGAGTCGAATGGGATAACCTTCATCGACCAAACTGGCATAGGCGAGGGTTTCCGCGTATCCCCAGTCGATCGGCGCCTGCCCCTGCCCCATCTGCCGGCGTTGCTCGATGATGCGCTCTACACTGCGGTGCAACTGGATATCCTTGGGGATGCTTGTGAAGCGTTCGCTAAGCGCCTGAACGCGTTCCAACGCGAGCGCGGTTTCACAAGGCGCATCCCAACGGGTACCGTGGTATGCGGTAAAACTGACCCTGAGCTCGTTCCTGATGTCGTATACGACCGGCCCCGCAACGCGATCTGATCGCCCTCAAGCGAATCGATGTACGACCGGGCCAAGGACTCCGCTTCGTTTTCTTGGATGAGACCTTCCTGTTGCAGCTTTTTCGAATAGCTGCTGACGACGCTAGGATGCTGCCGGATCTTTTGGTACATGATAGGCTGAGTCGCCAGGGGCTCATCGGCTTCGCTATGGCCATGCCTGCGGTAGCAGACCAAATCGATGACAATGTCTTTATTGAATTCCATTCGGTAGTCGAGCGCCAGCCGTGCGATCATTACGACGGCTTCGGGATCATCGCCGTTGACATGTAAGATCGGCGCTTGGACCATCTTCGCCACGTCGGTGCAATACAAGGTTGAGCGCGCATCCAGCGGATCGCTGGTGGTGAAGCCGATTTGGTTATTGATGATCATGTGAATGGTGCCGCCCGTGGCATATCCGCGCGTCTGCGATAGGTTGAGCGTCTCCATCACCACGCCTTGCCCGGCAAACGCCGCATCCCCGTGCATCAGGATGGGCAATACCGTGTCCCGGTTTCTATCCCGGCGCCGGTCTTGGCGTGCCCGTACCGATCCTTGAACGACCGGGTTAATGATTTCCAAGTGCGAGGGATTAAACGCCAGCGTCAGGTGAACCAACCCCCCCGGAGTGGCGATATCGGAGGAGTAGCCTAGATGGTATTTAACATCACCCGAACCGGCGGCGTTCCCGCCCTTGCCTTCGAACTCCTCGAATAGTTCCGCGGGATGCTTGCCGACAATGTTGACCAGCACGTTTATTCGCCCACGATGCGCCATCCCGATGACGACTTCCTTAATCCCGCCCTCGCCGCTGCTCTGTACCAATTCGTCGAGTAAGGGGATCGCACTTTCGCCGCCCTCAAGGGAGAAGCGTTTCTGCCCCACGTATTTTCGGTGCAGATATTCTTCCAGCGTGGTGGCGGCCACGAGCCGTTCCAGGATCCGCAACTTTCTTGGCGGGTCGAAACCAGGCGTGGCGCAGTCCAGTTCCAAGCGTTGCTGAAGCCAGCGTTTTTGATTGGTGGCGTTAATATGCATGTATTCGGCGCCAATCGTGCGGCAGTAAGTTGTCCGGACCCGACGTAGGATCTCGCCTAAGGCGGCATACTCGGCGCCAAAAAGCGATCCCGTGCTATAGCTAACGCCGAAGTCGCGTTCACTCAGCCCATGAAAGGCGGGATCGAGCTCCGCGACGATCGGACGCTCGATTTGGCGCAAGGGGTCGAGATCGGCTTGCCGGTGGCCTCGAAACCGATAAGCGTTAATGAGTTGTAAGACCGCGATTTGTTTTTGGATCCGGGCTTCGAGATCGGCGTCCGGTAGGGGTTCGGTCCGCTCCGGCGCCAGGGCGGACCCATCGCCTCCCGGCGCTGCTTGCTCGGCGCCGGGCGTTAGATCTTCGAATACCGACCGCCAATGCGCATCGATCGATGCCGGACTGCGCATGAATTGCTCATACAACGAGTCGATAAACTCGGCGTTTCCGCTATGTAGTGCCGTAGCTTTGCGCTGCTTCATGACTTCTCAAGGTCAAACGCGATCCATAACGAATCGCGGCGGTTTCCTCATGCGCGGGAATCGCCGTGAGCCCGCGCGAGACGATGATGACGGTAACGAAGCGATCATGGGAATCGGTTATCACGGCAGCCCTGATGTGCGCCGCAATAATACCCAATAGCTAAGGATGGGCCAAGAGTTTTAGCTGCTGCCATGATCCGGTCCGGCCACGGCGGCGCCAAGACGCTACTTGCTGCGGCGCGAAAAATAACGCTATGCTTACCGTGCAGAGGGGCGTATTGAGGTATAAGGCTTATGTTGAAACCTGGAAACGCAACCGCGAATACACGACCGCAGCCTAAGGAGGGTTCGATGACACCCGATACGGTAACGATAACGGATAATACTACCGGTAAAACGATCGAATGTCCGGTCTATCGCGGCACATACGGGCCCGCCGTTATCGATACCAAGCGCCTTTACAGCGAGCTTGGAATGTTTACCTTGGACCCCGGGTTTGTCACGACCGCAAGCTGCCGTAGCGCGATTACCTTCCTTGACGGCGACAAGGGTATCTTGCTGTACCGCGGCTACCCGATCGAGCAATTGGCCGAGCACAGCTACTTCCTAGAAGTAGCGTACCTGCTGATTTATGGCGACCTGCCGACGGCCCGGCAAATGGCGGAATTCGATTCGCACATTAGAGAGCACAGCATGGTGCACGAGCACCTGATCAAGTTCTACGGCGGTTACCGCTACGACGCGCATCCGATGTCCATCATGGTCGGCGTGATCGGCGCGATGGCTTCGTATTACCACGATACCATCGACATTTATGACCAGGGTGACCGCGATGCGAACGCTCTCCGTATCCTGGCGAAGATGCCGAACATCGCTTCCAAGTGTTACAAGTATGGCGTCGGCCAGCCTTTTGTGTATCCCAACAACGCCCTGGGGTACATAGAAAACTTCATGCACATGATGTTCGCGCAGCCCTCGGAGCCTTTTGTCACTAATCCGGTCGCGATATACGCCTTGGATCTGCTGTTCATCCTGCACGCCGATCACGAGCAAAATGCCAGCACCTCCGCGGTCCGGCTCGCGGGGAGCACCGAGAGCAACCCCTATACCTGTATCGCGGCAGGCATCGCGACCTTGTGGGGGCGTGCACATGGCGGCGCGAACGAGGCGGTCGTGCATATGCTTGAAGAGATCCAGGATATTAAAAACGTACGCAAGTATGTCGATCGCGCCAAGGACAAGAACGGATCGTATCGATTGATGGGATTCGGGCATCGCGTCTACAAAAATTACGACCCGCGCGCGGCGATTATCCGCAAGGCGTGTCACGCCGTCCTCGACGCCATGGGCGCGAGCGCGCATCGGCCCATGCTCGAAATCGCCATGGAGCTGGAGCGCATCGCGCTGGAAGATGACTATTTCATCGAGCGGAAACTCTACCCGAACGTGGACTTTTATTCCGGGATCATTCTCAAGGCGCTCGAAATACCGAGGCGTATGTACACGGTGTTGTTTGCCATAGCGCGAACCGCCGGATGGCTGGCGCAGTGGATGGAGATGATCACGGATGCGGATTTCCGCATCGGACGTCCCCGCCAGATCTATATCGGTTCCGAAACCAGGGACTATGTGCCGGTCGCAAAAAGAAACTAAAGGGCGAGAGAGCCAATGAAGCAACCCGTCCAAATCACGGTCACTGGGGCCGCCGGCCAGATCGGTTACGCATTGCTGTTTCGCATCGCCACCGGAGAGATGCTGGGACGGAACCAGCCGGTATGCTTGCGGTTACTCGATATCACGCCCGCCTTGAAGGCGTTGGAAGGAGTCGTGATGGAGCTGATGGACTGCGCGTTTCCGCTCCTCGATGACGTCGTCATTACCGACGATCCCAAGGTCGCGTTTCGGGGAACCGCCTATGCCTTGCTCGTGGGCGCCAGACCCCGCGGTCCCGGCATGGAGCGCAGCGATCTGCTCGCCGCGAACGGGGGGATATTCCAGATCCAAGGCCGGGCCGTCAATGAGCACGCAGAGCGAGAGGTCAAGGTATTGGTGGTCGGTAATCCAGCGAATACCAACGCTTTAACGGCAATGCGCAGCGCTCCCGACATCAATGCGAAGAACTTCTCGGCGCTGACGCGCTTGGATCACAATCGGGCCATCGCCCAGTTGGCGCAAAAGGCCGGCTGTAAGGTCACGGATATCAAGAAACTGACTATTTGGGGGAATCACTCGACCACCCAGTATCCCGACCTCAGCCACACCTTGATTCGCGGCCGGCCGGCCAAGGACTCGATGGAGCAGCAATGGTTTGCGGATGAATTCATTCCTCGGGTCGCGAAGCGGGGAGCGGAGATTATCGCCGCACGCGGCGCTTCGAGCGCGGCATCAGCCGCGAACGCGGCCATCGAGCACATGCGCGATTGGGTGATGGGAACCCCGGCGGATGATTGGACCAGCATGGCGGTTGCGAGTGACGGGAGCTATGGCATTGCGCCCGGTTTGATCTATTCATTCCCGGTGACCACCCAGGACGGCGGCTACAGCATTGTCCAGGGTCTCGGCATTGATGAGTTTAGCCGCGCGCGCATGGAGATCACCCGCAAGGAACTGGAAGAAGAGCGGGACGCGGTCAAGAAGCTTTTGGCCCCTTAACGCAAGCTAATCACCGGCCAGCGATTGATGCTCGCGGCCTGCGCCAACGTCGCGTCCGGATCCACCGCGACGGGATGTGTGACCGCGTTCAGCAGCGGCAAGTCATTGTGGGAATCGCTGTAGAACCAGGTCTCGGTATAGCTTTTCCCCTGTTTAACCAGCCATTCGGATAAGCGCGCCACCTTGCCGGCGGCAAAGGCCGGCGTTCCACACACACGGCCGGAGTAACGTCCGTCGATGATCTCCGGCTCGGTCGCGATGAGATGCACGACGTCCAGCATTGCGGCGATGGGCTCGGTGAGAAATCGATTGGTGGCGGTGACGATGAGCAGCGTGTCACCCTTGGCGCGGTGAGTATGCAATAACGCTCGCGCCTTCGGAAGCATGATCGGCTTGATTTTTCGTTCGATATATTTTCCGCGCCACGCGCGCAGCGTATCGGCATCATGCTGGGCCAAAATTTCCAACTGAAAACCCAGAAACGCGAAGATATCCAGCGCGCCGTTCAAGTAATCTCGATAATAGCGTTCATGGCGACGCTCATAGTCGTCTTTTTGAACGATTCCTTCCTCGGTCAAGAATTGTCCCCAGAGTGTGTCGCTGTCGCCGCCGATGAGCGTGTTATCAAGATCGAAAATTGCTAAAGTCATTCCCTGCGACTAAGGAAATTAAGTGTGTTAGAATTTCAAACAAGGTGTAAGCTTGCGAATTTACGGACGAATTCAAGCGGATGCTGGCGGTGAGTCATGATAGACGCTCACGGTTTTAGGTTAAATGTCGGAATCATTCTAAGCAATCGCGACGCTCAGGTCTTTTGGGCGCGGCGCGTGGGCATGGACGCCTGGCAGTTTCCCCAAGGTGGCATTAAGCGCCACGAAACCCCCCAGATGGCGATGTTTCGAGAGCTCAAGGAAGAGGTGGGCCTCGAGCCCGAGCACGTGAATCTCGTCGGATGTACCCGCGCGTGGTTGCGCTACCGGCTCCCTAAACGCTATGTCCGCTACGATAAGAGGCCTGTGTGCATCGGCCAAAAACAGATCTGGTTCATGTTACGGCTCATTGGCACAGAGACGGACGTGCGCCTGGATGCGGCTCCACGGCCGGAATTCGATCGCTGGCAATGGGTGCATTATTGGCATCCCCTACAAGAGGTCGTATTTTTTAAACGCTCCGTGTACGAAAAAGCGTTAACGGAACTGGCGCCTTTAGTCTTCGCCGGTAACGATTAATAGGTACGGCACGCGACCGTCATGCGCTACCCGCACCGGGTGGCGTGGGGCGAAGGGCGCGCGGCGAAGCTATTTAATATTTGTTCTAAACACATTACACTAACTTTATGCTTATAAATAAGATTCGCTTTTATTCTGAATACCCAGCCGTTTCGGCGGGCACTTTAGCATTGGGATTTCCAAAGGGGAGTAGTGCAACTCTCCCCTTTGGTCAAGGGCGGCGTTCATATGGATACCACCGCGAAAACGGTGCCGGTCGGATTGGTAATGACGGTAACGCCGCAGATCAACGAAAACGATGCGGTGACGCTTAATGTCCGCCCGACGATCTCCAGGGTGTCGCAATTTGTGCGCGATCCCAACCCCGAGCTGCTCGACACAATTCCAAACAACGTTCCCCAGATCCAAGTGCAGGAGATGGAAGCGGTGCTGCAAATCAACAACGGCCAGATCGCCGTGCTCGGCGGGTTGATGCAGGACACGGTGGAGCAGGATTCCAACAGCATCCCGCTGCTTTCTGACATTCCGGTGCTCGGGGACAGCTTGTTTCGAAGCCGCTCCAACGATTACGAAAAGGCCGAGCTGGTGATCTTCCTGCGGCCGTTGGTGATTCGGAATCCGAGCCTTGATGGGGATCTCTCGGGGTACCGCTCGTACCTCGAGGAACGCGTCGAATCGAATACTCTGTATTAAGCCGTTTAACGCGATGCGAAATGGTCGTATATCTCGGTCGTTCATAGAATCGTTTCCGTGAGCCGGTAAGAAGATGTTTGCAAAATGTCACGAGCGGGTGTCAGCCGGGGAAGGCCGGAGCGCAGGAACCGGAGCATACACGGCAGTATGTGAGGATTCCGAGCACCGCCCGACCCCGGATCACGCCCGCGCAGTAATTTTGCAACCATCTTCTCAAAGGCAAGGGGCTAGCATATGAGCCTACTGATGGATGCCTTGAAAAAGGCCGAACAAGACAAGAAGAAAGCGGCGGAGGATTTACAGGCGAACCTAGCCGCCGGCGGGGTAGCCGGAGGCGGGACGCACGATGAGTCAGGCCTCGAGTTTGCCGAGACGGGTGCGGAGGCGGCCGGCGACACGAGTCAGAGTGAGCCGATACCGGAAGGAGAGGTGCCCGATTTAACGCTAGCGGGCGCCCCGATGGATGTTTCGCTAAATAGCAGCTTGCCTCTTTCGGGATCATCGCCAAGCATCTCCGGGGGCGTCCCCCCGCCCGCGTATGACAAAGAAGCCACCCTGCCGTCAAAACGGGCTATTAATGCGTCGCTCAAGGACTATTTTGACTCCTCGCAGAGTCTTGACCGTTCGCGTCCGGAACCGGGCTTATCCACAAGCGGCTCGTTCCGGACGGGTGACACGATCGCCCGGGTTTCCGCGGATACCGTATTCACAGCGACTCGGCGTACGCCGATTTCGCGCAGGGTCGGCCTAGGTCTTGGGGTGATTTTAGTGCTCAGCGCGGCACTGGGTGCGCTCTGGTTCTGGGGTCAGATGGAGCAAGGCGGCGCGGGTCCTGACGGTATTAACCCGCCCCGAACCGCAATGAGCGGGTCCGGGCCCGTGCGGCAGGCTCCGCCCCGAGCTGCGGTGTCTACTCCGGCCGACGTGGGCGCGAGTGCCAACGATACGCCCCCGATCTCAACTACTCCGACCGAGGAGGCCAGCGACGGGTCGGCCGAGGCGGCGCAGGAAAGAGACCCGCGGCCTCAAGCAACTCCAGCAGGCTCAACGGAACCACTGGCGCATTCCGTAACGGCGCCGCCGGAGCAGCCTGAACCGCGACAAACTCCACCACGCGCAAGCTTCCCGGCCAGTATGGCGGGAATGGTTGCCGAACCGAGTGCGATCAAGATCACCAAGAGCCGCCGCCGTGATCTGGTCGATCCCGATATCACCGGCGCCTATCGCGCCTACCAGGGCGGAGACTACCGCCGCGCCGAACGCCTCTATCGGACCGTGCTGAGCCGCCACCCCGAACAACGCGATGCGTTGTTGGGAATGGCCGCGGTCGCCGCGCGTCATGGCCAAACCAAGCAAGCCCAGCGCTATTACGGACGGATACTTCAGATCAACCCGCGCGATAGCGTGGCGCATGCCGCGCTTTCCGGCCTGCAAGGCGCGGCCGGCCGCGATCTCAGCGAATCGAAACTCAAGCTCTTGCTCGATGAGACCCCTCTGGCGGGACAACTACATTTCAGCCTCGGCAATCTGTATGCGCGGCAGGGACGCTGGGCCGAAGCCCAGGAAGCCTACTTTAAGGCCTTTGGCACCGAATCCCGGGATCCCGATTACGTGTTCAATCTCGCGGTCAGCCTGGACCGGATGGGCCAGGCCAAGACGGCCGTAAGTTATTACCGCCAGGCGCTGGTTCTGGCCGACAGACGATCGGTTAACTTCAATACCTCCCAAGTCCTCTCTAGAATACAGACCCTGTCTCATCCGCCAAGCCGTTTTCGCCGCGGCCCTCGGTATGTGCGACAGGACATCCAAGTCACTCTCGCACCCTCGGTCTCGCGGCGAGTGATTCCTTTTGCCGCGACCGTCC
>MUGK01000085.1 GCA_002007425.1 Chromatiales bacterium USCg_Taylor | reverse complement strand
TCACAACGCCCCCAGGCATCCCCTGAGGTCCAGGAGTCCTTCTCTCTAAGGGGGACTCTATTACCCTTTTCAGGCTCATTTTAAGATTAGAAAATACTCACTCTTGACGATAGCTCCTTGACCTCTGATACAATACAAGACGTAGTTATTATCGATAAATGAAGAGTTAGGATTTAGGTGAATATTTCACAGACAGCAGCCGGCTACTCTGTTCGAATAACCAAAACAGCAAGTGAAATCGGTAGGATATATGGCGTTTCCCTGGGCTGAAAAAGCTAAAGAAATGCTTCAAATAGGCGATAGCAACGTATACTTTCACATATTATGTGTCAAGGAATTGACAAGAATTATGCCGCCGTGCAACAATACAAAGAGATTGCTGGAGTGCAGCATATAACCCTTTAGGAGAATGCTTATGTTTTCACCAGAAACTATTTAAATATGATGAACTACTTAGATTCAATAAGTCAGTTCTATCAAGGCGAATCAAGGAGGAGTGGCGTCAGCCCCTCCTCCTACTCGATCTGATAGCTATTTTGAAATCACTTAAGACTTCATTCCTAAGGTACTGAGTCTCTCAGTAGCTTTTTTCATATGTTTTTCATATGGAGTTTTAAAATGTTCTGTGTCTTCTTGGTACACCCGTAAACATAAGTCCATTCCTTCGAATATTTCTTCTTTTGTTTTTCCATAAACTATTTTCACATAACCTTTTGTATCCATTTTGGCTAGGTCTTGCGGGTGGTCTTTAGAAGCTTCTTCAATATACGACCTAGCTAAGTTCTCGTAGTCTTCTCTACCCGTATCCGCATAATAATACGCTAACGAATTCTTAAACTTGTTGTGTGTTTCTCTGTCATTTTTGCTCCTGGCAATTTCTAACCCTCTTTCACTGATCTTTATAGCTTTTTCAATTTCACCAAATCGCCAGAACAAAAAGGCTGATCTAATGTAAATGGATAAATTCGTTATGCCGCCTCCCTCTAACGCATTCCATGCTGTCTCACATTTTTCTTTTTTATTATGTGCTAGCAAAGCACTTATGTAGGTTTCTAACGCTAAAGTATCATTTGGTTTTTCTTTTAGTTGTTGGTGTGCTATTTTCTCTGCTTGATCAAAATCTCCACTATCAATTGACCTCTTAACCTGATCTGCACAATTTACAGCGCGTTCCAATTGGTTTATTAATTCCTTACGTGTAAGAGTGAAAAATCTTTCATCTAAAACATTAGAAATTAATTTCCTCATCTGCTCGCGTTTTATCTCGGTGTATACCAGGGTTACTATAGAAACAATTAAAGCTATAGCACCAAAAGCCCAACTAAATTTGTTTGAAATATTTGCAAGACGAGGTTGCGTCTGAATTATAAAAACTCCTAAGAGAACTAATAACAAAACAGCGACTAAAGTATATATGCCGCGCGAACGTGCCTTTTCAACTTCATTTCCAATCTTTTTCATATCAGCTTCAGACATATTACTTTGGTTGTTCATTTACCTCTCCTTTTGTAATTTCTTTGGTATGAAATGAAAGAATCCCTGTCATCCCTAATCCAGAAGCAAATGCTTGAGATATTGTGGTTGGTGATGTTAAAGCGATAACCCCAACCGCACCCAATAAACACGACAAAAGCATATCTAACAAAACAATACAAAATCCCCCAAATCCCCTTCTATCTATATCGACGTTAAGAGCTGTAAACACAGAATATGGTTGTTTGTTCTGTTGTCTATTTAACACATACAGAAAAACTGCACCGATGAAGGTATAAAAATATATTTGTCCTGATGATGGCGGTAATGTATTGGCCTCATTGGCTAGGGGGGCCGCATGAGCCGTTGGTATGGCCAGCCACATTAGTACCATGAACCTCTGCGCAATCTTGGACAACTTTAATTTACTATGTATTCTCATTTGCATACGGTCAAGTCCCCTGGTTGCTGTAATTTATTGAGTGGGATGCGGGTTTAATTCGTAAAGTTTGCAATTGCCGTCGTTCGAAATCGGTAATACCGATACCGTTTTGCCTGAGACCGGTACGCGCACCGGGGAACACATAGCGGCCTGAGCCTGTCAGCGCGTGCAGTTCGGTGAGAATGGCCAGGGCTTGTATGGACAGTGGCACGATGTGAACGGCCTTCATTTTCATTTTGTGCGCCGGTATGCGCCACTCGGCCTTGCAGATCGAACTCGGACCATTCCGCCTTGCGTAGTTCGCCAGGGCGCACGAATACCAACGGCGCCAGTTGCAGCGCGTATCGGGTAACATGCGAGCCGCTATACCCGACGATGGCCCGCAGCAGTTCACCTACGCGCTTGGGTTCCGTGATGGTGGGGTGATGGCGTTCGACCGCGGGCGGTATCGCGCCGCGCAGGTCACCGGAGGGGTCACGTTGTGCGCGCCCGGTGGCCACGGCATACCGGAACACCTTTCCGCAGTCCCGCTTTTAGGCTGGGCTTTGCCGCGCCATAAATAAACGATGGCTAGCTTATCCGCCTGTGCGAAGTCCACGTGTACGGGGTTATGCGGCAGCTCGTTATCCAAGTCTAGGCGGAAGAACGCGAACGTAGGGGCTACCCGGCAACCCTCCGCAGCTTCCAGGCGCGTGATAAATTCCACGGAGTTGTGGGGGGATACGTGCTTGTATGTACCGCCGTCGGCATGGACAACTTCCCGGAACTTCGCGTGCCTGGCGGTCCCGCGCAAGGCATTGGCTAATGGTAGGCCGATGCTTGGGACGCTGAGGTAGCTCATACATCTATTATACCCCGCGCGGCGAGTGTTGAAATATCGCCGCAACCAGTGGTTGTGTCGCTTCAGAATGGGATCCAGTGGATCCCACGATCATCCCACGATCACGATCTCACGATCATCCCACGATCCCACGATCCCACGATATTGAGCCACTTTTGCGACAGCGACTAGCTGACCAGGACTAACCCACACTATCAATAAGTCGGAGATTGCTTACACTGTGCTTACACGGCTAGATCCAGCAGGTAGGCGAACTACGTAACCCTTTGATTTCCCTGGCTCCCCGGGACGGACTCGAACCGCCGACCCGGTGATTAACAGTCACCTGCTCTACCAACTGAGCTACCGGGGAATCGGCCTATGGTACTGACGCGTCCTGCACCGGTCAATCGAGGGTCTCAGTCGAGCGCGCGTTGCGTGATGAGAGCGCGGAGCGCGCGTTGCTGCGTTTGATCGATCGGAAAATTCCATAGAAATAGAGCCCCGAGCGCCATCAGCACGCCCGGCAACCAGCCGTAGACCGCCATGAGCGCGAATTCGGAGCTGGGGGTGTGCGTGCTAGCGACGGCAGGTTCGAATCCGAAGTACGCCGGGAGCACGGTCGCAAATAAAACCCCGAGGGCTATGGAGAATTTATAGGTCATCGCCCAGATGGCGAAATAGAGGCCGGTCCGTTGCCGGCCCGAGGTCACGGTGTCGTGATCGACGACATCGGCGGCGATGGAATTCGCGAGGAACAGGATGGACGCGAAGCTGCTGCCGCGGATCGCGAGCACGCCGATGAGCGGCCAGCCATCGCCCTGCCCGTGGAAGGGCAGGAGCAGGCTCCAGCATCCGGCCCAAAGCGCCGCCAGACACAAGGCGCGGTGTTTGCCGATGCGATCGGAGATCCGGATCCAAAGCGGCACCAGCGCGATGGTGGCGATGTTCTCAATCAGCAGCATGGTGGCGAAGAGATGCGGGGTCTCGGTAACGTGGACCAGGACGATCTTATGCAGTGTCGCTTGAATGATAAGGCCGGAGACGAACAGAACGACGGAGATCATCATGCGCACGAACGCGGGATTACGCGCCACCAGCATGAGACCCGCGGAACCCCGCGGCCATTCGCCCGCGAGCGTATCCGGGGGACGCTCGGGGACCGTCTTGAACGCAACCATGAGTAGCGGCGGCAGTGTCAGGATCACGGTCAGGGCAATGGCCTTCAACTGCGTCGCCGGGTCTCGCTGACCGAGAGATTCCAGGAGCATAAGCACCAAGACGAACACCAATTGACCGGCGAACCCGAAGGCCTCCCGCCAAGCGGTCACGCGCGAGCGTTCCGAGTAGTCCGTGGACAGTTCCGCCCCCCACGCTTTGTAAGGAAGATCCACCAGCGTGAACGAGATAAAGAACACGCACGTCCACCCCAAAAGGTATCCAAACGTCACGCCCGGCGGCGGCGCAAAGATCATCCACAGCGAAAGCATGAACAGGGGCGCGCCGGCGGCGATCCAGGGTTTTCGCCGTCCCCAGCGCGTGTTCCATCTATCGCTCACGATGCCTATGAAGGGATCGATGATGACATCGAGGATACGCGAGGCGGCAATCGCGATCCCCACCGCCGCGAGCGGTAGCGCCATGTAATTGGCGTAATACGAAGGTACGAACAGCGCCAGCGGCAAGGCCGCGATCGCATAGGCCATGTAAGGCAGGCCGTAAATCACCATCCTTCCGGTGGCGAGCCCTGGCGCGCTCAGGCCTGGAGCGTGAGGGTGCAAACTAACCCTCGGGGGCTAGGGTGAATGGGTATGACATAGGCCGTGCCGAGGGGACTCCGGTTACGCGTCTTTATCAGCTAAGGAAGCTCTGCAAGAGTGTTATGAGCATGCCCAGATGCGCGAAGCCGCGGAGCGAGTCACGAGACATATCAGGTAGATAGGCGAGTGACGAGCGAGCACGCGACAATGCAGATGGGCGGCGCAATAGCTTTTGCAGAGCTTCCCTAGCCTTCCTGCTCCGATAGCTTCGAACCGCGCTCTGCGTGCACGCGGGGTTTTCGCCTCGGGACTCCGGCCAGCGCCTCGGCACGGCAATCAAGCGCCTCCAACTGCTCCCGCAACCAGGCAACCCATTCCTGGCTTTGCTCGGGAGACAGATTGCACGGGATTTTCTTCGGTTCGCCGATCGCGAGCCCGATGCGCGTGAAGAGCGCGGGGATCTCCATGCGGTCCCAACGATGCTTGATAATGCGTTTGCGGCGCGCCGTCGCGGACGCGGGGACCACCACGTAACCGAGCTCCGCGGCCAGCTTGACGGCGCCGCGTTTGACGCGGTGATACGGGCCGAGCGGGCCATCGACGGCGATGCCGCCGTTCGGACGCCGCTCCAAGGCGCGGCGCATGATCTCAAAGGCATGGCTGCGCCCGCGGATCGGGACCTGTACGCACTCATAACCGAAATGGCGGCAGATCTCGGCGATGATGGCCCCGCGATCGGATTTGCTTGTGAACACGCAGGCCGGGCGTCCCCGCATGAGTGCGAAAAGAGGGAGGTATTTCCCGTGCCAGAAGCAAAACAAGACCCGCTGATGCTGATCCAAGATATCGTCGAGGCGATCGAGGCCGTCATAGCGTTTCCTCCAAGTCACGGATTGTAGACGCAGTAGCCACGCCCACAGCCATCCCAGCAACCGCGTCTTGAAATCCGCCCCTGTCGCCGACGGCTCGGCGCCCTTGCCGGGATGATTTTCCAGCCCGGCGAGCGCGTTCTGGCTAGGCCAGGCGCGCGGGTCTTCGGTGCCCCTCGGCCCCACTTCCCAAACGAGGCTCGGTCGCAGCGAGTCGCCCGCGGCTTGAATCACGTTGCGCAGGATCCGCCACTCACCTCGCAGGCGGCGAAACGCGATGTCCCAAAGGGTGTGATCGCGCATTCTGTGTGTGGGCGCGGCGGCGCGCAACGAGGCGTAGAGCTCAAGCGCCCGCGCCGCCGTTTCGCTCATATCGAAGGCAGAGGCCGTCCGTTGTGCGCCTTCCCGCAACCGTTGGCGCGCCTCGGCGCCTAGCGCGGCGACCCACGCAAGGGCGGCCACGAAGCACTCGGGGTCTTCCCGTTTTAGAAGACGTCCGTTGTCTTCATCGCGCAGCATCTCGCGCACGCCCGATGCGTCGAGGGCCACGACCGGCACGCCGGCGCACATGGCCTCAGCCAGCACCATCCCTTGCGTTTCCGTGTGGGACGCGAAGGCGAAGACATCCATCGCCTGGTAAGCGTCGCTGAGATCGCGCTGATCGAGCGCCCCCGTGAGAATCAGCCGCTCCGCGAAACCCGCGCGGGTGAAGCGGGCTTGCAAGTCGTCGCTCGCCGGTCCGCTGCCGACGATGAGACAATAAGCGTTCGGGTTTCCCTGCAGGAAGCGCAAGCCCGCGTCCGCCAGAAAACCCAGGTTCTTTTCCGCGGCCAAGCGCCCGGCGTGCCCGAGCACGAACGCTTGTGCCGGGATCCCATATTTTCTCCGAAACGCTTGTCCGTCGCCGCCCGCGAAGAGCGGCAGGTTGATACCGGTCGGGATCAGTTGAATCGGGGTTTCGACGCCGCGCTCGCGCAGTAGCTCGGCCACCGTTTGGCTCGGCGCGATCACCGCATCACAGAGGTTGCAATAACCGCTGACGAGGTCCACGACGAAATGTTTCATCGTTTGCGAATCCCCGGGCGCGTAGTGAGTGTATTTCTCGTACATCGTATGGTACGTGAATACCACCGGCAGACGGCGCGCCGCGGCGACGCGCAGCGCCGTTCCTCCCAACAGGAACGGATGATGGGAGTGGATGATCTCGGGGCGAAATTGCTTGAGCGCCGCCACCAACCGCATAGGCGCCGGCATCGGTACCGAAAAGGCGCTGCCATTGAAGTCCTTGACGGCCGGAAAACGGATTACGCCGCGTTCGTTCTCGGGGGTCCCACTGAAGAGCGGCGCCGCCACGAGCACCTGGTGGCCGTGGGCCCGGAACGCGCCGGCAAAGCCTTCCACGCTGCGCGCAACGCCCCCCACATGCGGCGCGTAGGTGTTGGTCATCATCAGGATATTCATCGTTTATTCCTTGTTGTTCTTCTAGCCCGCGCACTCTATTATCGTGGCGTGTGCCGTGGCGCGAGCCGTCCAGATCGAAGCGTAGGCTCCGGGAGAGCGTTTTTTCTAGTTGCGATTCTAATGATACGCGCTGCCAAGCACAGGGAATAGTGCCGCGCGCAACGAAAGCGGAACAACGGCTATAATAGCTGAGGCGACAGGATGACCCGCCGCAACAATAAATAACAACCGGCGCTCACCGTTCATGGGCAGCGCCACAACAATTGGAGGCAGTGAGCTATGAGTCAAATCTTACAAGAAGTGCTGGCCGCGAATGCCCATTATGCGGCGAGCTTTGGCGATAAGGGCAAACTAGCGATGCCGCCGGCGCGGCGTTTTGCAATCTTGACCTGCATGGACGCCCGCCTGCAGCCCTCGAAATATGCCGGGCTCACCGAAGGCGACGCACACGTCATTCGCAATGCCGGCGGACGGGCAAGCGATGATGCGATCCGTTCCCTGGTCATTTCCTACAAACTTTTAGGCACGCGGGAATGGTTCGTCATCCATCATACCAATTGCGGGATGGAATTTTTTACCGACGAGGTGATACGCGGCCTGCTGAAAAGCAGTCTGAAGACCGCCGCGCTGGATACCGGCGGTTTTCGCGATGTCGGCCCGGGACCGGGCGCGTCGGAAGGCGACTATATCGACTGGTTGACCATCAAGAATCAGGAGCAGAGCGTCGCGGAGGATGTGCGGCGGATCCGCAACCATCCCCTGGTGCCTCGGGACATACCGATCTATGGGTTCATTTACGACGTCGGGACCGGCCGTCTCAACGAAGTCAAGGAGGCGATGGCCGTCGGCCAAGCAGTGTAGTTCCACGGGGTCGCGGGGTGATGCCAACGCGGTTCCTATCGGGTACCCCGCACACCGGGCAACCATCGTAGAAAAGGAAACAAAAATGAAACGGCGTACCCCGATGAATTTCATGCTTGCAGCATCGTTCATGGTGCTGGGCTCCTTCGGGCACGGCGTGGCACGGGCGGACGAGACCTGCATGTCGCCTTACATGGCCAAGATCGTGGGCCAGGAGGATTTCGTCTATGTCTGGACCTTGGGCCAAGAAGGCGTAGGCGACGAGCAAGACAAGCTCGTGACTATCGACGTGAACCCGAAATCGGCCAAGCACGGCTCGGTGGTTCATACCGTATCGGTCGGTGGCCGCAACGAAGCCCATCACGGGGGATTCACCGATGACCGTGCTCACTTTTGGGCGGGAGGTCTCGACACCAGCCGGATCTTCATCTTCGACGTGCGTACCGATCCCTCGAAACCGCGCTTGGTTAAGACCATCGAGGACTTCGTCGCCAAGAGCGGGGGCGCCGTCGGGCCGCATACCTTTTATGCCATGCCTGGCCGGATGCTGATCACGGCGCTGTCGAACCATCGCGACCACGGGGGCCGCACGGCGCTCGTGGAATACACCAATGAAGGCAAGTACCTGGCGACTTATTGGATGCCCACCGACGACAACCTCCAGGGCGCGAAAAAGGCGGGGTCTTACGCCGATGGCTATGGGTACGATGTGCGCGCGCTCCCGAGACGCAATGTGTTGGTGACCTCCTCGTTCACAGGCTGGTCGAATTATATGATGGATTTCGGCAAGCTGCTGCAGGATAAAGAGGCGATGAAGCGCTTCGGCAACACGGTGGTCATCTGGAATCTGCACGCGCGCAAGCCCAAAAAAATCCTCGATATCCCGGGGGCGCCGCTCGAGATCCGCTGTGGCTGGCAACCGAACCATAATTATTGTTTTACCTCCACCGCCTTGACTTCGAAGATTTGGCTGATCCATGAGGACGCTCAGGGGGAGTGGCGTACCCAGGCGGTAAGCGACATCGGGGACCCGAGCAAGACTCCGTTGCCGGTGGATATTTCCTTGAGCTCCGAAGATGATCTTCTGTGGGTCGATAGTTTCTCGGACGGACTGGTCCGGCTCTACGATGTGCGCGATCCCTTCCATCCGAAACAGATCTACGAAAAGAAGATCGGGGCGCAACTCAATATGGTGTCTCAGAGTTGGGACGGGAAACGGCTGTATTTCACCAGCTCATTGCTGGCCAATTGGGACAAGAAGGGCGCGGACAACGAGCAGTTCTTCAAAGCCTTCCAATGGGACGGGAAGCAGCTCACTCAACGGTTTGCAATCGACTTTTCCAAAGAAAAATTAGGGCGTCCACACATCATGCGCTTCGGCGCTTATTCGTTGTATGCGCAGAGACCAGGTAGCGAAAGCATGCGCGTCGCGGCGCACGGCCCGGTGTACCAGCGATCTGCGCGCTAGCGCCGTCGTAACGATTCTCATCGCATGGCTTGCGGCGGGGCCCGACGCCCTCGGGCAGGCCATGAGCCTAAGCTACCCCGACGCCGGATCCTATGAATTACCGCCTCTAAAGTCGGCGGGAGACGGCGAGATCGTGACCAGCACCGGAACAGTCACGACCTTACACGAGCTTTATGCGGGCAAGCCTGTCGTTCTAAGCCTTATCTATACCCGCTGTGCGGACGCCCAGGGCTGCCCGTGGACGACGGCGCTGCTGAGCATAGCTAGAAAGCGGCTCGACCGCGACGAGCCCGAGATCTCTCCTCGAGCGCGTTTCATCACCCTGAGCTTCGACCCCAAGCACGATTCCCCCGACATCATGCGGCGCTACGGCGAGCCTTTCGCGCAGGGGCGCGACTGGGTGTTTGCAACCACCGATTCGCCGGCAGCGCTTGCGCCGATCCTGCGGGCGTACGGCCAGGATTTGCGACCGGATCCCTCACCGGCGGCAGGCGCGGGTCTCGCCCACCTGCTGCGGGTATTTTTAATCGATGAGAATCAATTTATCCGAAATATTTACGGCGCCTCGGTGCTCGATCCCGCGCTCCTCGTCAGTGATCTCAAGACCCTGGTGCTGGAGCAGGACGCGCGCCTCACCCGGCCACGTCCGGAAAAAGGCCTGGCGGCCGAGGCGGAGCTCTCCGAGAAGCGCAGTGCCGATTTAACGCGTTGGGTGCTTGACCCGCCGCTTGGTCTCCCCCAAGCGCCCGTGCCCGCGGACAACCCGCTGACCGAGGCAAAGGTGGCGCTCGGCCGCATGCTCTTCTACGACCGCCGCCTGTCGTTGAACAATACGATGTCTTGCGCCATGTGCCACATTCCGGATCAGGGTTTCACGAACAACGCGCTCGCGGCGCCGGCTGGTATCGAGGGCCGCTCGGTACGCCGCAATGCCCCGAGCCTGTACAACGTGGCTTATCAGGAACATCTTTTCCATGACGGGCGCGAGAGTTTTTTGGAGGCAACGAGATGGGAGCGCCATCGGTGGGATGGGTGCTCGATAAGGTGCGCCGCTTGCCGGACTATCAAGGTCTCTTCGAGCGGGCCTTTGGCCGCCCCGCGGGCATGGCAACGATCGGGCAGGCGATCGCAAGCTATGAGCGCACGCTGATTTCCGGCAACACGCCGTTTGACCGCTGGTACTACGGACGGGACCGCGCGGCGCTCGCCCGCGAGGCCCAACGCGGCTTCAAGCTCTTTACCGGTAAAGCGCGCTGTGGCGCCTGCCACGCGCTAGGACATGATCATGCGCTATTCACCGATCAGGAACCGCACAATACCGGCATTGGCTGGCAACGCTCGATGCACACGCGCGCCGCAGAGACAGCGGTCCCGATCGCACCCGGCCTCAACGTGGCTAAGCACCTCGTAGAAGCAGTGAGCGAGCCGCCCCCGAACGATCTCGGCCGCTATGAGGTGACGCAAGACCCCGTCGACCGCTGGCGTTACAAGACGCCCAGCCTACGCAACGTTGCGCTCACCGCGCCCTACATGCACGATGGATCCTTCGCGACACTCGCGGATGTGGTCGCCTATTACAACCGCGGGGGATATGCCGCACCGGATCTGGATCGCTTGATCAAACCGCTCGGGCTTTCAACGATGGAACAGAACGATCTGGTCGTGTTTTTGGAAAGCCTCACCGGGGACAACGTCGGAGAAATCGCCGCTGACGGCGTCGCGGCGCCCATCGGCGATCCCAAAGCGTCCACACGCGTCCCCTAGCGCGAGCCGCAGCACGCCTTCGCCGTGGACGCCTTTCGGGCCAAAAAACGCTTTGGCCAGCATTTTTTGCGGGATCGCGAGGTGCTGGCGCGCTTGCTCGGGGTGATTCATCCGTGCCCCGGGCAATGCGTGGCCGAGATCGGACCCGGCACCGGAGTCCTGACGCGCCCGCTCCTCCTCGCCCTGGGTGAATTGCACGTGGTCGAGATCGATGCGGGCCTCGCTAAAGCACTGACGGCGGACCTTGCCGCTTGCGGCCGGCTGGTGGTCCACGCGATCGATGCGCTGAAGTTTCCGTTTTCTTCCCTGGCCGGAGAGGGCCGACGGCTCCGCATCGTGGGAAACCTGCCCTACAACATCTCCACGCCGCTGATGTTTCACTTGTTGTCGGAATCGCACTGCATCGAGGACATGGTGTTCATGCTCCAACGCGAGGTCGCCGAGCGGATCACGGCCTCTCCCGATACGCGCCAGTACGGGCGGCTGAGCGTAATGGTGCAGTACCTCTGTGAGAGCGAACTGCTGTTTGAGGTGCCGCCGGCCGCGTTTGATCCGCTGCCCAAGGTATATTCCTCGGTACTAACTCTCGCACCGAGGCGGGCGCCGCTCCCCGTTGCCGATAGGACCCTGTTTACAGACTTGGTACGCAAGGCGTTTTCCCTGCGCCGGAAGACGCTACGTAACGCCCTCAAGGGTTGGGCCGACGAGACGGTGCTGCGTAGCGCCGGAATCGACCCCGGATCACGAGCCGAAACCTTAACGCCCAGCGACTATGTGCGACTGAGCAACGTCGTGGCAGCAACGGGGTCCGGCTTGGCCATCGGCGAATAACGGATGGCGCGGAGATCCCCGTCTCATGCCGCCCTAAAATATCGGAATCAACCACGGCCGCTTGGTTACCCACAAAATCTGTGGATAAGTTTGTGGAATGTTTGCGAGAAAGCCTCCTTTACCCTTATGTGACGGCCTTTTTCGCTAGATCGATGAGAATTTAATCAATGATAACATGTCTTTATATATCTTGTACTTACGGTACCCATGCCGCGAAGAGCCGCGACCTGGCTGGAGCTTCGCTACCGGCAGGCGGAGGCTCGCGGGGGGCTGTGCGTAAGAGGCAAACCCTAGGCCATGCGTCGAGAAACGGCTGTGCAGCGCACTATCAAAGTCATTCCGCCCTTAACAGCTCGATGACCGGTCCCGTGGCGGGTCTTACCCGGCGCCAAATATAAAAGGCCTCGGCGGCCTGCTCGACGAGCATCCCAAGGCCATCCAGCGCCCGCGCCGCGCCGCATTCGAGGCCCCAGCGCATAAAGCGCGTTGGCTCCGGCGCGTAGACGAGGTCATAGCACCAGGCACCCGCGGCCAGGATCCCCGCGGGCAAGGGAGGCAATTCAGCGCCGAGGCTGGCCGCGGTGCCGTTGATTACCGCATCGAACTGCTGACCGACAAGGGCGCCGTATTCATAGATTGAAATCTCGCCCAGCGGGCTGAATCTTTCGTATAAGGCTCGGGCCTTGGATAGCGTTCGATTGGCAACCACGAGACGAGCGGGTCTTTGCTTCATGAGGGGTCCTAACACACCCCGCACGGCTCCGCCTGCGCCCAACACTAAGACTCGTTGGCCCTGGAGACTGCCCCCGTGATTGCCAAGATAGTCGCGCAGGAACCCGATGCCATCCGTGTTATCTCCGTGGTAACGGCCTTCGCCATCGCGCCACAGCGTATTCGCCGCCCCAGCCGTTTCGGCCGACGCGGCGCGCGGGGACGCGAACGCCCAAGCCTCTTCCTTGAAGGGGAGCGTGACGTTCATGCCGCGTCCGCCGGCGGCAAAGAACTCCAGCGCCGTCTCGCGAAACCGGTCGAGCGGGGCAAGGAGCGCTCGGTAGTCGATCCGTTCTCCTGTTTGCTCCGCAAACGCCTGGTGGATCCGTGGCGAGAGGCTATGCCCGATGGGGTTCCCGACCACGCAATAGCGGTCGCAGCGCGGATCAACCTGGAAGGAGGGGCCGGGCATACACGCGTTTTAAACGCCCACGCAGGCTCCCAGGAATGGAGATCAACCCGCGTAGGTCAATTGATTAGCATAGGGGTTCGATATTAACATGCGTGACCGCTTAGCTGCGAGACATATCAGGTAGATAGGCGAGCGAGGAGCGAGCACGCGACAAAGCAGATGGGCTGCGCAGTAACTTTTGTAGAGCTTCCTTAGCATCCGGGAGGATAACGCATGACGACGCCTGTCTGTGCCCAAAAAGCCCCCTACGCACTCGATCTCAATGCGGGGACCTATTGGTGGTGCGCGTGTGGCCGATCCAGGAATCAACCCTTCTGCGACGGCTCGCATAAGGGCAGCGAATTTTCGCCGCGTCAGTTTACCCTGAACGAGAGCCAGAAAGTCTGGCTGTGCGGCTGCAAGCAGACCGGATCACCGCCCTATTGCAACGGTACCCACAAGAAACTCTGAGAGGCTGTGAATCAATTGTCATTTGACGGTAGTTCAGACACAGATATGACCGTCGGTCGAGGCGTTGAGGTAGATTTCGCATCCGAGCGG
>MUGK01000084.1 GCA_002007425.1 Chromatiales bacterium USCg_Taylor | reverse complement strand
AGCAACCGCAGAGCCCAGGCTCACAACGCCCCCAGGCATCCCCTGAGGTCCAGGAGTCCTTCTCTCTAAGGGGGACTCTATTACCCTTTTCAGGCTCATGTTGACTGCATCTTGTCGAACGCGAACTCTCAAGCGTCATCGGCGTAGGCGATGGTGCTCAGCAACGCCAGCGCCGCTTGGCGCGAGTCGAGCCGCGTGTGTTGAACCACGATCGGCCGGTCGGATTCGATCACGCTCGCGAAGTCGGTATCCAAGGGAATCCGCATGGGGTGTTCGAAGTCATTGAAGCGCAGGTGCGCGGTGCGCCGCGCCTGCACGTTGAAGCGATAAGGCCCGGCCGGCTCGCGGTCGGCGAAGTACACCATGACTTCGATGCGCGCGTCCCCATCGCCTGCATTGAGCAGGCATATCGTTTCGTGGCTTTCGAGCTGGCGAGTGTCGCCGGTGCTTTGCGCGGGAATATAACCCTCTGCGATCGCCCAACGTCTGCGGCCTATTCCACTACTCATGGCATTCTCCTATCGGTGTTGCTAACCCCCTTCGCGGAACGCAGGATACAACGCCATCCCGCCATCGACATAGAGGGTAGCGCCGTTGATATAATCGGCCTCGTCGGAGGCGAGCCATACCGCGACCCGAGCGACATCCCCGACCTCGCCGACCCGCCCGTAGGGAATGAGCCGCAGAAGCTCGGCTTCTGCGTGCTGCGTTTTCCACGCCTCCCTATTGATCTCGGTTTTGATAGCGCCAGGGGCGATGGCATTGACACGGATCCGGTGCGGCGCAAGCTCTTGAGCCATGGTCTTCATTAACATGGCGATGCCGCCCTTGGACACCGCGTAGTTAGCGTGCCCAGCCCAAGGAATGGTCTCATGCACCGAGGAGATACAGATGATCTTGCCCGCCGCGATCGAGTGCTCGGGGATCACTCCGCGGCGCATGAACTCGTTGGCCGCCTCGCGCGCGCATAAAAAATAACCGGTTAGATTGACCGCGATCACCCGGTTCCAATCCTCCAAGCTCATGTCGAGAAAGGCGGAATCCCTCTGGATCCCGGCGTTGTTGACCAAGATATCGATGCTGCCCAGCGCCGCGATCGCCTCGCTGAACATGGCTTGCACTTGCGCCTTGTCGCTCACATCGGCGCGGATAGCGAGCGCCTTGCCGCCGGCCCGCTCGATGTCGGCCACGACGTGGTCGGCATTTTCGCTATCACTCACGTAGTTGACCACCACTGTCGCACCCGCACCGGCCATTTGCCGCGCGATCTCTGCGCCGATGCCCGAGCTGGCACCGGTCACCAATGCGCATTGCCTATCCAGTAGGCCACTCATAACCGTTTATCCTTGACAGCAGATCTCGTGACGGGACATTGTCCACCGAAATCGGCAATACCAGCAGCGGCACGGGCCGTTTAGCGGTGGCTCTCGTCTACATCAACACGCAACGTCCCCTCCACCTTCCGCACGTGGACGCTGACGCAATCGTCATCGCCACGGTGAAAGTCTAGATCGACGCGGGCCTTCCCAATCCGCAACCTGCGAACCTCAACGCGGTCAACAAAGTCCGGGAGGCACGGCCGAAAAACCCGCAGTTTCTGATCAAAAGCCGCCGGTTCAAGGCCCAGAAACGTCTCAAGCAAGTATGGAACCGACGCTGCCGCCCAAGCTTGCGGATGGCAGGCGACGGGATAACGAACGGGTACACCGTACTCTGCCCGTGTGAAGCCGGCGAACAGTTCGGGCAGCCGCTCATGCTCAAAGGGTCTGGCTGCGTCCAGTATGCCCCTACAGACGCGGCGGGCGGCTTCGTTGAAACCATACTGCCGAAACCCGCTCGCGATCAGCGCATTGTCATGCGGCCAAACGGTCCCGAGGTGATAGCCGACTGGATTGTAGCGGCGCTCTTTGCTGGAAAGAGTACGAATGTCCCAGCCGTTAAACATGTTCTCTTCCGTCAAACGCTGCATCGTGCGATGGGCCTTTTCCGTGTCAGCGATGCTGGACCAAAGGGCGTGGCCGGGATTTGAAGATACCACGGCGCAAGGTTGCTTGTCCGCTTGCAAAGCCAGCGAATAGATTCCCTGGTCCTCCAGCCAGAAGTCGCGGTTGAATCGTTCCCGAAGCTCTTGCGCCTCGCGTGCGAGCCGCTCTGCCGTCTGCGACTCTCCGGCGCGTCGGTAAAGGTCGGCGATGCCCAGCTTGGAAGGGGCCGGCCAAAGTTGCTCATATACCGTACTCTGTCTTGATCATTCATTGAGCTCGCCTTTCTACGGCACGCTCGCGCGGTGCGCGTACTCTTTGGCCTCGCGGAGTGCCGGCCACTGCGCGTCGGCCTGTTGCCACTGTTCCAGGAATTCGGCATATGCATGCGCGGCCGCATCCCGCTTGCTCTGCTCGGCCAGGGCGCGCGCGGCGCCCAAGAGCGAGCGGGCGCGATTGGGCTGCCGGCGCAAGGACGCTGCAAACTGTTCGGCGGCCTCTTGGGGACGAGCCGCGCGTAACAGGATCTCGCCGAAAAGCTCGTGGGCGGGCTTGATGATCTCCGGCGGTCCTGAAGGCGGCGGCAGCGAGTTTGCCACGGCAGTTGCCTTCTGCATCGCCTCGATGGCGGCGTCGAGCTCACCTTTGGCAACGCTGCCTACCGCGCTCACCTCTAGGGTCTGAATTTCCAATCGCTTTAGAGCTTGCCCCAGGGCCCCCTCGTGCGCGTCGCCGTCCGGCTGGGTGATGGCTTGCAGCTCCGCAACGTTCTTTTCCGCATCCGCCGTTCCTTGGTGGGCCGCCGCCAGGCCGCGGACAAAAACGGGTAACGCCCGGAGCGACACCATCGCGGCCTGGATGAAGGGAGAGGGCGGCGCTTCGCCCTCTGCGGACGCCGTCCCTGGTGGCTTTGCCTGGATCAGGATCTGCAAGGGTTGCAACAACTCCTGCGTCAAACTCCAACGTTCGGATTCAACGACGAAAGAAGCCGCCATCTGGGCGTAGAGGTAAGCGAAATAGTAGAGCTGCAGCGAATTGTCAGCTGATGTCTCCGTCAGTGCCTTCCGCATCTGCGCGAGCCGCTCCTTGGCTGCCTTATAACGCCCCTGTTGCAGGTACGTGTAGTGCAGCCAATGCAGACTGTGATAGGTCTGATCGCTCGTCACGGGCTGCGGGCCCTGTTTTCGCGCCGCGGCCAGGGCTGCCTCGTTCGCCGCAGCCGCCTCCAGCCACATCCCGAGCTGCAGGAAGATGTGCGAGGGCATATGCAGCGCGTGCGGTGCGGCGGGAGCGATCCGGGCATAGCGTCGCGCGGCGTCGAGCGCCATCCTCGCGTGTTTCGGATCGTCATAGGCGTGGATGACATAGTGCGCCGCGCCGGGGTGATCGGGTTTCTGTTTGAAAACCTTTGACGCGATTCCACCCGCGCGCAAGCGGGTTTGCAAACCGGCAGGGTCTTCCGGGCGGACAGTCCCCATCAACGCGAGCGCGTAGAAAAGCGCCGCCTCCGCATCGTCTGGGTAAGCGCGGTAGATTTTTTCCATCGCCTCCGCATAGGCCTTGTCGCGCGCCACCTTGCCGCCCTCGCCGTACAAGACCTTCACCGCGTTCAACCAGGCGCGTTCACGCGGTGCCAGCTCCGGCGAGATCCGGATCTTCTCGATCGCCTCGCGCCCGGCCGCAGTCTTCTGCGGATCGCCCCAGAGTGGGTGGTTGTGCGCCATCGCCTCGCCCCAATAAGCCATCATGAAATCGGGATCTATGCGAGTAGCCTCCCGAAATTCGTTGAGGGCTACCGGATACCAGAAGGAATGAAGCGCGGCGACACCTCGCACGAAATGGGCCCGGAAATTCGACCGTGCCGAGCCTGGGTCGCGTGCCTTGCGTGCCGGCTCCTCCCATCGTGTCGGCTTTTGCCCTCATGATGTCGACCCTGCGGTTTTGCGCTCTGCCCTGCTCGGTTTCATTGGTTGCAATGGGATTGCTCTCACCCATGCCGATGGTCTTGATCCGTGAGCCGTCGATCCCTTCTGAGACCAGGTAGGATTTGATCGCCTCCGCCCTTTTCTGTGAGAGCATCTCGTTGTCGCTCTCGTTGCCTACGTTATCCGTATAACCTTCGAGGCGGACCCGGATGTCAGGATTGTTCTCGAGAATGGAAACAAGCTCGGTCAAGGTCTGTTTTGCCCTGGGCCTTAACGCCGCCCTACCCGATTCGAAGAGCACATCTTCAAGCCTCGCCAAGGGCTGCTCGATCTGCGCACAGCCTTTTTCATCCACCTTGGCGCCTTCAACCGTCCTCGGGCACTCATCGAGGTATTCCGCGACTTGGTCCTCATCCTTGTCCACAGGGTCCCGCAGGCGCCCTGTTAGGCGGCATCCATCCGCGCCCACGCCCATGCCTGCTACCGTATCCTCACATCGATCGCGGACATCGTCCACCCCATCTCCGTCGGTATCGGTCGCGCCCTGTGCTTCGGGCTGCTCGCTCGTCTCCGCAACCGTTGCTGGCTCAGCGGACCTACTCGGGTCGCGTTGATCCTGACCGGCTTGCGCCTTAGTCGAACTTAGCGGCGAGGTTTCCTGGCTTCGTTGCGCTTTGTCAGTCATGCTCTCGTTAGTTTTGGTCTCAATTTCGGCTTGTGCGTCCGCCGTCAATGCCACATCTTGCTGATCGCTGGTGGAAGCAGCGTCTCCTTGTAGCTGATAAACACCCAACCCGGTCAATACGAAGAACCAGGTCACGAAGAGACCAAGTAACCAATCGTCTTTCATCGCCTTAACCCTTCTATCTATATTGAATAATGGTACTCCGTAAACAATGCGTTCTTGCACCTCACCAGTCGACTTTCATCGAACCTGAAGCCGTCGAACAACTCCATCCGATCGTCCAGATCTTTGATTTGCTTCGTTCGACCCATTCAACGCTCTCGATCTCGCTCTCCCAATCAAATCCGAACGGTCCACGCATGGTGGCCATATCAAGCGGTCCAACCAACGTATGCGCAGCCGTTGATTTGCGAAGCACGCTTCACCAACTCGAGCAGCCGGGGTTCGAGGCCCGATCCGTTCGCGTACTGCTGCACTGCCTGCATGGGTTTCATCGTACCGCCAGGCGCTTTGCCGTAATCAATTCGGGATTGCATTTGGTTTCTCCATAGGTTTAAGAATGGAAACAAGCTGTGACCATAGCTCTTCGATGGGCGGAACATGGCTCGCGGACTGGGTCGGGGTTCTCGCGGGAGTCGTGCTCATCCTATTATCCGTTCCGCGCGGCCCGGTGCGGAACGGGCACGGAAGCTCGAGTGCGGCCGTCGCTTAGACAAACGGTGCTTGTCAGGAGACGCCTGCCCTGCCAATCAGCCATAGAATATTTCCCCTGCGGGGCATGCACTTTGCGGGGCGACCAATCCCTATGGAAACCCCGATGCTAACGTAAGCGACGGGGTATCAGTAAATCAAACCGTTCACTCCGAGCGGGTGCCTTCTGGCCGCGCCTTTTCGCCTAACGGAGCGTCGACTGTGGTGGATTGATGCGGCGTTGCCGGTACACCTAGAGCTTTCTCGCGGACCATTTTATCCTCCACACCGGTTACGCCTTTGACGTTGCCCGCGATCTCGACCGCCCGCGCCGCCTGCTCGGCGTTCTTAACCGATCCGACCAATGTTACCTCGCCATCGTCCGTCTGTACCGAAAGATTGATCGCGCTGATGAGCTTAGGGTCTGCGCGTAGGGCCGTCTCGACGTCTTGGGATAAGGCCCGGTCTTCGGCGCTCATGTCTGTCTGCTTCGTAGCGGTGGTATCTTTATTACCCGGCACCGTTTCGGCGAAGCTCGCCGAACCGAGGGCCAGCGAAATCGATAACGGCAAGAAAAGATGAGTTTTAAGCGTAAACATAAATGACCTCCAAGAACCCCGCTGCCGCGGGTAGCGATTGTTTGCATAAACGATTAGGGTGGGGCAACGTGCGTGCCATGGTTTTTGGAGATCGAAGACTACCGCTAGTCAACGACATAGGTTTTCCCCGCAAAGATCCCGAGATTCTTTGCTAGTAAGGATTGCCGGCTCGCTTGTAAGAATTACCTGTCGAAGCACGGATCGCATCCGGGGTAATGCGGGCTGGCGCCGCGCGGTGCCTGCGCTATGGGATTTCTTCACGGCGGCCTGGTTATTGCGGTCCGGATGAGACCCCGTACTTAGTTGCAGTTTCACGATCACGACACAACGATCATCTGCTGGACGGAAACGAGCGCTTGGAAGTGGGAGGTCACCGTGCGCGTAAATCTTACAGGTTTGCCACGGGTCGGCTGGGAAAGAAGTTTGCTATGGAAGCCGATGGAGACAGCAAACGTTCGGGTAGCGTAATAGAGGGGTGGACTATGGCTCAGACCGTTAGTGATTTTATGGTGCAGCGGCTGTATGACTGGGGGATCCATCGGATCTATGGTTATCCGGGGGATGGCATCAACGGCATCATGGGCGCCTTGGCGCGCGCCCAAGATAAGATCGAGTTTATCCAGGTCCGGCACGAGGAGATGGCGGCTTTCATGGCCTGCGGCCATGCGAAGTTTACGGGAGAGGTGGGGATCTGCCTCGCGACCTCGGGTCCCGGGGCCATTCATCTGCTCAACGGGCTCTACGATGCCAAGCTCGACCACCAGCCGGTGGTTGCGATCGTCGGCCAGCAGAGGCGCGCCGCGCTCGGCGGCGATTATCAGCAGGAGGTAGATCTCACCACGCTGTTCAAGGACGTGGCACACGAGTATGTGCACGTGGTGACGACGGCGGCGCAGATGCGGCACTTGGTCGATCGAGCGCTGCGGATCGCGAAGGCCGAGCGCACCGTGACCTGTATCGTGGTGCCAAACGATGTGCAAGAGCTCGATGCGGTGGAGAAGCCACCTCGCGAGCACGGGACTATCCACTCGGGTATCGGCTACACGCCGCCGAGCATCCTCCCCGTCCCGGCTGACCTTGAGCGTGCCGCGGACGTGCTCAACGCCGGGAATAAAATCGCGATGCTGATCGGTGCGGGTGCACTGCATGCGGGCAACGAAGTCGTCGAGGTTGCTGAGCTTCTCGGCGCCGGCGTCGCGAAGGCGCTGCTGGGCAAGGCCGCGCTCCCCGATGACCTCCCATTCGTTACGGGTGCCATTGGGCTCTTAGGTACCCGCCCGAGCTGGGAGATGATGAACGAGTGCGATACCCTGCTCATGGTCGGATCGAACTTCCCCTACTCGGAGTTCCTGCCGCCCGAAGGACAGGCGCGCGGTGTGCAGATCGACATCGACGGGCGGATGCTCTCCATCCGCTACCCGATGGAAGTAAACCTCGTCGGCGATAGTAAGGAGACCTTGCGAGCCCTCATGCCACACCTTCGACGCAAGGACGACCGCGGCTTTCGCGAGCACATCGAGCACAACGTCGCCGAATGGTGGAAGACCCTCGAGGAGCGGGCGATGAATTCTGCCGATCCCATCAATCCGCAACGGGTCTTCTGGGAACTCTCCCCGCGTCTGCCCGATGACTGCATCATCACCTCGGATTCGGGCTCGGCGGCCAACTGGTATGCGCGCGATCTCAAGATACGCGCGGGGATGATGGCCTCGCTCTCGGGCGGGCTCGCGACCATGGGGCCGGGGATCCCCTATGCCATCGCCGCCAAATTCGCCTATCCTGAGCGCACCGTGATCGCCTTGGTCGGGGATGGGGCGATGCAGATGAACGGCAACAGCGAGCTCATCACGGCGGTCAAGTACTGGAAGCGTTGGAGCAACCCGAAGCTCATCGTCTGCGTGCTGAATAACCGCGACCTCAACCAGGTGACCTGGGAGCAGCGCGTGATGCAAGGCGATCCCAAGTTCGAGGCATCGCAGGATGTGCCGGATTTCCCGTATGCGCGTTATGCAGAGCTCATCGGACTTACCGGCATCCGGGTCGAGACGCCTGAGGCCATTGGCCCTGCTTGGGACCAGGCGTTGGCCTCCGATAGGCCCGTGGTCCTTGAGGCGATCACCGACCCCAACGTCCCGCCGCTGCCGCCGCATATCACGCTTGAGCAAGCCAAAGGGTATATCTCAGCGCTGATCAAGGGCGATCCCGATGCTCTAGGCATTATCAAGCAATCCTTCCGCGAGGTGTTTCCTTAATGAAAATTAAAAGCGGAGCGCGAAGAAGCCTAGCACAGCGCAATTAAGGCCAAGCTCCAACAGGACGACCCGGGACAAGGCTAGATAGCACGCTGTGAACCTTTATGCAGTGAAAACCACCGGGATCCCCGTCGAATGGCTACAGGTCGCGGCCTACACGATCCCGACGGATTTCCCCGACCGAGTCAGATGCGCACGGGCCCCCCTGCAGGGCAGGCTGTATCCCGATCTGTCGCGGCCCGGATTAGGCTTGGAGCTCAAGCGGGTGGATGCCGAGCGTTACGCGGCGTAGTCGATGACGCCAAGACCTTAAACCGTGTTGAACATCGATGCCGATGCCCTGGCCTCTGAGCTCCACGCACGCATCGAGGGCGAGGTGCGGTTCGATGCCGGCAGCCGCGCGCTCTACGCGACCGATGCCTCGAACTATCGTCAGGTGCCGATCGGCATTGTCGTCCCGCGGACCATAGACGATGTAGTGGAGACGATCGCCCTTTGCCGCGAGCACGGTGCCCCGGTCCTCTCGCGCGGGGGCGACACCAGCCTCTGTGGTCAATGCTGCAACGTCGCGGTGGTCATGGACATGTCGAAATACCTACGCCAGATCCTATCGCTCGATCCCGATGGAAAGCTTGGCGGCAATGCCGGTCAACCTTTTTGAAGGCACCGCTTCAAAAACAAGAGCGCCATCGTGCTCCTCATCTCGCGCCGCGTAAATGAGGGTGATCGTGCCTGCTTTGGCTTTGCGCTTGAGCAGCTTGATCAGATCGTTGTTGTCCTTGAGTTCCTTTTGGTAACGCCGGCGGAACTCATCCCACTTATCCGGATCATGCCCGAACCACCGCCTCAGTTCCGTGCTCGGCGCGACATCCTTCAGCCACAGATCTATCTTGGCCCGTAGCTTGGTCAGGCCGCGCGGCCAAAGCCGCTCGACAAGGATGCGCTCGCCATCATCCTTGGCGGGTTTTTCATAGGCCCGTTTCAGCTTGATCATCCTGGTTCACCATTCACCCCAACCATCGCCTCGACACCAGGGCCGGGTCACCTAAAAAACTATTGACAACAGACGTCAGCGTGTCCGTACCCCGCGCAGACGCAGCGCGTTAGTGATGACGGACGCCGAGCTCAGGCTCATGGCCAGGGCAGCGATCATGGGAGAGAGCAGCCATCCGGTGAGCGGATAGAGGAGCCCGGCGGCCAGCGGCACGCCGAGTAAGTTGTAGACGAAGGCGAAGCCGAGGTTTTGCTTCATGTTGGCGACGGTGGCTTCGGATAGCGCCCGAGCGTGCGCGATGCCGCGCAGGTCGCCCTTCACGAGCGTGACCTGAGCGCTGCTCATGGCCACGTCGGTGCCCGTGCCCATGGCGATGCCCACGTCGGCCTTGGCCAGGGCCGGCGCGTCGTTGATCCCGTCGCCGGCCATGGCGACGACTCTGCCTTCCTTCTGCAGGCGCTCGACGAGCACGAGCTTGTCCGCCGGCTTCACCTCGCCATGCACCTCGTCGATGCCCAGGCGGCCGGCGACCGCGCGGGCGGTGGTCAGCCCGTCGCCCGTGGCCATCACCACACGGAGGCCGGCGCCCTTCAGCGTGGCCAGAGCTTCGGAAGTGCTGGACTTGATCGGGTCCGACACGGCCAGAAGGCCCATCAAGCGGCCATCGACCCCCAGGTGCATCACGCTGGCGCCCTCGGCGCGCAGCGCCTCTGCCTGGGAAGTCAGGCTGTCCACCGCGACGCCAAGCTGGTGCATCAGCGCCGCGTTGCCGAGCGCGAGATCGCGCCCCGCTACCCGACCGCGCACACCGATGCCCGAGCTCGACTCGAAGGTCTCGGGCTTGTCGAGCGCGAGACCGCGCTCGCGGGCGGCGCGCACGATGGCGTCCGCCAGTGGATGTTCACTGCCTTGGTCCAGGCTCGCCGCCAGTCGCAGCACCTCGTCTGCTTCTACCCCATCGCTGGGTACGGCACGGTCGAAAGCGGGCTTGCCTTCGGTGAGCGTGCCGGTCTTGTCCACGATCAAAGTGTCGACCGTGCGAAAGCGCTCGATGGCGGCGGCGTCGCGGAACAGTACGCCCTCGGTCGCCGCCTTACCGGTGGCCACCATGATCGACATGGGCGTGGCCAGCCCCAGCGCACAGGGACACGCGATGATGAGGACCGCCACCGCATTGATGAGGCCGTAGACCCAGCTCGGCTCGGGGCCGAAGAAGCCCCAGAGGAAAAAGGTCAGAAGGGCGATGGCAACGACTCCCATCACGAACCACCCCGCCACTCTGTCCGCCATGCGCTGCATGGGCGCCTTGGTGCGCTGCGCCTGCGCGACCATCTGCACGATCTGCGCGAGCATCGTTTGCGCGCCGACCCTTTCGGAACGCATGACCAACCCCCCGCTGGTGTTGAGCGTGGCGCCGATCAGTTTGTCGCCCGGGCCCTTGCTGACCGGCAGCGGCTCGCCGGTCAGCATGGATTCGTCTACTGCGCTCTGGCCCTCGATCACCACGCCGTCCACGGGCACCTTCTCGCCGGGTCGGACTCGTAGGAAATCGCCAACGTGAACATGAGAGAGGGCCACGTCCTCCTCGTTGCCGTCAGCGTTGATCCGGCGCGCGGTCTTCGGCGAAAGTCCGAGCAGCGACTTGATGGCGGCCGAGGTCTGCGAGCGGGCCTTCAGCTCGAGGAGCTGCCCCAGCAACGTGAGCGAGATGATGACGACCGCGGCCTCGAAGTACACCGCCACCTGTCCCATCGACACGAACGAATCCGGGAACACACCGGGCGCGACCGTCGCGACAACGCTGTATGCGAACGCCGAGCCGGTGCCGATTCCGATCAGCGTCCACATGTTTGGACTGCGGCTTCCGATCGACTGCACGGCGCGCACGAAGAAAGACCAACCGGCCCAGAGGACGACCGGCACCGACAGGGCGAGCTCAATCCAGCTCTGCGACGCCATGTCGAACCATCCGAGCTGATGGCCGAACATCGCCAGCACGGTGACGATGACCGTGAGCGGCAGGGTCCACCAGAAGCGCCGCCGGAAGTCGGCGAGCTCGGGATTCTCTTCGTCCTCGACGCTCGGCAGCTCGGGCTCGAGCGCCATCCCGCACTTCGGGCACGCTCCCGGGTGGTCCTGCCGGACTTCCGGATGCATCGGGCACCTGTAGACGGTGGCTGCCGGGGCAGGCGCGGGGGCCACGGCAGGCTCTGGGGCCAGGTACTTGAGCGGGCTGGCGGCGAATTTCGCCCTGCACTTCTCACCGCAGAAGAAATAGGTCCGGCCCGCATGCTCGTGCCGATGCGGCGACTCGGGCGTGACGGTCATGCCGCACACGGGATCCTTCCATGAGGACTCGGATGGTGAGAGCGCATCATGATCGCCGTGCCCACCGTGATGATCGTGTCCGCGTTGTTCCATTACGTCGCGCCCGCGAACTCTACGGCCGATGATTCTTGCCATGGTCTCGACCTCTATCTCCTATGTCGGAACGTTCGCGAAGAGGAGTGAGGCCCTCGGCCATCGCCGGGTGCGTGAGGATCGCGGCGCGCAAACCGCCGGGCGCTGTCGTCTGCAGATGCTCGTCGGCCGTTACGCTGCGCAGCGCGAGCATCCACCAGGAGTTGGATAGGAGTCGTTGCATGAGTCGAGCCTCCCTGGTTAGGAATTGTCTGTACCCGGATTTCTTCAGCGCCGCGGTGCGATTTTCCAGAGTTCGCCGTTCGCCTCGTCCGTGACAAGGTACAGCGCGCCGTCCGGACCTTGCCGCACGTCGCGCACGCGCTGACCGCGGTCGGCGAGGAGGTGCTCCTCGCCAGTCACGCGATCGTTCTCGAGGGTCAGCCGCACGAGCCTCTTTTCTTTGAGGCTGCCGACGAAGAGACTGCCGCGCCACGCCGGGAAGGCGTCGCCGGTGTAGAACTGTGCGCCGGATGGCGCGATCACCGGGTCCCAATAATAGCGGGGCTGCTCGAAGCCGGGGCGATCGGTCACCGCCCCGCGGATCGGCAATCCAAAGTACTCCTCGCCGTACGCCACGAGCGGCCAGCCGTAGTTCTTGCCCTTCTGGATCAGGTTCAGCTCGTCCCCGCCCCTCGTACCATGCTCCACCACCCAGAATCGTCCCTGTGGATCGAACGCGGCGGCCTGCACATTTCGATGACCGAGCGTCCAGATCTCAGGCAGCGCATTGGGCTGCCCGGCGAACGGGTTGTCGGTTGGGGCCGAGCCGTCCGGTCTGATGCGCAGAATCTTGCCCATGTGGCTGTCGAGCTGCTGCGCCTGGGGCCGCATCGGTGCGTCCGAGCGCTCGCCGAGCGCAATGTACAGCATCTGATCCGGACCGAGGGCTAGCCGCGAGCCGAAATGTTTGTTGCCGTCGTAGGTCGGCATCGAATGCCGCGCTCAGCGCGACGTCGAGCAGGCCGCCCTGGCCGCGTGCATCGACGGCTGGCACGCCAGCAATCGGCTGCCCCAGCTCACCCGTTGTCGAGACGATGCGCAGGCGGCCGGGCTTCTCTGTGACCAGCAGGTCGCCGCCGGGGAGCGGCTCCACGGCCCACGGGTTCTCGAGTCCCTTCGCGAGCACGCCGACATCGAAGGCGACGTTCGATTGGATCGCGCACGCGCGTGTCTGGCCGGGGAACGCCGGGCGCTGGTCTGGCGCGTTCGGCTCGCGTGTTTCGAGCGGCATGCAGGCGGCCGCGCGGCCGGGAACGCTGTCGCCAGAGCTCTGAGACCCGGCATTGTCCGCGGCCACGCCGGAGCGCTCGCTGCAGGCCGCGACCGCGACAGCCAGGACGATCATCGAGATGAATTCTACGCGGGGAGTACGCATGGGCCCTCTCAGGATTAACAGTGGATAAAGAAGGATGGGAATACCCGGTGCCGATTGTCCGTGGGTGTTTCGCCGTGACGCGCTACGCGCCGACCCGCCCCTCTCGGGATGCAACGAGTCGACTGGCCAGCATTAGGCAGGCGCCCAGATAAACGATTCCCATGGGAACCCACATGAGAAGCCCGGCGAGCTGCTGATCTTCGAGCAGGCTCAGTCCCCACAACTCCGTGCTGTCGTGATACCAGGTGTAAAGCGGATACGGAGCCAGCGTGATGAGGCCGCCAAGCAGGCCGCCGTGCATCAGTGTAGCGAAGGTCGTGCCGAGGGCGCGGCGGCGCGCCGGCTCGAACGTGCGTTGAGGATTGCCCTCCAGAACAGACGTCGTATTCGATCTTCACAAGAACACCGCAGATCGAGGGCGCGTGGATGGTGTCGTGATGGGAAGGCTATGGTCCACGGGCCTACGGTGCAGGCAACCCTGCCGACGACAGAGCCTTGCGCAGCTCCTCCTCTTGGTCTTTCGTCAGGGATGTCTGGAGCACTCTTCCTTTGAACTGTTTCAGCCCTTCGAGCACCTTGTCGGCCGTAATCTTGCGAAACAGCACAAATAGGGCGGATGTCCCGGGTCTCAGTGTTGATCCGAGATCTTTCATGAAATTATCGGAAACGCCTATGTCGGAGAGAAACCCAGCGAGAGCGCCGCTTCCAGCTCCGACCGCTGCGCCCAGCAGCGGGCTTAGGAAAAACATCCCGATCAACATTCCCCAGAAGGTACCTCCCACCGCACCGGCAGCGGTGAGATTAGCCGCTTGGTGCAATGTTACCTTGCTGTTGTCGTCTCGCGTTACAACAACGATGTCTTCCATTTCGATGAGATATTCCTTCTGCATTTTCGCCAACGCGGCGCGCATCTCAAATGCCGTATGCTCATCCTTAAATCCAATGACGACTAAATCACTCATGGTTCTCTCCTTTGCCTAGGGGTCGATCAGAACTAAGGAACCTCTGAACAAGTATCAAAAATGGTTGTGCAGCGTGTATAGGAATCGATTTCAGACGGAGACGCGGCCGTTAAGCCCGTTTTTCATCGCTC
>MUGK01000083.1 GCA_002007425.1 Chromatiales bacterium USCg_Taylor | reverse complement strand
GGAACGAAACTGCGGTGGTCCGACCAAGCCTTCGCGGACTTCAAGCATCACGTCCGGCAACTCACCGGACGCAGCTGGGGGGTCTCGATGGGCTATCGGTTCGCCGTGGACTTGGATTTGGAGAAATTCTTCGACCGAGTCAACCACGATGTACTGATGGCTCGCGTGGCCAGGAAGGTAAGGGATAAATGCCTTCTCGGCTTGATAGGTCGCTACCTGCGGGCGGGGGTGCTGGTGGGGGACATCATCCAGGCAACGGAGCTTGGGACGCCGCAAGGTGGTCCACTCTCCCCGTTGCTCGCCAACATCCTCTTGGATGACCTCGACAAGGAACTGCAACGGCGTGGATACCGGTTTGCCAGGTATGCCGATGACCTGCTTATCCTGGTCAAGAGCCCTCGCACCGGTGAACGCGTCAAGGCCAGCATTACGCGTTACCTGACCCGCGAGCTGAAACTCGTGGTCAACGAGCAGAAGAGCCGGGTGGTCAAGACCAATGGAACGAAACTGCGGTGGTCCGACCAAGCCTTCGCGGACTTCAAGCATCACGTCCGGCAACTCACCGGACGCAGCTGGGGGGTCTCGATGGGCTATCGGCTCGGCAGGCTCGCGCGTTACATTCGAGGCTGGATGAACTACTTCGGCATCTCGGATTACTACCGGCCCATACCGGAAATCGACTCGTGGACCCGACGGCGCATCCGTATGTGCTACTGGAAACAGTGGCGTTGGGTACGCACCAAGGTCCGCAACCTTCTCGCATTGGGAACGAGTAAGCGTCAGGCGATCCTCACGGCGCTGAGCAGCAAGAGCTACTGGCACCTCTCGAAGACCTTGGCGACACAAACCGGGATGACGAATGATTGGCTGAAAAGCCAGGGCTTGATATCCGTTCGTGCGCTTTGGATGCGTGCCCACGGCTATACCTGATGTCATCGTGTGCTCCACTTTTGTGAACCGCCCGGTGCGGACCCGCATGCCGTGGTGGTGTGGGGAGGGAGGGTTAGCAGCCCTCCCTTACCCGATTAGGCGGCTTCCCTTAACTCGGCAAATGCGGCACTGAGCACGCGGTAGGCAGACCGCAGGAACAAGCAGGCCAAACCTAAACCAACCAGAACATCAGGCCAACCCGACTGTAGCAACCAAACACCGGCAGCAGCCACGAAAACAGAGATGTTTGAAGCGATGTCGTTGCGAGAACACTCCCAAACAGAACTCATGTTGATGTCGTCAGTGCGATGCCGCCAAAGAAGACTCAGACAGACGCCATTTGCGGCGAGCGCCAAAAGGCTAACGGCACCCATTGTTTCAAACACGGGCACAACGGGGAAAAGCATTTTGTAACCAACCTGCCCAAGCACGAATAGGCCGGCTGCCGTAATTAGAAAACCCTTGAATAAGGCGACATAGGCTTTCGAGCGTGGGCCGCGCGCAAGAACGTAAAGACTTAAACCATACGTCAGGGAATCACCCAAATTATCGAGTGAGTCCGCCAAGAGCGCGGTAGAACCGGCGACCAGCCCTGCGGTGAGCTCGACCGCAAACATGACCGCATTGATGCCCAATACGATTCTCAGCGTGGTGCTTTGGGTTTTGCGGAGTGCCTGAATTTCACACTCCTTATCGCAACATTCAGTCATCTGCTACTCCAAAGAGACGCCCAACCAGTGATTAGATGATTTCTGGCTATCATCCTGCGCATTGATATCACAGCGCTGGCCTCTTGACAATAACGCTTTGTTTTAACAGCCATCGTACACCTGTATATCATCTCCAGCAGGAAGATACGCAAGGGCCTGGATGCCGTGATATGTTGACCCTCCCCGCCGAACTGACCCGCCTCTACGAGACCCTACTGACCCAGCAGGGCGTCGCGAGCCAACATCGCCCTTACTATCTGAAGTGGCTGCGCTACTACTGGGATTTCTGCCATAAGTACGGCTTCGAACCGCGGGAACGGCAAAGTTTTCCACCCTTTGACGAAAAGCTGAGGGTCAAGCATCAGTCTGATTTTCAGCGTCGGAAGGCGCGTCATGCGGTCGCTCTTTACCATGAGTTGGCCTTGACGGACCGGGGCGGCTGGCAACGGCCGCGCGCGAGGGCCAACTGGTGCGAAAAAGGCCTGAACGAAGCCAACGACCCCGACAACAACCGGGCCGACTGGTGGTTCCCGCACCCGTCGTCGCGGCCGGGAGTGCCGGGGCGCCGGGCACCGGGAGCACGAAGTTCACCGATGTCGGTCTCACGCAGGATACCTTCTGGACGACGTTGACGGTCAACAACGCCGACCCCCGCGCCGATCCCACCACCTGCCTCGGCGGAGTGCTGCACGAGGTAGCGGTCCAGCCGGCCGGTACGGAGATCGACACCTTCCTGCCTTACTCGCCGTTTACCAAGGAACCGGCACCGTATTGATCCTCGGGAATGGCTTTCTAGAAAAGCAGCAAAACCGACCGACATTCGTGACTGGATCGGGTCCTGGGACTTTCAGCCGTCCGGTGACGGGGCCTGTGATCCGCAGGAGGGATCAGGTCGGATCTCCCAACGCAGGCCCTTCAAATCGTCGTCTAGGCTACGCTCCCACCACGCGCGCTCGGCAGCCTGTCATCCACCGCGGCCGGGGTCGCGCCTACTCGTAAACTCGACCGTTGAACGACGCGGGTTAATGGTAGCCACGAAGCGCACACGGTAAACTTGGCCGATGACCGCGCCCACTCACGCCGCGCCCGCGTTGACGCCGGAATTGGCTTCGGAGGCGGAGCGGTATTGGGACCAATTCGCTGAGGCATTCCCAAGGTCACCGCCAGGCAGCGTACTTGAGGAGGCACACCGGCATAACATCATCCGCGTGTGCGCGTGCAGTCCGTTCGCCGCGCAGTATTTCGCCAAGGATCCAAGACGCCTCACGCAGCTTCTTGAGAGCGGCGACCTCGACCGCGGTTTCGGCGAACAAGAATATCCCGAACGGATCAAGCGTGCTCTCGCGGGCGCGCCGGACCAGGCGGCGCTCATACGCGCTCTTCGTCAGGCGCGCTACCGCGAATTCGTGCGCATCACCTGGCGCGATATTACCGTAGCCGCCGATCTCGATGGAACGATGGCAGATCTCTCGCGCTTTGCCGATGCCGCGCTCGAGGGCGCGCTCGACTGGCTTTACCGGAGGCAAGTGGAGACCTTTGGCGTCCCGCGGGATAGAGATGGGACGGCCCAGTCCCTGGTCGTGATCGCGATGGGCAAGCTCGGCGCCCATGAGCTCAATTTTTCCTCGGACGTCGATCTCATCTTTGCTTATCCGCGGGCCGGGGAGTCGCATGGTGGAGCACGCTCGATTTCTAACCAGGAATTTTTCAACCGCCTGGGCCAAGCCCTGATCAAGGTGTTGTCGGAAGTTACCGAGGATGGATTCGTGTTCCGTACCGACATGCGCCTGCGACCGTTCGGCGACAGCGGGCCGCTGGTGCTGAGCTTCGATGCCATGGAGGCGTACTACGTGACTCATGCGCGCGATTGGGAGCGCTACGCTATGATCAAAGCCCGCATCGCCGCGGGAGATAAGCCGACCGGCGCCGGTCTGCTGGAGCGGCTGAACCCGTTTGTCTATCGCCGCTATCTCGATTTCGGCGCGATCGAGGCCTTACGCGACATGAAACGATTAATCGATAGCGAGGTGAAGCGCAAGGGGCTTGCGGACAATATAAAACTCGGCCGCGGCGGGATCCGCGAGATCGAGTTCATCGGACAGACCTTTCAATTAATCCGCGGCGGACGCCGGCCGGTGCTGCGCGACCGCCGCATTCTGGCCGTTCTCGAGTCCCTCGGAGACCTGAACTATCTGCCCGCATCCGCCGTCGCCGAGCTCACCGAAGCTTACCGCTTTTTGCGCACGACGGAGAATCGCTTGCAGCAGGTTGATGACCAGCAGACTCACCTCCTGCCGGGCGCGGCATTGACCCGCGAGCGCGTGGCCTTGGGTATGGGGTTTAGCGATTGGCGGAGCTTTCATGCGGCGCTCGCACGGCACCGGCAGCGCGTTCAAACCCATTTCGATGCGCTCTTGGTTGGGCCCCACGATTCCGCCGCCAACGGTCCGCCGCTCATGTTAGCGCCGTGGCAGGGGATGGCCGACAGCGCAGCTCTATTACGCTGGTTGGACGGCGCGAGGTTCAGCGATCCGCCCTCGATACTCGCAAGCATCGAAAAGTTGAGTAAAAGCGGGGGCGTAAGGCGGCTTAGCAATACCGATCAAGAGCGGCTGGACCGGGTCCTGCCGAAGCTGCTTGAGGCCATAGCGCGGGTGGCCGAGCAGCCGACGGTGACTGTACGCCTATTGACCATTGTCGAGGCGATCGCGCAACGCAGCGTCTATCTGGTTCTGCTCGACGAGCATCCGGGCGCGCTCGAGCAACTGGTGCGCCTGTGCGCGGCCAGCCCCTGGATCGCGAATCGAATCGCCCGCCAACCGCTATTGCTCGATGAGCTCATCGATCCGCGCACACTCTATGCGCCGCCGCGGGTGACCGAGTTGAAGCGGGATCTCGCCGAGCAGTTAGCGCAGTTCGCGCGCGGCGACCTCGAACAAAGCATGGAGGTTCTGCGGCATTTCAAGCATGCGCAGGTCCTGCGCGTCGCGGCGGCCGACGTTGCCGGAGCGCTGCCCGTGCGCAAGGTCAGTGATCATTTAACCGGCATCGCCGAGACCGTGTTGCAGGCGGCCTTGGAAATCGCGCGGGAGACGGTAGTGCAACGCTATGGTGAGCCGATGTGTGGAGACGGCGCGGCGCGGACCATGGCCGGTTTTGCGATCATCGCCTACGGTAAGCTCGGCGGCATCGAGCTCGGTTACGGGTCGGACCTGGATCTGGTCTTCTTACACGATAGCTGCGGCGATGAGCAGCAGACCGGCGGGGCGGTACATCAGCAAGAATTCTTCACCCGCCTGGGGCAAAGGATCATTCACATGGTAACCACGGCCACGGCTGCCGGAAAGGCCTATGAGGTTGACACCCGGTTGCGGCCCAGCGGGTCGGCGGGACTATTGGTCAGCAGCCTCGATGCATACCGGGAGTACGAAGAGGCGCATGCGTGGACCTGGGAGCATCAAGCGCTCATACGGGCGCGCGCCATCGCGGGCGATCCGAATACCGTACGCGAATTTGTACACCTACGGCGCGCCATCCTCAGCCGGCCTCGCGATGATGAGCGGCTCCGGCACGATGTGCGGGAGATGCGCGAGCGGATGCGCCGGGAGTTGTCCCGTGATGCACCCGGGGTCTTCGATATCAAGCACGGGCAGGGTGGTGTCACCGACATCGAATTTATGGTGCAATATGCGGTATTACGCTGGTCCGCTCAGCATGCGGAGCTTGTGGAGTTCACCGACAATCGCCATTTGCTGCGCTTGTTATCACGCCTGCGGCTGTTATCGGACGACGACTGCCGGGCTTTGCGGGAGGCTTATTTCGCTTACCGCGCCAAGCTTCACGCCTTGGCGTTGCAGGAGCGGCCGGCCTTGGCCGACAATACGGAATTCAGCGCCCAGCGTGCCAGGGTCGGTGAGGTGTGGCGGCGGGTGGTCGGGGCATGACGATGCGGGGAGAAGACGATAATGACAATGGCTGATCGCGACGGCCTCATCTGGATGGACGGGGAGATGTTGCCTTGGCGCGAGGCCAAGGTGCACGTGCTCACCCACACCTTGCATTACGGCATGGGGGTGTTTGAAGGCATACGCGCCTATAAGACCGAGCGGGGGACAGCCATCTACCGGCTGGGCGAGCACATCGACCGCTTGTTTCGTTCGGCGCACATCCTCGGTATGCCGATGCCCTACGAGCGATCGGCCTTGACCCAAGTTTGCCGGGAAGTCGTGCGCGCCAACAGCCTAGAGAGCGCCTACCTCCGGCCCTTGTGTTTTTACGGCTCGGAGGGGATGGGCTTGCGTGCGGATAACCTGAAAACTCATATTATGGTGGCGGCCTGGCATTGGGGGCCTTATCTCGGCGCCGCGGGTCAGGAGCAAGGGATCCGCATCAAGACCTCGTCCTTTGCCCGCCATCACGTCAATATCACGATGTGTAAGGCCAAGGCCAACGGCAACTACATGAACTCCATGCTGGCGCTGCAAGAGGCGTTGCAGGGCGGATACGACGAGGCCTTGTTGTTGGATGTCGAGGGCTACGTGACGGAAGGCAGCGGTGAAAATATCTTCATCGTGCGTGACGGCATCCTGTACACGCCCGATTTGACTTCCGCGTTGGAGGGAATCACCCGTGCCAGCATCATCACGCTCGCCGGGGAGCTTCGGATCCCTGTGCAGGAGAAGCGCATCACGCGCGACGAGGTCTATATCGCGGACGAAGCCTTCTTTACCGGCACGGCCGCCGAGGTTACGCCGATCCGGGAGCTCGACGGGCGGCGCATCGGCGCCGGGCAACGCGGGCCCATAACGGCGCGCTTGCAAACCCTGTTTTTCGATCAGGCGCATGGCCGCCGGACGGAACATCCCGAGTGGCTCACGCCCGTCGCTGATTAAGGTATCACGATTTAAGGTATCACGATGAATGACGTTGGTATTAATCCGGAGCGACAGAATACGCCGAACGACCGGCGCTTGGTTGAGATCACCCCAGGTGATCTGCCCTTGCACTGCCCCCTACCGAGCATGAGTCTGTGGAATTCCCATCCCCGGGTGTATCTGCCAATCGAGGCCACCGGCAAGGCCAAATGCCCCTATTGCGGCACCGACTTCGTGCTCGTCGAGCGCTAGGCGTCCGCGGCCCCTCGCGGGATGGCAAGCGCCGGTGAAGATCGAGTGGTGGTTTGGCGTATTGGCGACGGGAAACCCGGGCACGAGCATCAAAGCCAAGGCTTGGTGCGGGCGCTCGCCCGCTTAGCGCCGGTGGAGCCTCACGAGCTTAAGGCCTGTTCCCAATCCAGCGCGATCGCCGATTTGCTCTTCAAACGTTTCCCATCGGGGCGGACGTTGCCCGATCCGCATCTCATCGTTGGCGCGGGGCATGTGACCCACCTCTTCTTGCTTGCCGCGCGCTGCGCCCGCGGCGGGCGCGTGGTGGTGTTGATGCGCCCGAGCCTGCCGCTCGCCTGGTTTGACCTCTGCATCATTCCGGAACACGACGGGGTCTGTGAAAGAGCCAACGTGATCTCCACCCAAGGCGTGCTTAATGAGATTCAAAACTCCGAAAGGCCACGGCAGGATCAGGGTTTATTCTTGATCGGCGGGACTTCAGCCCATTACCACTGGGACCAGGAGACCGTTTTGACGCAAGTGCAAGCGGTCGTGGCTGCCTGTCCACATCTGCGGTGGCAACTGACCGATTCGCGTCGTACCCCGGCTACCACCTCGCGGGCGCTCGCTCTTCTCGGCGCGCGCGTTTGTGTGATGCCGCACGCGGACACGGATCGAGGATGGCTCACCGCGGCCTTGGCCGCGGCCCGAATCGTATGGGTTACCGAGGACAGCGTCTCGATGGTCTATGAGGCTTTGAGCTCCGGCGCCGCGGTCGGATTGCTGCGTCTCCCGCGGCGAGGTGCAAACCGCATCACCGCCGGAATCGACGCCTTGTTGGGGGCGGGTTTGATTACCGCCTATGAAGCCTGGGCGAAGGGCACGCCACTGCGCGCGCCCACCCCCCCGCTCGCCGAGGCCGCGCGCTGCGCGCAAATGATCGTCGAGCGTTGGGGGCTCGGGTCCTCTCCCCGCCCGGTGATCGGCGCGCCTGAGGACCGGGTGAAGGCGTGCCGCTGACGGTAGTCCAGGTGCTTCCCGCCTTGGAAGGAGGCGGCGTGGAACAGGGTACGATCGAGGTGGCGCGGGAGCTCGTGCGGCGTGGTCATCGCGCCATCGTCATCGCCGCCCGAGGCCGCATGGCGTCTACGCTTGAGGAGGCGGGCGCGGACTATCTGGACTGGGATATCGGACGCAAGTCGGCGGTTTCGATTCGTCATGTGCTAAGGCTGAGGCGTCTTTTGCGCAGCCGCCAGGTGGATATCGTCCATGCCCGCTCGCGCTTGCCGGCCTGGATCGCCTACGCCGCGTGGCGGAGCCTCTGGCCGTCGTCGCGGCCCCGCTTTGTGACGACCGTCCATGGTTTATACTCCGTCAATCGCTATAGCTCGATCATGGCCCGCGGCGAGTCGATCATCGCCATCTCGGCCACGGTACGGGATTGTCTGCTGAAAAATTACCCAGGCATTGATCCCGTCCGCGTGCGGGTAATCTACCGCGGGGTGGATCCCGGGATGTATTCCTACGCCTACGAGCCGCCCGCGGACTGGCGGGTGATCTGGGAACGCGAGATGCCGATGCTGAGCGGCCGGATGGTGCTGACGCTCCCGGCAAGAATTTCGCGCCGCAAAGGCCACCAGGATTTCATTGAGCTTATTGCCGGCCTCAAAGATCGCGGCGTGCCGGCGCACGGTCTCATCGCCGGAGGCGCGCAACGCGCCTATCTTCTCGATGAGCTCCGCGCGCAGGTGGCCAGGCGCAGGCTCGAGGGCCATATCACATTTCTGGGACAGCGTTCCGATCTGCGTGAGATCATGGCCGTATCGAATCTGGTATTTTGTCTATCAAAGGCCCCGGAGGCCTTCGGCCGGACCACGCTCGAAGCGCTAAGCCTCGGTGTCCCGGTGATCGCTTACGATCACGGCGGCGTGCGCGAGATCCTCGCGCGCATGTTTCCCGAGGGCGCCGTCCCAGCGGGCGATCTCGGGGCACTGCTTCAGAAGACCGTGGATTTTGTCTGCTCTCCGCGACAAGTGCCTCCGAGCACGCCTTTTACGCTCCGCACGATGCTCGACCAGACCTTGGCCCTGTATGAAAACCCGGCCGGTTCAATTTGATTTTGATTTCACCACCACGGGGTATGGACCCCGTGGGGCGACCAAAGGGGAGAGCTGCGCCTCTTCCCTTTGGAAACCCCATCGCTAAGGTCCCGCGGCAAGACCGCGGGGAAAATTTTTGATATGTTTTCGGCGTTTCATCGGTGGGCGAGGGGACTTGCGACAACTGAGCATGCGCAGCGTCGCGGCACGGTCGTGATCCAACCCCTGCCCGGGATCGGAGATATGGTCTGGCATATCCCGCATATCCATAACATCGCCCGCGCTTCAGAAGGCCGTGTCACGTTGCTTACGAAACGCCGATCGAGCGCGGAGCGACTGTTCGCCGCCGATCCGCATGTCGAGTCGATCCTGTGGCTCGATAGGAATCCGGGGCGACATGACGGCCTCCAGGGAATGATGCGCTTGGCGCGCGATTTACGCGCGGGCCGATTCGCCGAGGTGTGGATCCTGCACGGCAGCGCGCGCTATGGCCTCGCCACTTTGCTTGCGGGCATTCCCCGGCGCATCGGTTATGGGCGGGGCTGGCAAGGGTTCTTCCTCACGCATCCGGTTCGCTTACCTAAAGCCGAGCGCCACGCCCACCCCATCGCCATGGCCGATAGACTGATCGATCTGACCGGGATCCCGCGCCTAGAAACGGAACCCAGGCTTATCGTGTCCGGTCCAGCCAAACAGAACGTCGCACGGCGATTTGCTCGCCTTCCTCGGCCTTGGATCGCCTTCGGCATCGGTTCCAGTGAACCCGACCGGCAATGGGGGAAGGAGAACTTCGCGGAGCTTGGCGCGAATATTCTTCGGGATCATGGCGGCACGCTTTATTTGATCGGCGGCGAGCCGGAACGCGGTCTGGCAGACTGGATAGTCGATCGGATCTCTGGATGCGCTCATCGGCCGCAAGTTGTCATCCAACATCCTATCGACGAGGTTGCTGCCCTGTTGGACGGTTGCAGCGTATTTGTGGGTAACGACACGGGAGTTTGCAATATGGCCGTGGCGGTAAGAGTGCCGTCCGTGATCATGTTTAATGGCCGTTATCCGCCCCTTCGCTATTCGAGCCTCATCTCAAGTCTCGTGTCGTCGGCGCCCGCTCTCGGCATGCAACGGATCGGCGTCGACGCGGTGCTGGCACGCATCGCTTCGATACTCGCGGCGCGGTAGACGTGCGCCATTCGATTCGCGCAGCCTTTTTTCGTTGGGGGTGGCTCCTACCCTGTTTTTTGCCGCTGGCTCAAATCCTAGGACGCGCCGTGTTTACGCTCAGTGCCATTTTCTTCCTAGCCTGGGCCTTGACCAGCGTTGTAGGCGAGAAACTCGAGGTCGAGCGCTCGATCGTGGTGCTGTACGCGGCCTTAGTTGTTGCTTTCCTCCTCGGCGTACCGGGCGCCGCTGAGCCGGACACGGGATTCAAGGAGTGGTGCAAGTTTATAGCGTATAGCTCGGGGTGTTTTTTCATCTTGGCGTCGTTGCAACGCGTCCCCAACCCAATCGAGCGCCTGATCGCCGGCTTCGGCGTGTCTGGACTCATCGTGTTAGTCACACTCTATCTGATGCTCTTCGTTCACGCCGGCGATGAGGATTTTCGCCCCAACCAGCACATGCTCGAGGATAATCTACCGTTTCTAACACCCTTTATCCTGTATTACCTTCACGAGCAAGGCGCTAAGCGGTGGCCGGTGCTTGCGCTTCTGGCGGCGATAACCGGCTATATTGTGTTGTCGCAGGGGAGAGCCGCCTTGTTAGGGCTGGTCGTCGCCTTGGGGTGTTACGGGGCGTTGGTGTTGCGATGGCGTACCCGCACCCTGGCCGCCGGTGCGTTCGTCATCATCTCAGAGGCTGTGAAAAAATTGTTTGCAGGGGGATCGCCAATTGATCATGAATATGCGATCTTAGCACCATGAG
>MUGK01000082.1 GCA_002007425.1 Chromatiales bacterium USCg_Taylor | reverse complement strand
CTTTGCTCATGGTGCTAAGATCGCATATTCATGATCAATTGGCGATCCCCCTGCAAACAATTTTTTCACAGCCTCTGAGATCTCTGTTCCTCGGTGGCCGTGGTAGGATCTTTATTCACCCTGTCTCAACCCTCGGCTTGTTGCGCGTACATACGCAAACTTGGGCAACCCAAGTGCCAAGCATCTCGCATTGATGCTAAAGCTTTCGTTTTTAAGGGCTTATATGCTCGCCTCAGCGTTATTGCGCTTCTCTGAGCCAGCGCGCGCCGGTAATAACTGCCGGTGACTATGGGAAGTTTTTACCGGTTCAGCTATGGCCGATTCTCACTCATCTTGGGGGCCGAATGTCCAGGATCGCCTATAGCTCTTTAATTGATTCGAGGTTTCTGGACACAGTCACCCTGCCCGAAGCGATCGTCTGTTGCCTGATCGCGGTAAGCTGTCTATGCTCTCCGGGTTTAGTAAGGGATCGGCGAACGTTGATGAACATTTTGGGGATCTGCCACGACGTGATGTGCCAACGCTACACATAGGGCTTTCGTCGATGTCGGAAAGGCTTTCTCGCTCGAGGTCGAGCAAACAAGTAATGGACGTAACCGGCGCCTCGCTCGGGCTCGTCTTGACTGCCTTGCCGATGCTCGTCATCGCCCTTGCGATCCGGATAACGATGGGGACCCCGGTCTTGTTTCGCCAGATGCGGCCGGGATTTCAAGGCCTACCTTTCGAGATCCTCAAGTTTCGCACGATGCGGTGCCCCGCCGGCGGACTCGACGAGCTCGATGAAGCGCGCCTCACGCCGCTCGGGCGCTTCTTGAGGAGCCTGAGCCTCGACGAGCTGCCGGAGCTTTGGAATGTACTGAAGGGCGATCTGAGCTTGGTCGGACCGCGGCCGCTGCTGATGGAATACCTCAATCTCTATTCCCCGGAACAAGCGCGCCGGCAGGAAGTGAAGCCGGGGATCACGGGCTGGGCCCAGGTCAACGGGCGGAACGCACTGGGCTGGCCAGAGCGGTTTGAGTTGGATGTCTGGTATGTCGATCATCAAAGCCTCCGGCTCGACGTGAAGATCCTTCTCCTATCCGTCGGCGCCATGCTGCGCCGGAAGGGGATCAACGCGGAGGGCCACGCGACCATGCCGCCCTTTAGGGGAAACAATGCCGGAGGGTGATCCTGTATATATTTTGGGTGCCGGAGGTCATGCCAAGGTCGTGGCGAGTACGCTGCTCGCGGCGGGATACCGCGGCGCGGGCTTTTTCGATGACGATGCCGGCAAGTGGGGACAGACCGTGTTGGGGCTGCCCGTGCTCGGAGATCTCAGGCAAGCGCTGTGCATTGAGGGGGGGATGGCGGCGGTCATCGGAATCGGTAACAATAAGCGGCGCCGGGAGATAGCCACAACATATACGAATATCAAGTGGCTCAGTATCATCCACCCCCGTGCCTATGTGCATCCTACGGTGCGGCTTGGCCGGGGAACGGTGATTCTTGCGGGTGCCGTGATCCAACCGGACGCCCGGATCGGAGAGCATTGCATCGTGAATACCCTGGCCTCCGTGGATCACGACTGTAACATCGGGGCATTTGTGCACATCGCCCCCGGCGCTCATCTCGCGGGCAACGTCCTGGTCGGGGAGGGCGTACTGATTGGCCTTGGCAGCAGCGTGATTCCCCATGTATCGATCGGCGCCCGTACGGTGATCGGGGCCGGATCGGCGGTCGTCGGCGACTTACCTCCAGACGCAACCGCAACCGGTGTACCGGCACGTATTGTCACGATCCGCCAACATGCTTAAGCCGATTGCCATGTCTGCCGCGGACATCGACGAGACCGATATCGCGGCGGTCGTCGAGGTACTCCGTTCCGGCCGCCTGGCCCTGGGACCCAAGGCCGAGGAGTTTGAACACCTCATGGCCGACTATATCGGGGTCCGGCATGCGGTCGCGGTGAATTCCGGCACCGCGGCGTTGCATTTAATTCTGTGCGCCTTGGGCATCGGTCCCGGCGATGAGGTGTTGGTGCCATCGTTTACGTTCGTCGCTAGCGTCAATGCGATCCTCTATGTGGGCGCGACGCCGGTGTTCGTGGATATCGAGCCCGAGACCTACACGATGGATCCGGGCGATCTGGAGCACAAGATCACGCCCAAGACCAAGGCGGTGATGGCGGTCGACGTGTTCGGACACCCGATCGAATGGGAGGATGTTTTAACTATTGTAGAGCGCCACGGCATGGTTGTGATCGACGACTCGGCGGAGGCCCTCGGTGCGGAATATCGGGGAGAGAAGATCGGCCGATTCGGTACCGCCGCCGTGTTTGCGTTCTATCCGAACAAGCAGATCACCACCGGCGAGGGCGGCATCGTGGTCACCAACGATGACGACCTGGCCCGCGTAGCACGCAGCCTGCGCAACCAAGGGCGAGACGCGGAGCACGCGTGGTTGCAACATGAGCGTCTCGGGTACAATTACCGCCTGAATGAAATGTCAGCTGCCCTGGGTGTGTCGCAACTACGAAAGATTGACCGCATGCTGTCGAGGCGGAATCACGTCGCGAAAATGTATACCCAGCGTTTGAGCTTACTCGATCTGGTGCAGCCGCCGGTGGTCAAACCGCATGTGACGATGAGCTGGTTCGTGTATGTGGTGACCTTGGCCGATGGGCTAGACCGCAACGCCCTGATCCATGCGCTGGAGCGGCGGGGCATTCCCGCGCGGGGATACTTTAGTCCGATTCATCTTCAGCCGTTCATTCGAGAGAGGTTCGGCACCCAGCCCGGGATGCTGCCCGTCACCGAATCGGTGGCGAAACGGACCCTCGCCCTTGCGTTTCACAATCGTATCACCGAAGCGCAGGTGGACCAGGTGGTTACAGGGCTTGAAGAAGCCGTGAGGCGTAGTAACGCAGCCTAAGGGGTGAACGCATGTCCAAGCATTTGAAAACATGGCATCTGCGCGCCGCCGCCTTCCTGCATGATCTCATGATGATCCCGCTCGCCTGGCTGTGCGCTTATTGGTTGCGTTTTAATCTCGGGACGATCCCAGACGGATTTTTGACCGCGGGGATCGGCGCCCTGTTCGTGGTCATCCCCATACAGTGCGTATTTTATTGGTATGTCGGCCTCTACCGGGGTGTCTGGCGTTTCGCGTCACTGCCAGATCTCATGCGCATCGGGCAGGCCGTGCTGGCGGGCGCGCTTGTGTGCGCGGTCGTGTTATTCATGGTCAACCGGCTGCACGGAGTGCCGCGTTCGGTCTTTCCTCTCTATGCGATCATCCTCGGGGGTTTGCTCGGCGGCCCGCGCTTCGCCTTCCGCTGGTTTAAGGACTATCATCTGCGCTCGCCCACCGGCCAGCGGGTCATCGTCGTGGGCGCGGGACAGGGTGGCGAGTTGCTGGTCCGGGACTTGATGCGCGATCCGGAACGCCGCTACCGGCCGGTTGCGTTTTTGGACGACGATCTCGCGAAATCGGGGCGCGAGATCCATGGCCTGCGGGTGCTGGGGACGAGCGATGGCTTGCCCGCCGCGGTGGACCGCGTGGATGCGCGGATGGTGATGATCGCCATTCCCTCGGCGAACTCGCGTCAAATGAAGCGTCTGGTCGAGCTGGCGGAGCGCACCGGGCTGCCGGTGCGCACCTTGCCGAGCATCCATGACGTGCTGGCCGGCCGCGCCGGGATGAATGAGCTCCGCGAGGTGCTAATCGAGGACCTCCTGGGGCGCGAGCCGGTGGCGCTCAACTGGAACCTGATTCGATCCCGCCTCTCAGGAAAGGCCGTGTTGATTACCGGCGGCGGGGGCTCGATCGGGGCGGAGCTTTGCCGGCAGATCGCTCAGTTGTCGCCGGGAAAGCTTGTCGTCGTCGATCAATCTGAGTTCAATCTTTATGAGTTGGAGCTCGATTTCAAGACGGTCTTCCCGGCGGTGGAGACGAGCTTTCATTTGTGTAACGTCTGCGATGAAGCGGCGGTACGGCGTGTCATGCAGCGCCACGCGCCCGAGGTCGTGTTCCATGCGGCGGCCTATAAGCACGTGTCCATGCTCGAATCGCAACTGCGCGAGGCCGTACACAACAACGTGCTCGGGACCAAGACCGTGGCCGAGGCTGCGCGTGCCGCCCGGGTGAGCCAATTCGTGCTCATCTCGACCGATAAGGCCGTGAATCCCGTGAATGTCATGGGCGCCAGCAAACGCGTCGCCGAGATAATCTGTGAGAATTTGCAGCAACGCTCCGATACTCGCTTTACGACTGTACGCTTCGGAAACGTCTTGGGCTCGGCGGGCAGTGTGGTGCCGTTATTTCGTAAACAGATCGGCTCGGGCGGCCCGGTCACCGTGACCCACCCGGAGGTCATGCGTTACTTCATGACCATCGCCGAGGCCAGCCAGTTGATCATGCAGGCTGCCGCGATGGGCGAGGGCGGTGAAATTTTCGTGCTCGATATGGGGGAGCCGGTCAAGATCAGCGATCTCGCCGAGCAAATGATCCGGCTCTCGGGGAAAGTCCTCGGCGCGGAGATCGAGATCGTGTATACGGGCCTGCGGGCCGGAGAGAAGCTCTTCGAGGAGCTATTCCACGATCAAGAAGCCTTGCGCGCGACCAAGCACAAGAAGATTTTGCTGGCGCGACACCGGCATGTCGATTCCCGCGTGCTTAAATCGACCTTGGCGGAAATGGCCGAAGCCGTGGCCCGCTACGATGAGGAACGCTTACAGTCCTTGCTACACCGCTTGGCGCCTGAATTCGCAACCCGGGCGGGTGAGAGCGCGACGGCCGCGGTGGTGCCGTTCCCGCCCCGCGTGAGATAAGGCTGGTTAAATTAAACGCATACCCCGCCCGCGAAGTATATTGATTATCACGGCGGCGCCTCGCGCGCGGTCCGATACCCGCACCGCCGGCACTCCACTTTCTCGATGCCGGAACTGCCGCCGAAGGCAAACGACACTTCCACGACTCGAAAGTCGTGGGATCCCAAAAAACAGAGGAGTCGTCCTAGCTTTTTTAACCACTCGTTTATCATTTTGCCGTCTCCTTCGTGAGAATCCGTAGGGATCCCTTTGCTCGCCCGCGATATATCTTGATTAACTATAGACCATCAGCGGCGCTTTGATCGAAGGGAGATCCCCAAACTCTGCGGAAATCGGCGCAGCGCAATGCTCCGCCGGCTCTCCGGTTGTAGCAGGTGAGCCCGCTGCGGTATTCTCTAAGGACGATGGAGGAGCAATACCAACCGGCCAGCATCGAGCCCGCGATGCAACAACGATGGGACGAGCACCGGGTCTTTGCGGCCAGCGAAGAGCCGGGGCGGGAGAAATTCTACTGCCTTTCGATGTTCCCCTACCCGAGCGGGCGCCTGCACATGGGCCACGTCCGCAATTACACCATCGGCGATGTGATCGCCCGCTATCAGCGCCTGCGGGGGAAGAACGTCCTGCAGCCGATGGGTTGGGACGCCTTCGGGCTGCCGGCGGAGAACGCCGCCATCGATAACCGCGTCCCCCCGGCGCGCTGGACCTATGAAAACATTGCCACTATGCGCGGCCAGCTCAAGCGTTTGGGGTTTGGCTACGACTGGGCGCGCGAGCTAACCACATGCCGGCCCGAGTATTACCGCTGGGAACAGTGGTTTTTTGTACAGTTATTTAAGAAAGGTCTGGCCTATAAGAAAACCTCCGTCGTCAATTGGGATCCCGTCGATCAGACGGTGCTGGCCAATGAACAGGTGATCGATGGCAAGGGCTGGCGATCTGGGGCTCCCGTCGAGCGGCGTATGATCCCCCAGTGGTTCTTGAAGATCACCGATTACGCCGAGGAATTGCTCACCGGTTTGAAGGGGCTCGAGGGTTGGCCGGACGCCGTGCGCACGATGCAGCGCAATTGGATCGGACGCTCCGAAGGCGTCGAGGCCGAGTTTTCGATCCCCGCACTTGGCGAGAGCTTGACGGTGTTCACCACGCGCCCGGACACGCTCATGGGCGTGACCTATCTCGCGGTCGCCGCCGAGCACCCCTTGGCGGCGCGCTTTGCTCAACGTGATCCCGCGCTGGCCGGGTTCGTCAATGAGTGCCGCCGCATGGGTACGAGCGAGGCGGAGCTCGAGACCATGGCGAAAAAAGGCCTGCCGCTCGGGGTCGAAGCCCTGCACCCAATCACCGGCGAGGCCTTGCCCGTGTGGGTCGCCAACTTCGTGTTGATGGGCTACGGCACCGGCGCGGTGATGGCGGTGCCCGCCCATGATAGCCGCGACTATGAGTTCGCGCGCCGCTACGGCCTGCCGATTAGGCAGGTGGTGTTCCCCGGGGATGCTCTCAGCGCGGACGTATCGGAGGCGGCGTTTATCGAACCGGGGGTGCTGAGAAATTCAGGCGCGTTCGATGGTCTAAGCTCGGCCGCCGCCTTTGCGGCCATCGCCGAGCATTTGCGGAAAGGCGGCAAAGGGCGGCGCAAAGTGAATTTCCGCTTGCGTGACTGGGGTGTGTCCCGCCAGCGCTACTGGGGCTGCCCGATCCCGATGCTCAATTGCCCGCGGTGTGGCCCCGTGCCGGTCCCCGAGGAGCAGTTGCCGGTGGTACTTCCCGAAGAGGTGGAGTTTCAGGGCGTGGTTTCACCCATCAAGCGCATGCCGGAGTTTTACCAGGCGCGTTGTCCGGCCTGCGGCGGAACCGCCGAACGCGATACCGACACCTTCGATACCTTTTTCGAATCCTCGTGGTATTACGCGCGTTACTGTTGCGCGGACAGCACCGAGTGCATGCTCGATGATCGGGTCCGCTACTGGCTGCCCGTGGATCAATACATCGGCGGCGTGGAGCATGCCGTGCTGCATTTGCTCTACGCCCGGTTTTTCCACAAGCTCATGCGCGACGCGGGAATGGCGCCGCATGCGGAGCCTTTCACGCGCCTGCTTACCCAAGGGATGGTGCTGAAGAACGGCGCCAAGATGTCGAAATCGAAGGGTAATACCGTCGATCCGCAAGCGCTCATACATGAGTACGGGGCCGACACGGTTCGATTATTCACCATGTTCGCGGCTCCGCCGGAGCAATCCCTCGAGTGGTCGGACACTGCCGTCGAAGGTGCGTTTCGCTTCCTCAAGCGTCTCTGGCGCTTCGCGGCGGAGCAACTCGCAGGCGGGGCCGTGGCTGCGGTCGATAAGACCCGGCTGACGCCGGCGCAAGCGGAACTACGCCGCCAGATCCATCAGACAATCGCCAAGGTCAACGACGATATCGGGCGCCGCTATACGTTCAATACCGCGATCGCGGCGGTCATGGAGCTTACGAATGCCTTGACGGGTTTCAAGGATAATTCCGAGCAGGGATGCGCGCTGCAGCGCGAAGGCCTCGAGACCATCGTGATAGTGCTGTCGCCGATCGTGCCCCACATCACCGAGGCGCTTTGGGCCGCCCTCGGCCATGCGGATCTGGTCGCCAACGCACGCTGGCCCAAGGTCGATGAGGCCGCCCTGGTGCGCTCCGAGATCCGGCTAGTCGTACAGATCGACGGTAAGAAGCGGGCGGATCTCACGCTCGCCGCGGGGACACCGGAGGGGGCGGTCAAGGAGATCGTGCTCGCCGATCCCAAGGTCCGGCGCTACCTCGACCGTAAAGAGATCAAGAAGCTCGTGGTGGTGCCCGGGCGTCTCGTGAACATCGTGACCGTATGATGAAGTCAGCCGCCGTCCTGGCGATCATCCTGTGTGGGCATGGATGCGGATTTCACCTGCGCGGATCGAGCCCGGTGGCGCTCCGTTTCTCGGGCGTGTTTGTCGAGTCGGCCGGCGCTCCGCAAGTGACGGCGCAATTGCAGCGGCAATTGCAGTATAACGGCGTCGCCCTCATGGGCAAGCCGGCCCTGGCCGAAGCCGTGGTCACGCTGAGAGACGAGCGCTTCGAGCAGCGCGTGCTTTCGGTCGATCCGCGCACCGGCAAGGTGCGCGAGTACGAGCTTGCCTATCGCGTCGATTTGATGGTGGCCGACGCCAAGGGGCATTCCTTGCTCGCCGCGCAAAGCATCGATCTGCTGCGCGATTACACCTTCGATGAGACCGCGGCGCTTGCCAAATCCGATGAAGAGCAGCTCTTGCGGCAAGAAATAATTCAAGACGCGGCCGCGACGGTGCTTAGACGGCTCGAAACCATTAGAGCGAAGTAAACGTGACGGCAGCCCGCCCGCGGCCGCGGGCAAAACTCAAACCCGGCCAGCTTGGGGCGCGCATCGAACGCGAGGGGCTCGAACGGCTCTACCTCATCGCGGGCGATGAGCCCTACCAGTGTCTGGAGGCTATGGACCACATCCGATCCCAGGCGCGTGCGCTCGGCGTCACGGAGCGGGTGGTGCTCGAGGCGCAAGCGGGATTCGACTGGCAACGCCTGCGCTACGAGGCGAATCACCTGAGCCTCTTCAGCGACCGCCGGCTCATAGAGCTTACGCTCGCGCACGTTCCCCCGAACAGCGAAGGCGTACAAACCATCATCGCGTATGCGCAAGGGATGTCAGCGGACACCGTGGTAGTGATCCGCGCACCCGTCCTCGATTACAGAGCGAAGCAAGGCGTATGGTACCAAGCCATCGAAGCCGCGGGCGTGATTGTCGAGGTGGCGCCGGTGCCGCCCGAGGCGATGCCGGACTGGATCCTGCGGCTCGGCGAACGGCGCGGTCTCATCCTCGATCAGGAGGCGGCGATGTTCATTGCCGAGCGGGTCGAGAATAACCTGCCCGCGGCAAGTCAGGAGCTTGAGAAGCTCCGGCTTTCCTTGCCGGGCGGAAAGGCGGGTCTTGAGGACGTCGTCGCGGTGGTCGCGGACAGCAGCCGTTATGACGTGTTCGCCCTGGTCAACTGCGTGTTGGCAGGGCGCCTGGCACGATCCCTGTCCGTGCTCGCCGGATTGCGCGCCGAGGGTACCGAAGCCGCGCTCGTGACCTGGTCTCTGGTGCGTGAGCTGCGGATCCTATGCCGCTTGGCTTATAACCAGGTGCGCAAGCTTCCTCTGGAGCCCTTGTTCGAGGAATTCCGCGTCTGGGATCGGCGTAAAGCGGCCTTGAAACCGGCGCTGCGGCGCCACACCGTCGCCAGCTTGCGGGAGCTGCTGCTGGCCGCTCATCAAGTAGAACGAGCCATCAAAGGTGCAATCCCGGGCGATCCGTGGCTCATGCTGTCGGAGGTGGCGATCGGCCTCGCCGAGGGCGCTGCCCAGCGCCGGGTCGATCTACAACGTGAAGGAGTGACCTAAATAGACCCGGCGTACGGTGTCGTTGGCGAGAATGGTGTCCGGCGCGCCCTCCGCGATAATGGTTCCTTCATTTACGATATAAGCCCGATCGCAGATCCCCAGGGTCTCGCGGACGTTGTGGTCGGTGATCAAGATCCCGATCCCGCGCGCCGCAAGCTGTTTGATGACCTTCTGAAGATCGAGCACCGAAAGCGGATCGACGCCGGCGAAGGGTTCATCCAGCATAATGAACTCGGGCTCCGCCGCCAGTGTCCGCGCGATCTCCGTGCGCCGCCGCTCGCCTCCAGACAGGGTTTCGCCCACACGATCGGACACCTGCTGAAGATGGAATTCTTGCAGCAGGCCCGTCAGCCGGCGTTCTTGCTCCGCCGGGTCGAGAACCGATCGTATCTCCAGTACCGCCAGGACGTTGTCCCTCACCGTGAGTTTTCTGAATATGGAAGACTCCTGCGGGAGGTAGCCCAGTCCTAAACGCGCGCGTTGGTCCATCGGCAAGGCGGTGATGTCGCGGCGGTTGAGAAACACGGCGCCGGCGTCATTCGGCACGAGCCCCACGATCATGTTGAAGCTCGTGGTCTTACCCGCACCATTTGGACCGAGCAAACCGACCACTTCTCCGCTTTTAACATTTAGGCTGACATCCTTGATGACCTGCCGTGACTGATACGTTTTTGACAGGTGCCGGGCGCTGATGACGTGGATTGATTTTTCGCCGGGTTTATTTTTTTGGTCCAGGTCCACCAGCGCGGGAGGCGCGATCGGTTCCGTTCGGCTCCGTTTTCTTGGCCGGAGGAATGATGATCCGTACCCGGTCATCGTCGGTGGCCCCGGCGCCGTTGGATAGCTCGCCGGGGCGCGCCTTTCTTGCTTTAAGGACATTGCGGGCGGTATCGTAGGTCATGTGGTGGCCGGTGTAAATCTGTCGCCGTTGTACGATTTTGACCTTGTTGGTCATATGGATCAGTTGCTCTTGCGTCTGATACCTCATGTTGAGGGCCTCGCCCTCGATATCCTCCGCCTCGTTGTCGGGGCGTTGCCGGTAAGTCGCCGGGCTGCCTACCAAGCGCGCCTCTTTCAGCTGTTGGTCAGGCGTGTATTTCAAGGTGAGTCGCAACCCCTATCTTATCGTCGATTTCGACGAAGTCCGCCGTGACTTCAATCGGTTGATCGCGATCGGTGGACAACGCGGCGGCGGCCGTGACAAAGAGTAAACCTGCCAGCAACACGCTCGAGTTAACGCTTTTCGTCATAATGAGTGCGCACGTTTTTCAGTAATTCGACCAGGCCAAACGCGAGCCGCGCACGCATCCCGATTCCCTGGGTGATGCCCGTGGGCGTGATGATCGTGGTGGCGCTATCGGTTTCAGCGTAGCGCTTTTTGGGCAGTATCCTGAGATCGGGCGCTTGCACCTCGATCTCGCGCAGGCCCTCGGGGTTTTGGCGCCACACGCTCACGTTTCCGTACAGTAAGACGGTATCGTTGCCGGCCCCGATCCATCCCGAGTCGGCACGGGCGAACCACGGCGCCTTCGGATTATCGCTAGATAGCTCGAGGGCGGGATGAAGGAGTTGGGTGGTGTCATCGCTGAAGTGGAACATGCGCTTGGCGCGCAGCCTGCTTTCGAGCCTGCCGCGCTCGTCCATGGCGGTTTGGACGAAGTTCTCCATGTAAGAATCCGGTTCATCCGGGCCGACCGCCTCGCGGGGGATATTTTGCTCTTCCAGGCGCTCCAGGATCCAAGCGGTGGTGCCGGCACAAACGCTAAGTGCGATCACTCCCGGCCAGTGCTTTAGCTTGCGAAAGCTTAGAACCGTCACAGAAGCTATGCGTTACCTCAAGTACCGGTCGTAAAGGTTAGCGAGCGCGCCTTGCGCGTCCAGGAGCAGCTCGCACAATTCGCGCACGGCGCCGCATCCGCCCGGATGCCGTGTCCGCCAATGCGCATGCTGACACACTAAATAATGCGCATCGGCCACGGCAACCGCAAGTCCGGCGCGGATCATGACCGGCAAATCCGGCACATCGTCTCCCATGAACGCCGCCTGCTCGGCGCTCAAGCCGAGCTCGCGGAGCAGGGCATTGAAGATCGATAGCTTGTCGGAGGCCCCCTGGTAGACGTACCGTATCCCGAGATCCGCCATGCGCTCTTCGACCGCCGCCGAAGAGCGTCCGGAAATCACGGCGATGTGTAAGCCGGCTTCGCGCAGCATGGTCAGCCCCTGCCCATCGTGGGTGTGAAACACCTTAAACTGCTCGCCTCGATCGCCTAGGATCAGGCTGCCGTCGGTCAGCACCCCGTCGACATCGAATGCGGCGAGGCGGATCTTCGCGGCCCTGGCCTTGACCCGATGCAGCGGTTCCGCGAGGTCCGCCATGACGGGAACGTTACAGGACCCCGGCGCGCAGTAAATCGTGCATGTTCAGCACGCCGCGCAGATTGCTCTTTTCGTCGGCGACTAACAACGCGTTGATCTTGTGCCGCTGCATCAGGTTGAGCGCTTCGGCCGCGAGGCAGTCTTGGCCGACGGTGACGCATGCGGGCGTCATGACGCTCCGCATGCGCGCTCGATGGACGTCGACGCCGCGGTCCAGGGCGCGGCGCAGATCGCCGTCCGTGAAGATACCGGCGATCCGCAGCCCGTCCCCGACGATCGCCGTCATACCCAGGCCCTTGCGCGACATTTCCACCAGCGCGTCCCGCAACAGCGCCTCGGCGGTGACCACCGGGATCTCGTCCCCGGTATGCATGAGATCGGAAATACGCAGGAGCAGCCGCCGCCCCAGTATTCCGCCCGGATGTGTCTGCGCGAAGTCCGCGGCGCTAAATCCCCGCGCCTCGAGGAGGGCGATGGCCAGCGCGTCTCCCATGGCCAGGGCTGCGGTCGTGCTCGAAGTCGGCGCCAAGCCCAAAGGACAAGCTTCTTGCGCCACGCTGACATCCAAGTTGACGGAGGCGGCGCGTGCGAGGGTCGATTCGGGCTTGCCGGTGAGAGCGACGAGCGGGATCCCTAAGCGTTTAATGAGCGGTAGCAAGACTATAAGTTCCACGGTTTCGCCGGAGTTGGACAGCGCGAGTACCACATCCTTGGTGGTGATCATGCCAATGTCGCCGTGGCTGGCCTCGCCGGGGTGGACGAAGAACGCCGGGGTGCCCGTGCTTGCCAAGGTGGCCGCAATCTTGCCGCCGATATGGCCGGACTTACCCATGCCCAATACCACGATTCTGCCCTCGCAGCTCAAAAGATAACGGCAGGCGCCGACGAACTCCGGGCCGATGCGCGCGCCGAGAGCGGCCACGGCTTGCGCCTCGTTGTCGATGACGGAACGTCCCAAGGCTAGCAGCCGGTCGCCGGCAACGCGCTCCTCTGGGGGATGGTCACGCATGGGTCAAAAAAATCCGGTACGCTAGTAGCGCGTCAACGAGAACATGACTTTCAAGTACACCGAGCACTGAGATGAAATTCTATGGTAAGTGCGTGGCGTTTGCATGTGGGCTACATTACGACCAGCCGTGAAAAGGAATCGGATCCGGATGCGTCACGATGATCTCAAGCTCTGGGTAACCCGGATCCTCAAGACAGGTGAGTTCCAGCTCAGCGCGGCCTCGAGCGACGCCAGCTTCCGGCGTTACTGGCGGATCCAGCATCGGGATCGTTCCTATATCGTGATGGATGCGCCGCCCGAGCGGGAGAATTGCGCGCCTTTCATCGATATCGCCAAACGCCTGGGAGAGGCGGGTTTGAATGCCCCCAAGGTATTAGCGGGCGATCTTGCGCGTGGGTTCTTGCTTTTAACGGATCTCGGAACCAGGCTCTACCTGGACGAGTTACGGCCCGAAAACGCCGGACAGCTTTATAATAACGCCCTGAACGCCGTCGTCGCGATGCAGTTGCGCACCGACGGCCGGGGACTTCCTCCTTACGATCGCGATCTGCTGATGCGGGAGACGGATCTGTTTAGGAGATGGCTGCTAGCGAAGGAGCTCGATCTGCGCTTATCGGCCGGCCAAAACGCGAAGCTCAACGCGAGCTTTGCATTCTTGGCGGAATCGGCCTTGTCGCAACCCCGGGTCTTCGTACACCGCGATTTTCATTCCCGAAACCTATTGGTCGGCGCGGGCAATGATCCCGGGATCCTCGATTTCCAGGACGCGGTGATCGGCCCTGTCACTTACGACGTTGTTTCTTTACTACGGGATTGCTACGTTCGCTGGCCGCGGAAGCAGGTCGAGATCTGGGCCTGGCAGTATTACCGGCGGGCGCTCCAACATGGCATTTTAAGTGGTGTGAGCCTCACGGCGTTTTACCGCTGGTTCGATCTGATGGGCGTGCAACGGCATCTCAAGGCCAGCGGAATATTCGTGCGTTTATGGCATCGCGACGCTAAACGCGGCTACCTCAATGATATTCCTAGAACGCTCGCGCACATTGCCGATGTGAGCGTGCGCTACCCGGAATTGGAATCGCTGCATATCCTGCTGGTCGAAGAAGTCATACCTGTAATTAACGAACGGTACGCGCGATGAAGGCGATGATCTTGGCCGCGGGCAAGGGGGAACGCATGCGCCCCTTGACCGATCGTCTGCCCAAGGCGCTGCTGCAAGTCGCGGGCAAAAGCCTGATCCAATATCAAGTCGAGCGCTTGGTGCGCGCGGGGATCACGGATATCATCGTCAATCACGCGCTGCACGGCGATCTCATCGAACAGACGCTGGGGACCGGCGCAGCTTTGGGCGCCTCGCTGCGCTATTCGCGCGAGGGGACCGAGGCGCTTGAAACCGGCGGCGGTATTTTAAGGGCACTGCCGTTCCTGGGACCGGGGCCGTTTATCGTCGTCAACGCGGACATCTGGACCGACTACCCCTACCAAAAATTAGCGGGCCAGCCGCAGCGGCTGGCGCATGTGGTGCTGGTGGATAATCCGCCGCACCATCCCGCGGGGGACTTCGCGCTCACCGGGCATGGCGTGGCATTGTCCGGGGATCGCCGGCTAACCTTCGGCGGGATCGGCGCCTATCGGCCGGAGCTGTTCGACGATTGCCTGCCGGGCACGTTTCGGCTCTCCGCGGTGCTGCGTATTGCGGTCTCCCATAGTTTGGTGACCGGGGAGCGCTACGAGGGAGCCTGGGTTGACGTCGGCACGCCCGAGCGATTGTTAGCGGCAGAGAAGCTCGTTCAATCGCGATGCTGACCACGAAGCGATTCAGCATGGTATCTGCATTGCATCCCGTTAGGTTTATGCAGTGCTGCTTCGGTAGTTACCATGACCTTGACTAATGACCTCGCCTTGGTGCTGAGCGGCGGCGGCGCCCGCGGCGCCTATCAGGTGGGATTCGTGCAATCATTGGCTCGCCGACATCCTGAGCTAGAAATCCCCATCATCACCGGTGTGTCGGCCGGGGCCATCAATGCCGCCTATCTCGCGAGCCGGCCCGCTTGTTTTCTCGAACGGGCGGAGACGCTCGCGGGGCTCTGGTCGGGCTTGACCACCGACCAAATATTTCGCGTTGATCGGTTATCGCTCGCGCGCAACGTCGTGCATTGGAGCACCCGGTTGTTGTTAGGGCGGTCTTCAAACCGCACGGGCGCGCGCAGTATGGTGGACACGGCGCCTCTTTGCGCCATGTTGGAACGCCTGCTCCAGCCCGCGCACCGTTATCTGCCCGGTATCGGGAACAACCTTGCACGGGGACGCCTGAAGGCCGTGGCCATCACCGCCTCGAGCTATTCCACCGGCCAGTCCGTGACCTGGGTGCAAGGCACCGAACCGGTCCATTGGGAACGCGGTCACCGGAAACTGGTGCGCTGCAAGATCCGGCTCGATCATATTTTGGCTTCAGCGGCCTTGCCCTTGCTCTTCCCCGCCGTACGCATCAACCGCCGCTGGTTCGGCGATGGCGGGATCCGGATGACTGCCCCCCTCGCGCCCGCGGTACATCTCGGCGCCGAGCGCATCCTCGCCGTCTCGACGCGCTTCGTTAACGGGGTTGATGCGATCCCCCACATCGATTCCTATCCCCCGCCGGCTCAGGTCGTCGGCGCATTGTTCAACGCCATCTTTTTGGATGTTTTCGATCACGATGCGGTGCGGCTCCAGCACGTCAACGATCTGATCGGCAAGATCCCGGTGCAGGAACGCGGGGATCTCCGTCCCATCAAGCTGCTCTTGCTCCGCCCCTCGCGCGATCTCGGCAAGCTTGCAAGCGAGTACGAGGCCGCCCTCCCGCGCGCGTTCCGGTTCATGACTCGTGGACTCGGCACGCAGGAGACCCGATCCAATGACATTTTGAGCTTGCTCATGTTTCAACCGGACTATCTCGCGCACCTCATCGAGATTGGATATGCGGATGCCGAGGCGCGGCGCGGTGAAATCGACGCCTTCCTGGAATCATAGCCGCGATCCTTTCCGGCGCGACCGGTAATCCGGGGCCGTCGTGCTTCGGGTATAATGCCGGCCCATGTTCAAGCCGCTCAGTCTCTACATCGGCCTGCGCTATACACGCGCGAAGCGCCGCAACCACTTCATTTCGTTCATATCGATCATTTCCATGCTGGGAGTCGCGGTCGGCGTCACGGCGCTCATCACCGTGATCTCGGTGATGAACGGCTTCGAGAAGGAATTGCGGGGGCGTATCCTCGGGGTCACCGCGCATGCGACCATCGTCGAGCGCGGCCGGGCGTTGCGCGATTGGCGGGCCGTGAGCAAGGTAATTGATCGCGATCCCCGGGTACGCGGGTCCGCGCCTTTCATACGCGCCGAGGGCATGGCGACGCGCGCGGGCATCGTGCATGGGGTGATCGTCGAGGGCGTGTTGCCGGACGAGGAACCCAAAGTTTCGGTGGTGGGGGAGCGTATGCGCGCGGGCCGTATGCAGGATCTCAAACCGGGCGGGTATAACATCTTGCTCGGCGCCGCCTTGGCGCGAGCTCTCCGCGCCGAGGTCGGAGATAAGGTCACCTTGGTGGTACCGCAAGCGACGGCGACGCCCGCGGGCATCCTACCGCGCCTCAAGCGCTTTACCTTGGCGGGGGTTTTCGAGATCGGCATGCACGACTACGACGCCGCCTTGGCCCTGGTCCATCTCGAGGATGCGGCGCGCTTGTTCCGGATCCGGGAGGGCGTGAGCGGGATCCGCATCAAGGTCGATGATATGTTTGCCGCGCCGCGCATCAGCCGTGAGCTCATCCGCGGCTTACCCGAACACTATGCGGCCGTGGACTGGACCCAGCAACACGTCAATTTCTTCCAAGCGCTGAAGACCGAGAAGATCGTGATGTACGTGATCCTGATGCTGATCGTGGCGGTTGCGGCCTTCAATATTATTTCGACGCTGGTCATGGTGGTCACCGACAAGGCCGCCGATATCGCTATCCTGCGCACCCTCGGTCTGACGCCGGGGGGCATCATGTCGATCTTCATCGTGCAAGGGACGGTGATCGGCTTTGTCGGGACCTTACTCGGGCTGCTGGGCGGGGTGCAGTTGGCGACGCACGTCGATACCTTGGTCCCGGCGATCGAGCAGTTCTTTCAGACGCAGTTTCTGCCCCCCGATATTTACTACATCAGCGAGCTGCCCTCCGACATGCGTTGGCCGGATGTCATCCGCATCACCGTGGTCGCCTTCACCCTCTGTCTCTTGAGCACCGTGTACCCCGCCTGGCGTGCCTCCCGGACCCAACCCGCGGAGGTCTTGCGTTATGAATAACGTGGTGCTCTCGTGCCGCGAGTTGCAGAAATCGTTTTGCGAGGGCGGGCTCGAGGTCCACGTGCTCAAAGGCATCGATCTCGCGGTCGCGGCCGGTGAATTGATCGCGATCGTCGGCGCCTCCGGTTCCGGTAAGAGCACCTTGCTGCACCTGCTGGGGGGATTGGATGTGCCCACGGCGGGCACGGTCGAGGTTTCGGGTGCGCCGATGAGCGCCTTGAGCGAAGCCGAGCGCGGCTTGTTGCGTAACCGCACCCTGGGGTTCGTGTATCAGTTTCATCACTTGCTGCCCGAGTTCACGGCCCTCGAGAACGTCTCCATGCCGGTTTTAATCGCCGGGGCGAGGCCTCGCGATGCCAAGGCGCGCGCGGCCGAAATACTTGAGGCTGTGGGTCTGGGCCAGCGTTTGCAGCACAAACCGGGGGAGCTGTCGGGCGGGGAGCGTCAGCGGGCGGCGGTGGCGCGCGCGCTGGTGACGCGCCCCAAGTGTGTTTTAGCCGATGAGCCGACCGGGAATCTTGACGAACATACGGCACAGCAGGTGTTCGAGGTTATGCTTGAGCTTAACCAGGCCTACGGCGCGACCCTGGTGATCGTGACCCACGATATGCGCTTGGCCCGGCGCATGAACCGCGTGCTGCACCTGACCGAGGGGCGCTTGGAAAACTCTCAATAGCCGGTTTCGCGGGGTTGCTTGCGGCGCGCTTTCAGGCGCCGGAGGAGGTGCAGCCGCCATAGGCACTGAACGCTAAAATAGCCGACCACGGCGCTGGCGGCCCCGAGAAGTAGACACCCGAGCGAGAAGGGCGCCCAACTTTGGACGAGCGTCCTTGTGACCCAGTCGAGGGTCGGCTCGAAATCCGCGTTGAGGGGCGGCAGGCCGAGCAACCAAGCGCCGATCTTATAGGCCATCACGCTGAAAGGAACGACAGTGACAGGATTCGTTGCCCAGGAAGACAGGACCAGGACCGGGAGGTTCACCCGCAACGCGACGGCGGAGACGGCTGCGAGCGGGGTGTGGACGGGCAACGGGATGAAGGCGATGAAAAGACCGGTGGCGACGGCCCAGGACGCGGACTCGGATCATGCAAGCGATGGCCGAGAAAGCTGACCAAACGGTTACCGGAGAGCTTATGCTTGGCGGGCTGGTAACGCTTAAAGAATTCCTTGGGGTGCACGCTGCTCGTCTCCGTTGTGATGCCGTTGATTCTCGGCGCGCCGGCCGCGACACTCGCGGTATACTGATGGCGTGGATTCTCGTCGTCAAGGAAGACGTCACGTGCGTAAGGCAATACTAGCTTTTCTTCTCGGCGTCTTAGCGCTATACCCGTTTACCGATCTGCCCGATGCCCGCTTGGGCGCGGCCGCCCTGCCGCTGCTCGTGGCGTCAATCCGGTTTCACTCCCTGCGCGTTCCGGCGTGGTTTGCGCTGGGGTTTGCCTGGGCCTTGCTCCGGGCGTCCTGGATCCTAGCCACCGGGCTACCGCCGGCGCTCGAAGGCGAGCCCCTCGTCATCGAGGGAACCGTGGCCGGTCTTCCGCGCGACTACGAGCGTGCGCTCAACTTCGATATGGATGTGGCGGCAGTGACCGGAATGGGTCGGGAATGGCTCTCGCCTGGGCGCGTGCGCCTGAGCTGGTATGGCCGGAAGCGCATCCTCGTTCCCGGGGAGACCTGGCGATTCGCGGTGAAACTTAAGGAACCTCTGCAAAAGTCCGCGATCTGATCGGTAGGCGCACCGAATACAGCCGAGGACGATAATGAGCAGACAGATGACACTGGGTACGGGCTT